>NZ_BLPF01000004.1:1170000-1494550 GCF_011764425.1 Phytohabitans houttuyneae
GTGCGGATGCGGTCGACCAGGGGCGCCAGGCGCGCGGCCTCGGCGGCCTGCTCCGCGGCGACGGCACGCAGGGCGGCCGCGGCGGCGACGATCGCGGGCAGGTCGCGGCCCGTGTCCCGGCCGCCATCCTGGGGGTACGGCGAGACCCAGCGCGTTCCCTTGCGCACGACCAGGAGCCCGACGCCGGCCGGGCCGCCCCACTTGCGGGCGCTCGCGGTGAGCAGGGACCAGCCGTCGGGCACCGGTACCCGCCCGACCGACTGGGCGGCGTCCACATAGAGGGGTACCCCGTGCGCCGCGCACGCCTCGGCGGCCTCGGCAACCGGCTGCAGCGTGCCCACCTCGTGGCTGGCGCTGATCAGAGCGGCCAGGGCCACACCGCCGCCGCCGACCGCGTCACGCCAGGCGTCGAGGTCGAGGCGGCCCAGGCGGTCGACGGGCACGCTCACCCCGCCGTCGGCGGCCGCGTGGAGCACGGCGGAGTGCTCGATCGCCGAGTGCACGACCGCGGAACCGACCCTGCGTCGACCGATGCGGGCACCGGCGACCGCCAACCGCGCCGCGGCGGTGCCGTCCGGTGCGAAGGCGAGCTCGTCGTCGCGTACCCCCAGAATCTCGGCGGTCGCGGCCCGGGCCGCGTCGAGAAGCTGGCGTGCCCGGCGGGCCTGCGTGTAGAGCTTGCCGGGGTCGGCCCAGCCGTCGTCGAGGGCGGCGAGCAGCGCCTGGCGCGCGACCGGGTGCAGCGGCGCGCCCGCCGCCGCGTCAAAGAACGCCTGCATGCCAGCGACGCTACCCACCCCCACGACGTGTAGTAGATGCATGGTCGAGTAATGTGCGGCTTGCTCGCTACGGCACTGCTAGGGAGGCAGGACCAGGTGATCGCAAGGGGTGCGCACGGCCAGACGGGCCGGGTTGGCCGGCTCGCCGGGCTCGGCGCCGGCGCTCTGGCACTGTCCCTGTTGGGGGCTGTGACGTCGGCTCGGCGTTCGATGGGTTCGGCTGGCCGGAAAACGGCATCACGCCGCAGGCCAACCGGATGTACGACCTGTGGATCGGCTCGGTCATCGCGGCTCTCGCCGTCGGCGCGCTGGTGTGGGGCCTGATCTTCTGGTGCGTGGTGCGCTACCGCAAGCGGGGCGACCAGCTGCCGGTGCAGACCCGCTACAACATGCCGATGGAGTTCCTCTACACGATCGCTCCGATCCTGGTCGTGTGCGTGCTCTTCTACTACACGGCGGTCGTGCAGACCGACGTGGACAGGGTCAAGAACGACCCGAACATGGTCACCGTCGAGGTTGTCGCCTTCAAGTGGAACTGGCAGTTCAACTACCGCGACGGCGCCGGTGAGGACGCCAACACGGTCGCCTCCACGCTCGGCTCGAGCGACGTGATCCCGGTGCTGGTGCTTCCGACCGGGCGACGCATCCGCTTCGAGGAGACGAGCAAGGACGTCATCCACTCGTTCTGGGTGCCCGAGCTGCTCTTCAAGCGCGACGTCTTCCCCGGCAACGTGCGCAACGTCTTCGAGGTCGAGAGCATCAACCAGGAAGGGCCGTACGTCGGGCGTTGCGCCGAGCTGTGCGGCACGTACCACTCGATGATGAACTTCGAGCTGCGGGTGGTCTCGCCGGACGAGTTCGACCGCTTCTTGCAGGCCAAGCGGGACGGTGCCACGACGCAGGAGGCGCTGACCTCGATCGGTGAGGAGCCGTTGGCGACGACGACCAAGCCGTTCGACACCAAGCGCACCGTGTCGAACTTCAACCCGTCCGGCGGAGAATGAGGCTGCGCGATGAAGACTGAGTGGCGGATCTTCGGCATCGTGTCCGCGTTCCTGTTCGTCGCCTGCGCCGTCTACGCCTGGTGGACGTGGTACGACATGGAGCTCGACTGGGTGGGCACGGTCGCCCTCCTGCTCTCGGGCCTGCTGACCAGCATGTGCGGCGGCTTCTTCTGGTTTGTCTCCCGCCGCATCGACCCGCGCCCCGAGGACCGGCCCGACGCCGAGGTCGCCGAGGGTGCGGGCGAGATCGGCTTCTTCAGCCCGGGCAGCTACTGGCCCTTCGGCCTGGCACTCGCCGCGACGGTGGCCGGCCTCGGCCTTGTCTTCTGGATGGTCTGGCTGCTGGCGGCCGGCATGATCGCGGTAACCGCCGCGACGTGTGGCCTGCTCTTCGAGTACTACACCGGCACCCGCCGCACCGCCGAGCACTAGGTTTGCGCGGGCCCGCCGCGTGGCGCGGCGCGGCGGCCCCTCTCTCTCGGCGTTGATCAGGGACTTTGTGGGCGGACGCGCCGGGCGACACGCCAACCAACTCCCTGATCAACCCGCGGGGCCGGTGCGGGCGGTAAGGGCGGCCAGGCGTTCGGTGGAGATGCATGACACCAGGCAGCGTTCCTTGGCGTTGCCCATCAGCTGCGCGGTCCACGTCGTGAAGCCGCCGTCGCCGATCTCGTCGCTGCCGGCGGCGATGCGGATGGCGCCCTCGACGTAGTAGCCGCGGCCGTGCTCGCGATCCGGCAGTTCGGTGACGGGCACCGCGGGTGCCACGGTGTCGCGGACGCGCTCCCGGAGCACCGGGCTGTCGAAAATCGTGAACAGCAGGCGGGGCTCGACCTCCGCCGGCAGGACGCTGTGCCAGTAGCGCAGGTGGCGGGTGAGCAGCCGGGCCTGCGTGGTGCCGGAGCCGGTGTCGCGGGCGCTGGAGACAAGCGCGAATAGCCGGAAGTGCGAGCCGAAGCCGGCCGGGAAGCGCTGGGCCCGCAGCATCCGGTGGCAGGCGGCTACGTGCACCTCGCCGCCGGCCGGCTGGCTCAGGCGGCGGTGGGCCGCCTCGATGGCGAGTGCGTTCGTGGAGTCGCTGACCACCTCGGCGGTGCGCACGGTCGAGACGATCCTGTCCTGGCTCTGCGGGGTGACCGCCGCGCAGGTGCCGAGCGGCACGACGGGGGAGAGCTCCACGCCCTCAAAGTCGGCGGGCAGCAGCCGCCACATGCGCGCCTCCAGGTCGGCCAGCGCGCGCGGGTCGCTGGCCGCCGGGCGCACGAACCGGTCCTCGCGCCAGCGCCGCACGAGGTCGGCCGGGCGTACACGGGAGGCGCGGGCGCGGGCCACCGACAGCAGCAGCGTCTGCAGGTCGGACGAGGAGAGCCCGGCCAGCGACTCGCGGGTGCCGGCGGGGAGCTGGGACCAGACCCGCCGTTCAGCGTCGTTCACATGGCCACGGTGGCCCGTAAAGCCCTCGGGGGTCCAACCGATATAGGTCAGGCGGCGCGGCGCTGCTGTGGCGCTATGGCGCTGCCCTTGTCGCGTAGCCACACCCGCAGCGTGAACGGTGCGACAACCACCGCGGTGCCGCATCCGGTGCAGAGCAGTTCGGGAAACTCGTCGGCGCTCTCGTCTTCGGCGGGCAGGGCCTCGAAGGCCATCTCGGCCTGACAGATGGCACAGTGCATCTCTCGCACGGGTCTCTCCTCTGCTAGGAAAGCGGGAATTACCCGGTTGTGGTTCTCACGCTGCCACGACCCGCACGCCAGATGTCGGAAATCCGACCGGCGTGTCGCGCACATGTTCGAACGGCTGCCCCTTACGTGCGCTCGGCGGCCCGTACGGCGTTGCGGAAGAGCATGGCCACCGTCGTGGGGCCGACGCCGCCGACCCGTGGCGTGATCGCGCCGGCCACCTCGGCGCAGGCCTCGTCGACGTCGGGGAGCAGGCGCCGGCCCGCGTACCGCACGCCGGCTCCGATCACCACGGCGCCGGGCCGCACGTGCTCGGGCTGGATGATGCCGGGCACGCCGGCCGCCGCGACGAGGATGTCGGCCCGCTGGGTGTACCGGGGCCAGTCCGGCACGCCCGTGTGCACCACCGTGACGGCGGCGTTGGCGGTGGGGCGCTTCTGGGCGAGCAGCATCGCGAGCGGGCGGCCGAGCGTGGCGCCCCGCCCCAGGATCACCACCTCGCGGCCGGAGACGGGGATCTCGTAGTGGGCGAGCAGCGCCTCGATGCCCGCCGGCGTGCACGGCAGCGGGCCGGGCAGGCCCACGGCGAGGCGACCCATGTTGAGCGGGTGCATGCCGTCGACGTCCTTGTCCGGGTCGATGGTCTGCAGCGCCGCGTCGTAGTCCAGGTGGGACGGCACGGGGTACTGGACGAGCAGCCCGTGCACCGCCGGGTCCGCGTTGAAGCCGTCGATGGCCCGGTGCAGGTCGGCCTGCGTGGCCGTGGCCGGCAGGTGCTCGTGCGGTGAGGCGAAGCCGAGCTCGGCGGCCTGGCGCTGCTTGATGCGGATGTAGCCGGCGCTGGCGTCGTCGTCCCCGACCAGGATCGTGGCGAGGCTTGGAGTGACGCCGCGCTCGCGCAGGGCGGCGACGCTGGCCGCGGTCTGCGCCATGACGGCCTCGGCGACGGGTGCGCCGGGCAGCAGACGGGCGGTGGTGGGCATGCGCGCTCCTCGGCGCGGGCACCCAGGCGGTCGGCGCCCGCGACGCCGGCTCCCCGATGGTTGAGACCCATCCTCGTGCCGCCAGTCGCTGTCCCGACCATCATGCCGGACGCGCGAAACGAGAAGGCCGCGGCCCGCTGACGCGGACCGCGGCCTCCTGCCGTACGGGTGACTACTTGGTGATCTCCTCGCGGTCCGGCCGCGGTGAGACCGGTGGGTGGCCGGGCGAGACCGGGGCCTCGGCGGGCTTTTCGATCGGGAAGAAGAAGCCGCGGATCGCGGGGCCGAGCGCGCCGAGCCGGTTCATCTTCTTCGGCACCACCCAGCCCGCGTAGTCCAGGCTGCCGTGGCCGTGCTCGTCGACCGGCGCGAGCGGTTGGTGTACCTCGATGAAGCGTCCGTCCGGCAGTCGGCGGATGATGCCGGTCTCGACGCCGTGTGCGAGGACCTCGCGGTCGTGCTGTTGCAGGCCAAGGCAGATCCGGTAGGTGATGTAGTAGGCCAGTGGTGGCGCGATCAGCAGGCCGATGCGGCCGGCCCAGGTCATCGCGTTGAGGCTGATGTGGAACTTGTCGGCGATCACGTCGTTGCCGCCGGACAGCGTCAGGACGAGCCAGAACGCGATCGCCATCGCGCCGAGCGCGGTGCGGGCGGGCACGTCACGCGGGCGCTGTAGCAGGTTGTGCGCCCGGTGGTCCTTGGTCAGCCTGGCCTCGATGAACGGATAGGCGAGCGGCAGCATCGTCAAGATGCCAGGCAACACCACCGTGGGCCAGAAGATCGGTGGGATCGTGTAGCCGTCGCCCCAGCCCCACAGGTCGAAACGTATCTCCCAGGCCGGGAAGAGCCGCGTCGAGCCGTCGAGGAACATCACGTACCAGTCGGGCTGGCTGGCCGCCGAGACCGTGAACGCCTCGTACGGGCCGAAGAGCCAGATCGGGTTGATCTGGAACAGACCGCCCATCAGCGCGATGACGCCGAAGACGATCATGAAGAAGCCGCCCTGCTTGATGGTGTATCGCGGCACGAAGCGTTCGCCGACCACGTTGTGCTCGGTGCGGCCGGGGCCGGGCCACTGGGTGTGCTTCTGTTTGAAGACCAGGCCGAGGTGGACGCTGATCAGCGCGAGTAGTGCGCCCGGGATGAGTAGCACGTGGGCGATGTAGAAGCGGCCCATGATGACGGTGCCGGGGAACTCGCCGTCGAAGATCGACGTGGTTACCCAGGAGCCGATGACCGGGATCGACAGCATGATCGCTGAGGCGATCCGCAGGCCGGTGCCGGAGAGCGCGTCGTCGGGGAGGGAGTAGCCGGTGAAGCCGGCCAGGAAGCCGACCCAGAACAGCAGCGAGCCGATGATCCAGTTTGTCTCACGGGGCTTGCGGAACGCGCCGGTGAAGAAGATCCGGAACATGTGCACCACGATCGCCGACATGAATGTCAGTGCCGCCCAGTGGTGCATCTGCCGCATGATCAGGCCGCCGCGCACGTCGAAGGAGAGGTTGAGGCTCGACGCGTACGCCTGTGACATGTGCACGCCCCGCAGCGGCGCGTAGCTGCCGTCGTAGGTGGTCGTGCTCAGCGAGGGGTCGTAGAAGAACGTCAGGAACGTACCGGTCAGCAGCAGGACGATGAACGAGAACAGCGCGATCTCGCCCAGCAGGAACGACCAGTGGTCAGGAAAGACCTTGTTGAGGATGTTGCGCAGCGGTGTGGCCGCCTGGAACCTGTCGTCCAGCCCTCCGCCGACCTTGGCGGGCACCGCGCTGACGTCTACCTTCCGGCGCTTCATGGCCGCTCCCAAAATGCTGGCCCAACAGCCACCTTATAGTCGGACGTTGCCACGAAGTACCCTTCCTCGTCCACCGTGATGGGCAGCTGCGGAAGGCTACGCGTGGCGGGCCCGAAGATCGGTCGGGCGTTGTCGGTGATCAGGAACTGCGACTGGTGGCACGGGCAGAGCAGGCGGTTCGTCTGCTGCTCGTACAGGCTGGCGGGGCAGCCGGCGTGTGTGCAGATCTTCGAGTACGCGACGAAGTTTTCCCACTGGGAGCCCTCGTTGACCGGCTTGGCGCTGTCCAGCGTCTTCTGCGCGTCGCCCTCCCGCAGGTGGATCAGCAGCGTGGGGGAGTCGGCGTGCTCGTTGGTAGCGCCATTCGGGATACCGGGGAAGACCGTCATCTGGCCGCCGACGCTGACGTCCTCGGGCCGGATCGGCGTGCCGTCCTCGCGGGTGAGGCGCACCGGACGGCCCCCGTTGGCGGCGGGGTCCCAGCCGGTGCGGAAGAGGATGCGGTCCCTGGTCGGGTCCTTGATCAGGCCACCGATGAGCGGGGCGGCGGCGACGAGGCCGACCGGCGCGAGGCCGAGCAGCGCGGCCAGGCCGAGCGTCTTGCGGCGCTTGATGCCCAGCTCGTCGACGATGTACGCCATCGTCTCGCCGGTCAGCTTGCGCTGCGCCCGGTCGGACGGGCCGTCGTGCCGGTCCTGGATCGCGATCTCCCGAGGCATCAGCTTTTTGCCCCAGGCGAGGATGCCGAAGCCGATGCCGAGCAGCGAGATGCCGAGGGTGAGCCCGAGCAGCGGGGTGTAGAGCTTGGTGTTGTTGGAGCCCAGCTCGTACTCCCACGGCCACCAGATGTAGATGATCAGGAAGGCGGTCGCCGCGAGGCCGGTGAGCAGGAAGAACGACGCTACGGCCCGGACCATCCGGCGCTCGGCCTTGGTGCCCTTGATCGGGAACGGGTCCTCGTAGTGGACGATCTCGATGCCGTCACGCCGCGCGCCCTCGCGGACGATGTCGAATCGCGACAGGCGCGGATCGTAGAGGTCGATCTCTTCCCGCTCGACGTCGTGGTCGTGTGTGTGCGTGCTCATGACTTCCCCGCAATCCAGAGGGCTGCGAACACCAGCGCGACGATCCCGACGAGGAAGATCGCGAGTCCCTCGGTCACCGGGCCGAAGCGGCCAAGGCCCCAACCACCCGGGTCCTTGTCCTGCTTCAGCGACTCCTGAACGTAGGAGATGATCTCCTTCTTCTGCTCCGGCGTCAGCTGGTTGTCACCGAAGACCGGCATGTTCTGCGGGCCGGTCAGCATTGCCGCGTACATCTGGCGGTCGGTGGCCTTGTCCAGGCTCGGCGCGTACTTGCCGGAGGAAAGGGCGCCACCGCCACCGCCGAACGCGTGGCAGGACGAGCAGTTGATCCGGAAGAGGTTGCCGCCGCGGGCGATGGCCTCGTCGTCGTCGCTGGGCGCGCGCAGGTCGCCGTCGGGCACCTGCGGGCCGCCGCCGAGCTCCTGGATGTACTGCGCGAGCTGGCGGGTCTGGTCGTCGGTGAACATCGACGGCTTGCGGGGCGCCTGCGCCTCCTGCCGCGCCATCGGCATGCGTCCGGTGCTCACCTGGAACTCCACTGCCGCCGCGCCCACGCCGATCAGGCTGGGACCGCGGTCCTGCACGCCCTGCGCGTTGCGGCCGTGACAGGTGATGCAGCTCTGGTCGAACAGCGCCTTGCCCTCCTCGGCCGCCGTCGACAGCTGCGGCGTGTCGTCGGCTGACAGGCCGGGAGCGAACACGGCGTACACACCGCCGGCGAGCGTCAGCGCGAGAGTGAGGCGCACCACCGTGCCCAGGCGCCGCCGCACCCGGCTGCGCGGTTGTGACCGCCTGCGGCGCAGCCGCGCCATCAGGCCGCCGGGGGTGTCAGAAGTCATGCCAGATGTCCTTCATAACTATGGGACGAACCGAGCGGGCGGAACGTGACAACCTCGTCACTGAAGCAGGTAGATCATCGAGAACAGCGCGATCCAGACGACGTCGACGAAGTGCCAGTAGTACGACACGACGATCGCCGAGGTCGCCTGTGCCGGCGTGAACCGGCCCATGGTGGTGCGGGCCATGAAGATCAGGAACGCCACGAGGCCGCCGCTCACGTGCAGACCGTGGAAGCCGGTGGTCAGGTAGAACATCGACCCGTAGCCGTCTCCGTTGATCTTCACGCCGTCGTGCACGAGGTGGCGGTACTCGTTGGCCTGGCCCAGGACGAAGATGAGCCCCATCACGAACGTGAGAGTGAACCAGCGGCGCAGCGAGTGGACGTCGCCCCGCTCCGCGGCGAAGACGCCGAACTGGCAGGTCACCGAGGATGCGACAAGGATCAGCGTGAAGGTCGTCGCGTACGGCAGGTTGAGAACCTCCGTGTGCTTCTCCCACTGCTCAGGGGCAGCGGCGCGGATGGAGAAGTACATCGCGAAGAGCGCCGCGAAGAACATGAGCTCGCTGGAGAGCCACACGATCGTCCCGACGCTGACCATGTTGGGCCGCGTCAGCGAGTGGATCCGGCTCTTGTCAATTGCTGAGGCCGCAGTCACGCGGTCATTATCGCCACCTCGTAGTACGACGTTGCGTCGGGGTCACCTACGACGGTGTGTCGTGGGTGCCGGGGCGGGCTCAACTCGGAGCTGGGAGCGGAGCGGCCTGCCCGAATTGAGCCGGCATCCGGGGCCCCAGCGAGCGGAGCGAGCCAGCTGGCAGAGCCCGGTGCCGCCTCCGGACGGGCGTGGCCTAGCCTCGAAACGTGCGCCCGTTCACCGTCTCGGCCGTCTTCACCGAGGCCAGCCTCGACAGCTGGATCGCGGTGATGCTGGTCGTGGCGGCCGGCCTCTACCTGTACGGCGTGCACCGCCTGCGGGCACGCGGCGACAAGTGGCCGCTGTCCCGCACGGTGCTCTTCATCGGCGCCGGCCTCGGTTCGATCGCCGCGGTGACGGTCAGCGGCCTGCACGCGTACGACACGACGCTCATCTCGGTGCACATGGTGCAGCACATGGTGCTCTCCATGGTCGCGCCGATCTTCCTGGCGCTCGGCGCCCCGATCACCCTCGCGCTGCGGGTGCTGCGCGGCGCGCCCCGCCGGCGGCTGCTGGCCCTTGTGCACAGCCGGGTCGCCCGCGTCTTCTCGTTTCCGCTGGTGGCGTACGCGCTCTTCGTCGCCAACCCGTTCGTGCTCTACTTCACCGGCCTGTACCGGCTGACGCTGTCGAACACGTTCGCGCACGAGGTGGTGCACGCGCACTTCATCCTCACCGGGTGCCTCTTCTTCTGGCCGCTGCTGGGGCTCGACCCGCTGCCGGGCCGGTGGCCGTACCCGGGGCGGGCGTTGCTCATGGTGCTGTCGGTGCCGTTCCACACCGTGCTGGGGCTGACCATCATGCAGAGCACGACGCTGCTCGGCGGCGACTGGTACCCGTCGCTCGGCCTCACCTGGGCCGACCCGTGGACGGACCAGAAGGTGGCCGGCGGCATCCTCTGGGCCGGCGGCGAGTTCGTCTCCGTGACCATGATCGGCGTGCTGCTCGTGCAGTGGTTCAAGCAGTCCGAGCGGGAGGCGCGGCGCATCGACCGCGAGCTGGATCGCCAGGAGGCCGCGGCCGCCGCCGAGGCCGCCCGCACCGGGGCGGGGGCCGCTCAGTGACTCCGGGTACCATCAGGCCGCAGTTACATCCCTCGTTGGTGGTGGTCGTCCCTAGGCGGGCACGCCAAGGGAGGACCAGCGCGGGTAGGAATGTGGGAGCGCGATGACCGACCGTACGTACACCGTCCTGCTCTACAGCGACGACCCTCAGGTGCGCGACCGCATGCGGCTCGCGATCGGGCCGCGGCCGGCGGCCGACCTGTCGGTGGAGTTCGTCGAGGCCAGTGACTACGCGGCGTGCGTGCGACTGGTCGACGACTACGAGATCGATCTGATGGTGCTGGACGGCGAGGCGACCCCCGGCGGCGGCATCGGCATAGCGCGCCAGATCAAGGACGACTTCGTGGAGGCTCCTCCGACCTGCGTCGTCATCGCCCGGGCAGCTGATCGCTGGCTCGCGGCGTATGCGCAGGTGGACGGCACCCTGCTGCACCCGCTGGACCCGGTTACCACCGGGCAGACCGTCGCCGGGCTGCTGCGTTCCCACGCTGCCGCCTGACCTTGCCGCACCCCGCCCGGAGGCCGGGCGGGGATCTTGATGGAGGCCACCGTGGGCGAGCGGACCTGGCCCAACCTGATCGCCGCCCTGCTGCGCGCCGAGGAGCTGTCCACCGCGGACACCGCCTGGGCGATGGGCGAGATCATGAATGGTTCGGCGACGCCGGCGCAGATCGCCGGCTTCGCCATGGCGCTGCGCGCCAAGGGTGAGACCCCGGCCGAGCTGAGCGGCCTGGTGGAGGCCATGCTGGCCAACGCCGCGCTTGTCCAGCTCCCCGATGACGTGCGAGCGGACGCTGTCGACGTGGTCGGCACGGGCGGCGACCGCGCACACACGGTCAACATCTCCACGATGACCGCGATGGTCGTCGCCGGCGCCGGCGTCCGCGTGGTGAAGCACGGCAACCGCGCCGCCTCCTCCGCGTGCGGCGCGGCCGACCTGCTGGAGTTTCTGGGCATCCCGCTGGACCTGGGCCCGGAGCAGGTGGCGCACTGCCTGACCGAGGTGGGCATCGCCTTCTGCTTCGCCGCCCGCTACCACCCGGGCATGCGCCACACCTCGGTGCCCCGGCGCGAGCTGGGCGTGCCCACGGTCTTCAACTTCCTGGGTCCGCTGACCAACCCGGCCCGTCCGCGTGCCGGTGCCGTGGGCTGCTTCGACACCCGCATGGCGCCGGTGATGGCCCGGGTGTTCGCCGAGCGCGGCGACTCGGTGCTGGTCATGCGCGGTGAAGACGGCTTGGACGAGTTCAGCACGGCCGCGCCGACCCGCGTGTGGGCGGTCCGCGGCGGCACCGTCACCGAGCTGGTGCTGGACGCGACCGACCTGGGCATCCCCCGGTCCGCGCCCGGCGACCTGCGCGGCGGCGACGCCGCCTTCAACGCCGACGTCACCCGCCGCCTGCTGGCCGGCGAGCCCGGCCCGGTCCGCGACGCGGTGCTGGTCAACGCCGCGGCCGCGCTGGCGGCACACGCCGGCCTGCCCGGCGAGCCGCTGGAGGCGATGCGGGAGGCCCTGTCCCGCGCCGCCGCGAGCATCGACTCGGGCGCGGCGGCCAAGACGCTCGACCGCTGGATCGAGACCGCCCAGTCGGCCGCCGCCAAGCCCTAGACAATTCCAGAAGCTTTGGGCTACCGCGACGTCCGCGGTGGTCCAGACCGTTGCTCCCGCGGCCTCACCGTCCGCGGTGGCCGAGGTTCTTGCTCCGGCGACCTCACCGTCCGCGGTGGGTCAGGGGCCGTTGGTCCTTGCGACGTCACGTGCGCGGTGGTCGGGGCCGTTGCGCGCCGCGTCACCGTGCGCGGTGGTCCGGCCTGTCTGTTCCGCCGGCCTCGGGCTCGGTGGTGGTCCGGGCTGCTGCTTCCTGCGGCGTCACCGTGCGTGGGTTAGCGGCTGTTGCTCTGGCGGCCTCGCCCTACGTGGCGGCGCGGGATTCGGTCGCCGGTGGCTTCGTCGCGGTCGCGGGTCCTCGCTCTGTGGTGGCGTCGCTATCGGTGGTCGGGGCTGTCGCTGGGTGGTCTTGTCGTGGATGGTCGGGGCTCTGTCGCGTGTGGCTTAGCCGTCGATGGTCGGGACGCCGCCCGGTGACCTCGCCGCCCGTCGTCAGGTCTGTTGGTCCCGGTGGCCCCGCCCTCCGCGGTGATCCGGACCGTTGGTCCTGCGGTCTCACCGTCCGCGGTGTCGGTCCGTGGGCGCATTGGTGCGCCCAGTTTGAGAGCGTCCCCGCGGTGCGGCCCCTCGGACGAGTGGCTCGGCACCGGGCCGGTCGTGACGTGGCGGTGATGTCGTTGCGGGGCGGAGCCAGCGGAGTGGTTGGCGTCGGTCCGTCGGCGCCTGGTGCGCCCAGCTTGAGTGCACCCGCGGCGCGACCGCTGGATCAGTGGCGAAGACGGGGAAGCGACCACGCGGGCGTGGCGGACCTCCCGGATCGGTGGGTCAGGTGCCGGACCACTCCGCGACGCGGGCGGCGATGCCGTCCGCGGAGCGGACCCAGGTGAAGTGGTCGGCACCGTCGATCGAGTGGCGCTCGCGCGTCAGCGGCGCCGACGCGAGCTTGGCGCACAGGTGGTCGAGCGTCTCGTGCGGCGTGTACTGGTCGTGGTCCACGCTGATCGCCAGCACCGGCGTCCGCACGCCGCGCAGGGCGGCCTCGACGTCGACGCCGTCCAGCTGGGGAAAGCGGCCGGTGCGCGCCGTGTACGCCCAGTCGCGCATCACGCCCCTCGCCTGCCGGCCGCCGAAGCCCCAGCCCGGCCACACGCGCAATAGCGCGCTCGTGGCGCCGATCGACTGGGTCATCGCCAGGACGCCATGGCGGCGGCGCGGGTACATACGCCAGTAGGGCAGCCCCACCGCCACCAGCACCACACCGTCCACAGGGGACTCGTCGTGCAGGGCGAGGTGCAGCAGCGCGGCCTGCCCGCCGAGGGAGTGGCCGAGCAGCAGGCGCCGCCGGCCGTCGAGCCTCGGCTTCAGCGCCTCCTGCACCGCGCCGACGTCGGCGGCCAGGTCGGCGTACCCGTACCGCGAGGAGCGGCTCGGCGTCGGGGTGCTGGCACCCGTGCCGCGCAGGTCGGCCACAACGACGGCGAGCCCGGCCTGGCGCAGCGACGCGGCGAGCGGGCGGTAGTAGCGGGCGCGCACGCCCATCGCCGGCCACACCACGACCACCGGGGCGTCCGGCACGCCTTCCGGCTCCGGGTAGATCTGCAGCCCGATGCGGTCGGTGCCGAGGTCGAGGTGCTCCTGCAGGTACTCCTCGTCAGTCGGCATCGTCGAGGCCGATCGCGAACGCGCCCTCCAGGTCGTGCTGGGAGTACGCGCGGAACGCGATGTGGGTATCGGTGTCGATCACGCCGGGCGTCTTGCTGATGGACCCGGCGATGACCTCGGCGATCTGCTCGTACTCCCGCACGCGCACGATCGCGATGAGGTCCACATGTCCGGCCACCGAGTAGACCTCGCTGACGTTGGGCAGGGCGGCCAGGGTCTCGGCCACCTCGGGGATCGAGTCGGTGGCGCAGTCGATCAAAACGATCGCGGTGATCACGCGTTCACCCTATCCGTTTCGGCGTCCCGCCGGCTCACGTGAGGAGGGTGTAGAGCCCGAAGCCCACGGCGGCGACGGCGATCCCGACGGATGGCACCGACAAGGCGCCGAAGACGACCGCGGCGAGATCGCGGTCTCGTCGATGACGCCGCGGAGGTGGTGCGCGCGCGACCTCCCACCGAGAGGAACGCCCCCGACGAGCGGGTGAAGCTACGCGGAGACCGTCAAGTCGGCGCCGACGCGGATCGCGTCCACCAAGTGCTCGTCGCGGCCCACCCTGCCGCCGGGCCACACGACCGCCCCGGTCAGGGCGCCCTCGACGACGGCGCCGGCGCCGACCACCGCGCGGTCTACGCGGCCGGTGACCACCGCGTCGGGGGCGATCAGGTCGCCGCCGCCGGCAGCGTGGAGGTTGGCCGCCAGGTAGTCGCGGGGGGTGCCGGTGTCCAGGTACGTGCCGGTGAAGGTCACCACCTCCAGCGCCCCCTCGGCCTCGGCCGGCCGCCACACCGTGCGGACCAGCTCGGCGGGCTCGGGCGTGAGGTCGCGCACGTAGCGCCACGGCAGCAGCGAGAAGCCGGCGAAGCGGTGGCCGGCGAAGGCGTACGGCTCGGCGGGCGCGGGCTGGCCGAAGAGGCGCACCGTCTCGCCGTCCCAGCCGTCGAGCAGCGCGACCGGGTCGGCGCCGCTGCCGGCGAGGTAGGCGTCGGCGTTGCCCACCAGCACGCCCCGACCGTCGATCCAGGTACGCAGCCGGCCCACCCCACCGCTGGTACCCAAAGGGTGGTCTTCGGGTGAGACGTGGGCCCGCCCTGCGGCGTGGGCGACCACCTGGTCACCGAGGTAGCTCGCGTTGACCGCGACCGTGGCCGGGTCGGCGAAGCCGAGCCGGGCGACCCGGGCGAGCGCGTGGTCGAGCAGCGGCACGTTGCCGACCGGGCAGAGCGCCTTGGGCACGCGGGCGGTGAGTGGCCGCAGCCGCTGGCCCTCGCCCGCGGCCAGGATCACCGCGCAGAGGTCGCTCACCGCAGGGCGGCCCACGGGCCGGGCTGGTCGGCGAGCGGGCCGATGCCGTAGTACGCGAGCAGCTTCGCCGTCGCCCGGGTCAGCTGGGGGAGGTCGTCGAGGCGGTGCCATTCGGCCTCGTAGACCTCGGCGCCGTCGACCTCGAGCGTGGTCGTGGACGCCGGCACGGACGCCTCGAAGACCACGTCGACCCAGCCCCGGGCGTGTACGACCGCGTTGGGCACGGCCGGTCGGAGGTCCTCCGGGCGCAGCTTGATGCCGGACTCCTCGGCCAGCTCGCGGGCCGCGCCCACGACCGGCGCCTCGCGCCGCTGCAGCAGGCCGGCCGGCAGGCTCCACCCCCGGCCCGGCGGCTGGCGGAGCAGCAGCAGGCGCTCGTCGCCGGCGTCCGAGTCGCGGACCAGGCAGACCGCGCCGACGATGTACTTCGGGACGACGCGCCGCACGATGAAGCGCCGCACGCTGATGGGCAGCCGGTAGAAAACCCCGTACGTAGTGGCGCGCAGCGCTTTCACCGTCTCAGGCTAGCCGGATGTCTACTCGCGCCGGTCGACGAGGGCGATCAGCTGATCGACGACGTCGTCGGGGGAGATCGCGCGGTCGACGACGGCCACCAGCATCGTCTCGAGGTCGGGGTAGCCCAGGTCGTCGGCGAGCGTGCGCAGCGGCATCTCGCTGGCCAGGCCGCGGTTGTGCTTGCGCAGCGCCAGCCCGATCGTCGCCCGGCCCAGCCGCACCTTGTCGGAGATGCTGATGCCCGGCTCCTGATGGTCGGCGAACCACCGGTTGATCTGCATCTGCGCGTGCGGCGACTTGACGAAGTCGAGCCACTCGCGCTGCGGCCCGTGCGCGGGCTCGGTGAAGATCTCCACCACGTCGCCGTCCTGCAGCTCGGAGGCGAGCGGGGCGAGGCGGCCGTTGATCTTTGCGGCGAGGCAGTGGTCGCCGGTCTCGGAGGACAGCTCGTAGGCCAGGTCGACCGGGGTGGCGGCGGCCGGCAGCAGCACCTGCCGCCCCTCGGCGAAGACCAGGATCTGCGCCTCGGCCAGGTCGCACCGCAGCGACTGGAGGAACTGGGCGGCGTCCGACGTCTCCTGCTCCCAGTCGAGCACCCGCCGCAGCCAGGACAGCTCGTCCAGGCGCACCGACTCGTTGCGGTCGGCGGGGCGCTTGAAGCGGTAGTTGGCGGCTATCCCGTACTCCGCGGCGCGGTGCATCGCCTCCGTGCGGATCAGCACCTCGACCGTGCGCTCGTCAGGCCCGATCACCGTCGTGTGCAGCGAGCGGTAGAGGTTGTTTTTCGGGGAGGCGATGAAGTCCTTGAACCGGCCGGCGACCGGCCGCCACTGCCCGTGGATCGCGCCGAGTGCGGCGTAACAGTCGCCCTCCGGTCCGTCGACCACCACCACGATGCGGGGCAGGTCGAACGGGACGCGGTGGCTGCCGGCCACGGTGTCTTTCCAGATCGAGTAGTAGTGCCGGGGGCGGGGGGCGACTAGGGCGGTGACCTTGCCCCGCTTGAGCGCGGCGCGGGTGGCGCTGACGACCGTCTCCAGGTAGCCCGCCCAGTCGGGGCGGTTGCGCACGTGGTCGTCGATGCGCTCGAACTCCTCCGGGTGCAGGTGCATCAGCACGATGTCGTCGAGCTCGCGCTTGAGCGCCTGGATGCCCAGCCGGTCGCAGAGCGGCACCAGCACCTCCTGCGTGGCCCTGGCGATGCGGGCGCGGGAGGCGGGGGAGCGGGCGTCGAGGGTGCGCATGTTGTGCACGCGGTCGGCCAGCTTGATGATCAGGACTCGCACGTCCTTGCCGGCCGCGACGATCATCTTGCGGATCGTCTCGGCCTCGGCCGCCTTGCCGTAGAAGGACTTGTCGAACTTCGTCACGCCGTCGACGAGGTGGGCCACCTCGGGACCGAAGTCGCCGTCGAGCGCCTGCAACGTGTACGTCGTGTCTTCGACCGTGTCGTGCAGCAGCGCGGCGACCAGCGTGGTCGTGTCCATGCCCAGCTCGGCGCAGATCTGCGCCACGGCGAGCGGGTGGGTGATGTAGGGCTCGCCGCTCTTGCGGAACTGGCCCCGGTGCATGTTTTCCGCGATCGCGTAGCCGCGGCGCAGCACGCCGGCGTCCGCATACGGATGGATGTAGCGGTGGGTCTTGGTCAGCAGTGTCACCGGATCGTCGTCGGAGGACGAGCTCCAGGACAGGTAGGAACGCAACCGAGTGGCGAGGGGGAGGTCGGAGGTCTGTGTCGGCAGGGCGCGTCCGATTGCGGCGCCGTGGCCGGCGTCGACGTCCACCGAGACACCTCCCTCACGCGATCACGCCCAAAATAGGGCGTTGGCTCCCAGGAATGCACTTGTCTAACAGCCTAAGTGAGTCTCGGTCATCCTAATGGTTACTTACTCATGAGCTTTCGGTCGAGTCTTTACCGGAAGCCGCCTTCTCCGCACGAATGAGCAGATCACGGAACCGCGCCGCCCCTCGGATGGGTGACGCCCAACCGGTGGACATCTGCACCAGCCGTGTCTCTGGTCGCTCCAGCCACGACAGGATCCGCTCGCTTTCCTCAGTGGACGCGGTGGGGCCGAGCACGGTCTCGGCGGTCATCCGGAGCATGTCGATCGTGGACCGGGGGTGCACCCTGGGCGGGGACACGCCGGCCGCGGCCAGCCGCCCGTGCCGCACGATCGCCAGCTCCCAACCGCCGGTGCCCTGGTGGCGGCGGGCGGCCACCAGCTCGGCTATGCCGGTCAGGCCGGACAGCCGCTGCATGCGCACCGCCGCCCGCAGCAGCGCCGCCATGCGGGTGCGGACCACGGCGGCCTCCTCGTACCGCCGGGCGTCGGAAAGTTTGCGGATGCGGGCGAGCAGCGGGTCGACAAGCGGCGTCGGGTCGCCCGTGATCGCGTCGCGGAACGGGGTGGCGGCACGCTCCAGATACTCCTCCGCGGAGATCCGGTGCTCGCACGGCGCCGGGCACTTGCCCAGCTCGGCGAGGGCGCAGGCCGGCGTCTTGGTGCGGGTCGAGAGGCGCAGCGTGCACTGGCGCAGCGGCACCGCGTCGTGCACCCCGGCCGCGGCCAGCTCGGCCGAACGCCGCGACGTGAAGGGCCCCAGGTAGGCCGCCTCCGGCTCGGCCACCGCCCGGACCAGCGACAACCGGGGGTAGGCCTCCGCGGTCAGCTTGAGCCACACGACGCGCTCGGGGTACTTGGAACGCCGGTTGTACGGCGGGGCGTGCGCGGCGATCAGGCGCAGCTCCCGGACCTCCGCCTCCAGCGAGTGGGCGCACTCGACCGGCTCCACCGTCTCGGCCGCGGCCAGCATCTCCGAGATCCGGGCGCGCTTTTCCGCGGCGGTGAAGTAGCTGCGCACACGGGTCGCGATGTCGCCGGACGTGCCGACGTAGAGGGGGCGGCCGTCGGCGGCCCGGAAGATGTACACCCCCGGGACGTGCGGCAACCCCTCTGCCAGGTGGCGCTTGCGGCGCTGGGTGGGCGTGACCGCCTTGGCGAACTCGATCGCGTCGCCCAGCGTGTGCACCTTGAAACTGCCCAGCCGGCCGATCAGGGCGTGCAGCACCTCCACCGTGGCCTGTGCGTCGTCGAGCGCACGGTGGGTGGGCTGGCGCGCCGTGTGGAAGTGGGCGGCGAGCGTGCCGAGGCGGTGGTTGGGCACCTCGTCGCGGGTCATCGCCCGCCGCGCCAGCGCGACGGTGTCGAGGACCTTGGGGTTGGGCCACCGGTAGCCGTGCTTGGCGCAGGCGGCCTTGAGAAACCCCACGTCGTACGACGCGTTGTGCGCGACCAGCACCGCACCCTGCAGGAACTCCAGAAAGCTCGGCAGCACCTGCTCGATCGGCGGCGCCTCGTAGGTCATCGCCTGGGTGATGCCGGTGAGCACCGTGATGAACGGCGGGATCGGCACCCCCGGGTCGACCAGGGTGGCGAGCACCCCGAGCTCCTCGCCGCCGCGCACCTTGACCGCGCCTATCTCGGTGATCCCGCCCCCGTCGGGCGCGCCCCCGGTGGTCTCCAGGTCGACGACGACGAACGTGGTCTCGCGAAGGGAGAGGGCGGCGGGGTCGTCGAAGAGGGTGTCGAGCGTGCCCTGGACGTAGTCCACATTCGTCACGCGCGGCACGCTAGAACACAGGTACGACATCTTTCACCGCGCAAAAGATCGTCTGAGCGACCGGGCGGGGATGGCGCTGGTGGTGGGAGACTTGTGGGATGTCCGTACCGGTTCCGCCCGACGACCGCCCCGCTGGTGGCGCGGCTCATGGGGGGTCGGAGCCTGTTTCGGGTGATACGCCCACCTATGCCCCCGGAAGTGACGCCAGCCGCGCCGCGCCCGTGGAGGCCGAGCCGGAGACCGTGCTGCCCGAGCCGGAGCCTGTGCTGCCCGAGCCGGTCCGCCAGCGGGTCATCTCGCTGACCGCCGCCGCGCTGCCGACGCTGCCAAACGACGAGCTGCCGGCGGCCCTGCGGCGGGTGGCGAAGTTTGCGCCCAACCGCCGTGCCCGCCACGGCGGGCCGATGATCGCCACGCAGCTGTCCGGCGACCCGCTCTTCCGCCAGCGGATCACGAGTCGCGTCCTCGACGACGCCGGCGACCTGGGCGCCGCCGTCCTGGAGGGCATCTGCCCGGCCGCCGCCGACCCGGTCGAGGTCGCCGCGCTGGCTTACCTCGCCCGCCCCGAGGGCTGGCGCGAGCTCGTCGCCGCCGCCGGCGAGGCGGTCCGTGCCGAGGCCGACAGCGCCGCGGTGACCGACATGCTGCGCGAGGCCGAGCAGCGCGCCGCCCGCGCCGAGCACGACCGCGCCGTGGCCAAGGTCGAGGCCGAAAAGCTCCGCGACGAGCTGGCCCGCGTCCGGGAGGAGCTGGGACAGCTGCGCGAGGAGGCGCGGCAGGCCACCCGCGCGCTGCGCGAGACGCAGGCGCGCGAGCGCAAGGCGACGGAGATGCTGGCCACCGAGCGGGGCCGGGCGACGCGGGCCACCGCCGACCACGACGCCGAGCTGCGCCGGATGCGCGCAAAGCTCGCCGAGGCCGAAGCCGTCGCCGGCAACGCCCGCGCCACCGCCAAGGAGGCCCGCGCCGTCGACGACGCGCGGCTGTGGCTGCTGCTGGAGACGATCGGCCAGGCGGCCGTGGGGCTGCGCCGCGAGCTGGCGCTCGACCCGGCCGAGCGGCGGCCGGCCGACTTCGTGGCCGACTCCTTCGCCGACCGGCCCGACGAGCCGTCCAGCAGCACCCGCGCGCTCGACGCCGACGACCCCGCCCGCCTGGACCAGCTGCTCGCGCTGCCCCGCGCGCACCTGGTGGTCGACGGGTACAACGTGACGAAGCGGGGCTTCGGCGAGATGTCGCTGGAGCAGCAGCGCAAGCGCCTGATCACCGGGCTCGGCGGCATCGCCGCGCAGACCGGCGACGAGGTCACGGTGGTCTTCGACGGCGCCGAGCGGGTGCACGGCCTGCCGCCCGCGCCGCGCAACGTGCGGGTGCTCTTCTCCCGCAAGGGCGAGACCGCCGACGAGCTGATCCGCAGGCTGGTGCGCGCCGAGCCCTCCGGCCGGCCCGTCGTGGTGGTCTCCTCCGACCGCGAGGTGGCCGACGGCGTGCGCCGCCACGGTGCGTATCCGCTGGGTGCCGACGCCCTCCTGCGCCGCCTGTCCCGCGTCTAGCCGGTTTTGTCGTACCCCTCCCATAGCGTCGATGTCACGGACGGTGCCAGACGGCCCACCCTGAGGAGGGACCATGCTCATCGACTGCGAGACCTGCGCGGTTCGGGGAGCCGCGTGTGGCGGGTGCATGTTGAGCGCCCTGCTCGACACTCCAGCGGAGCGCGCCGACCTCACCGGTGACGAGCGCCGCGCGATCGAGACCTTCGCCCGTGCCGGCTTCGACGTGGAGGTCATCTCCGAGCCGGCCCGACCCCCGCTGCGGCTCATGCCGGGCGGACGCCGGCGACGCCACGTGGCTTGAGCACTACTATCGGGCGCCATGACCCCTAGGCTCTGGGCGGCCGTCGCACTCGCCGGCCTCGCGGTGGCGCTGCTGGTGGCTGCCGTGCTGCTGGTGCCCTGGCACCGCCCGCCCGCGCCCCGTGCCGACCAGCTCGACGCGCTCCGTGACCTGCCGCAGGAGCAGGTGCGCAAGGGGCGCGAGTTCCACTCGGCGCTGCGCCCGGGGTCCTACGGCGCGATGCTCCTCGGGCTGGCGGTGACGCTCGCGCTCGGGTTCACCCCGCTGGGCAGCCGCCTTGTCGAGCTGGTGGGGCGCCCGTTCGGCGACCACTGGGTGGCGCGCGCGGTGCTCGGCGGCCTCGCGGTCGTGCTCGTCGCCGAGATCATCACGCTCCCGCTCGCCGCCTGGCGCCACACGATCATGGTGCGCTACGGCCTCTCCACGCAGACCTGGGCCGGCTGGACCGTCGACGTCCTGAAGTCGTACGCGGTGAGTGCCGTCATCGCCGCCATCGCCCTGCTCGGCTTCTACACGGTCACGCGGCTCGCGCCGCGCTGGTGGTGGGCGTTCGGCGCCGCCGGGGCGGCCGCGCTCGTCGTGCTTCTCTCGTTCATCCTTCCGGTACTCGTCGAGCCGGTCTTCAACAAGTTCACGCCGATGGAGCCGGGGCCGCTGCGCACCGAGCTGATGAGCCTGGCGCAGCGCGACGGCGTGCCGGTCAAGGACGTGCTGGTGGCCGACGCGTCGCGGCGCACCCGCGCCGTCAACGCGTACGTGTCGGGTCTCGGCCCCACCCGCCGCATCGTCGTGTACGACACGCTGGTGCGCGAGGCGCCGCCCGAGGAGGTGGCGAGCGTCGTGGCGCACGAGCTGGGCCACGCCAAAGACCGCGACGTGTTCACCGGCACCCTGCTCGGCGCGCTCGGCGCCGCCGCCGCGGTGGTCGCGCTCTACCTGCTCGGTGGCTGGGGATGGCTGCTGCGCACCGCGGGCGTCGACTCGATGGGCGAGCCGCGCGCGCTCGCGCTGATGGTGGCGGTCGTGAGCCTGGTCGGCATCGTGGCCGCGCCCGCGCAGGCGTTCCTGTCCCGCCGCGTCGAGGCGCGGGCCGACGCCCACGCGCTGGTGCTGACCGGCGACCCGGGCACGTTCGAGTCGATGCAGCGCAGGCTGTCCACGGTAAACCTCGGCGACCCCGACCCGCCCCGCTGGGAGTACCTGTACTCCGCCTCGCACCCGTCCACTGTGGAGCGCATGGCGGCCGCGCGCGCCTTCGCGCGGGGCGAGCGATGACCACACTCCTGGTCACCAACGACTTCCCACCCCGCCCCGGCGGCATCCAGTCCTTTGTGCACGGTCTCGCCGTCCGCCAGCCACCCGGCTCGCTGGTCGTGTACGCGTCGACGTGGAAAGGCGCCGCGAAGTTCGACGCCGACCAGCCCTTCGAGGTCGTGCGCGAGGCGACCGGCATGCTCCTGCCGACCCGCCGCGCGGCACGGCGTTCGGCCGAGATCGCGCGGGCCTACGGGTGCGACACGGTCTGGTTCGGCGCCGCCGCACCGCTGGGCCTGCTCGCGCCGGGGCTGCGGCGGCGCACCGGCATCGAGCGCGCGGTGGCACAGACCCACGGGCACGAGATCGGCTGGGCCGCGCTGCCCGGCGCCCGCGGCCTGTTGCGCCGCATCGCGCGCGGCACCGACGTGGTGACCTACCTGGGGAGTACACCCGGGTGCGCCTGGACAAGGCGCTGCACGGCCTCACCGACCTGCGCCGCCTTGCACCGGGCGTCGACATCGACGCGTACCACCCGGGCGTCGACGGCGCCGAGATCCGCCGGCGCCACGGCCTCGGCGACCGCCCGGTCGTCGTGTGCGTGTCCCGCCTCGTCCCGCGCAAGGGCCAGGACGCGCTGATCCGCGCCCTCCCGTCGATCCGCCGCCGGGTGCCCGACGCCGCGCTGCTCGTGGTCGGCGGCGGCCCGCACCGGTCCACATTGGAAAAGCTCGCGGCGGGCCTTCCGGACGTCATTTTCACCGGCTCGGTGCCGGCCGAGGAGCTGCCTGCCCACTACGCGGCCGGCGACGTGTTCGCGATGCCCTGCCGCACCCGCAACCGCGGCCTTGACGTCGAGGGCCTGGGCATCGTCTACCTGGAGGCCTCCGCGACCGGCCTCCCGGTGGTGGCCGGCGACTCCGGCGGCGCGCCGGACGCGGTCCGCGAGGGGGAGACGGGCTACGTCGTGGGCGGCCGCGACCTGGACGCCATCGCCGACCGCGTCGCCAGCCTGCTGTCCGACCGCGACCTGGCCAGGCGCATGGGCACCGCCGGCCGCGCGTGGGTCGAGCGCGAGTGGCGGTGGGAGCTCCAGGCCGCCCGCATGGCCGAGCTGCTCTAGACCGCGCTCTTTCTGGCAAGCCCAACCCCAAAGCAGATGTGAGCTACCGCGATGCCCGCGGTGGTCCGGACCGTTGCTCCCGCGGCCTCACCCTCCGCGGTGGCCCAGCTAACCCCGCAGATCTTTAGCGTCCTCAACTTTCGGAGAGTTGGGTTTGCTTGCCGTGCGACAGGTTCCGTGCTTCTGCGATCTTCGAGGCGCGAGTGCGCGAGTCCGCCCGCAGTTCGGCACCGTCGTCGCGGTCCGTGACTGCCGATCCGGTGCAGGCGGTGTGCGCTTTGAGATCTTGGTGAGTTGGCGCGTTATTTCGACGCCAACTTGCCAAGATCTGCCGGAGCGGGTTCCTGGGTTGAGCTGAGCGACCGCGGAGGGTGAGGCCGGCAATCTGGGGCGTAGCGGCGGCTCACATCTACCTCGGCGTCGGACTCTAGGAAGGCTCACCCTGACCGCGAAGGGACTCCAAACGACGAAACTCCGAAAGTCGAGCGACGCCACCCGCCAAGATCTCGACACCGTTGCCCTGATCAAGGGTCGTGTCGGCCGGTGTCCGCGCACGGGGTCTCACTGTCCGTCGTGTTCCGCATTGCTGAGAGCTTCGGCGCGGCGATGCTGCATCGTGGACAGACCGGTTACCCCGACCGCGGAAAAGTCACTCGACAGCCCGCGTCAGGATCCGGGCGGTTGCTCACCGTCCGGGCTCGCCGGGTGCCGACGCGGTGGGCGCATTGGTGCGCCCAGCTTGAGAGTCGCCCGCGGGCTGGACTCAAGCGGCTTCGGGGTCGGGCTGCTGGTACGCGCTGGCCTGCAGGGTGAACAGCGACGCGTACGTCCCGGACAGTGCCATCAGCTCCGGGTGGCTGCCCTCCTCCGTGACGGCGCCGTGGTCGAGGACGTAGATGCGGTCGGCGTCGCGGACGCTGGCCAGGCGGTGGGTGATCAGCACGACCGTGCGGCCGGCGGCCAGTTCGCGCAGGCGTTGGTAGACGTCGTGTTCGGCGCGGGCGTCAAGGTTGGCCGTCGGCTCGTCGCAGATCAGCAGCGCGGCGTCGCGGTAGAAGGCGCGGCTGACCGCCAGCCGCTGCCACTGGCCGCCGGACAGGTCGGCGCCATCCGTGAAGTGGCGGGACAGTAGCGTGTCGTACCGGCGGGGCAGCTCCTGGATGAAGTCGTGCGCGTCGCCCTGCCGGGCGGCGAGCTCGACGTGGGGCTGCTCGGCGGGGCGCTCGTACCGGCCAATCGTGATGTTGTCGCGGGCGGACAGCGGCCACCGCGTGGGTTCCTGCATCACGACCGCGACCTGGTCGCGGACGCTGACCGGGTCGACGGTGGCGAGGTCCACGCCATCCCAGACGACAGTGCCCCGGTCGGGGTGGTAGAGGCCGGCGAGCAGTCGGGCCAATGTGGACTTGCCGGAGCCGTTCTCGCCGACCAGCGCGATGGTCTCGCCGCGTCGCAGGGTCAGCGTGACGTCGCGGACGGCGGGAGTCTCGGCGCCCGGGTACGCGAACGTGACGTCGCGCAGCTCGATCACCGTGGGGCCCAAGGGTGCCCGCTCGGGCGGCGTCGCCTCGGCCCGCTCGGTGGCCAGCGCGCAGAAGCCCTCGTAGTCGCCGAAGTACAGGCCCTGCTCGTACAGGTGGTTGATGCTGAACGCGACCTGGGTGAGCCGGCCGATGCCGGTGCTGATCGCGTACGCCGCAGCGCCGCCCACCGCGAGCTGCATCCGGCCGGTGACGAGCAGGAAGATCAGCACGGCGTAAGTCACGCCGGTGGCCACCCCGCCCAGGGCGGCGCCGACAAGGTTGGTGCGCACCTGGCGGCCGGAGACGCGCATGTACTCGCCGGTCGCCACGTCCAGGAGGCGCCGCACCTCGGTGAGCAGGAATCGCCGCACGGTGAAGGCGCGGACCTCGGGCGCCGGCTCGCGGTCGGCCAGCAGGTCGCTGAGCATCCACTTGCGACGCCACACCGCCACGAGGCGCAGCTGCTGCCGGTAGCCGAGGCGGGCCGACCGCACCGCCGCCCAGCCGGTGGGCAGCACGGCGAGCACGAGGAGCGGCAGCAGGATCGGGTGGAGGACTGCGAGCACGCTGCCGGCCGCCACGAGGCCGACAAGGTTGGTACCCAGCTCGATCGCGTGGTCGACCACCCGCTGGGCCGCGTCGATGCCGCGGTCCCGGGCCCGCTGCATCGCGTCGCGCCAGTCCGGATCGTCGAACGTGGCCAGGTCCACGCGCGTGGTCAGGTCCAGCAGCCGCATCTCCGCGGTCTGGCTCACCTGCGGCGAGAGCCGGCCCTGCGCGCCGGTCGCGGCCGAGCGGAGGATCGTGTGGAGCGCGTGCGCGCCGACCATGAGCAGCAGCGAGGGTACGGCCGCGCGGATCCGGTCGGGCGTGGGGCCCTCGCGGAGCAGGCCGTCGAGCACGCCGACGACGCTGACCAGGCCGACAGCGCTCGCCACGCCGGCGGCGAGCTCGAAGCTCACGACCGCGATCGTGTGGCGAGGGCTCGCCTGCCACGCGAGCCGCCACGCCTGCGCGAGGAGGTGGGGTAGGCGGCGCAACATGCGCCAGAAGGTGGCGTTGGCCGCCTCGGCGGTGGCGGTCAGCCAGTACGGGACCTTGAGTTCGTCTTCGCCCGCATCCATACGTTCCTTGGTACGTGGCCGGAGCCGTCTACAACAGGGCGTCCACGTGGTCGGGTGACATCGGTGCGCCGAAGTGCCAGCCCTGCGCGGCGTCGCAGCCGATGGCGCGCAACCGGTCGGCCTGCGCCGCCGTCTCCACGCCCTCGGCCGTCACGGTCAGGTTGAGCGTGTGTGCCAGCGACACGAGCGTCGCCAGGATCCGCTCGTCGGTGAGGCTGGCCGGCTCAGCCGCGGGCGCGCGCAGTCCCTCCACGAAGGAGCCGGCCACCTTCAGCTCGCAGACCGGGAGCGTGCGCAGGTACGACAGGTTGGAGTAGCCGGTGCCGAAGTCGTCGATCGCGATCCGCACGCCGAGGTCGGACAGCGTGCGGAGGTTGCCAACCGACTCGTCCGCGCCGTTCATCATCGCGCTCTCGGTGATCTCCAGCTGGAGCCG
This sequence comes from Phytohabitans houttuyneae, assembly GCF_011764425.1. Lineage (NCBI taxonomy): Bacteria > Bacillati > Actinomycetota > Actinomycetes > Micromonosporales > Micromonosporaceae > Phytohabitans > Phytohabitans houttuyneae. Next base: position 1,195,947 of record NZ_BLPF01000004.1, read on the forward strand.
GCCGGGCGGCAGGTGGTACTCCTCCAGCAGGTCGGTGACCTCTTGGATCAGCCCGGGGCGGCGCACCTGGCGCACCGCGAGGTTGACGCTGACGAACGGCGCCTTCGGGCTCAGGTCGATCCACTTGCGAGCCTGCCGGCACGCCTCCGCCAGCACCCAGCCGCCCAGCCGGACGATGAGCCCGGTCTCCTCGGCCAGCCCGATGAACTTGTCCGGCCGCAGCACGCCGAGCTTGGGGTGGCGCCACCGCACCAGCGCCTCCACGCCCAGCAGCCGCCCGTCGCACAGCGAGACGAGCGGCTGGTAGTCGAGGCAGAACTCGCCCCGCTCCAGCGCGGCCGGCATCGCCGACGACAGCGCGTACCGGGTCAGCTCGCGCTCGTTGCGCTCCGGGTCGAACAGCGCCCACCGGCTCTTGCCGGAGCTCTTGGCCCAGTGCAGCGTGATGTCGGCGGCGCGCATCACCTCGCTCGGCGTGGTGCCGGAGACCGGGCGCTCGACGATGCCGATGCTGGCCGAGACGCGCAGCTCCTGGCCGTCCACTGTGGACGGTTCGTTGATCGCGGCGAGCGCCGCGTCGGCGACCTTCAGCACGTCGTCGGTGCAGGTGGTGTTTTCGACGAGGATGACAAACTCGTCGCCGCCCATCCGGGCCACGAGGTGCTCGCCGACACCGCGGCGCAGCTTGGCGGCCACCGACATCAGCAGCAGGTCGCCGGCGTGGTGGCCGAGCGTGTCGTTGACCATCTTGAAGCCGTCGAGGTCGACGAAGCAGACGCCGAGGCGGCGGTCGGAACCCCCGTCGCGGCCGAAGACGGCCGCCAGCCGCTCGGTGAACAGCGCCCGGTTGGGCAGGTTGGTGAGCGGGTCGTGGGTGGCCTGGTGGCGGAAGCGGGCCTCGCTCTCGCGCAGCGCCTGCTCCGCCTGCTCGCGGGCGACCATCGCGGCGCGGCGGATCGACTCCTGCTCGTCGAGCGTGCGGTCGCGCAGCGCCCGCGCGTACCCGATCGCGACAGTGCCCAGCAGCCGCGCCATCCGGTCGCGCAGGTCGTCGCCGGAGAGCCCCAGGTCGCGCAGCAGGCGCAGGTCGATGACCTCGATCGTGCGGCCGAGCCCTTCGGCCGAGGCGATGTGCGCGGCGACCAGGTCGGCGCCGATCTGGTACCCCCGGCGCAGGCTGAACGGCTCTTCGTAGAGCGCCTCGACAAGGCGGACGGTCAGCCCTTCCAGGAACTCTTCGAGCTGCGCCGGCGTCACCGGCAGGTAGCTGGTGCCGGTCACCGCCTTGGCCCAGGCGCGGGCGAAGATCGCGAGCCCGGGCGCGGTCGATCCGTACCCTGCTGGTGCCAGCGGGTACCGCATCGCGTCCGGATCGCGGATCACCCGAGCCGACCTACTCCGCCGATGTAGACCGCCCGCTCGGGATCGTCGAGCGCGTGCGGACCGTCGGGCCGCCACTCGGGCACCCACACCACGCCCGGCTCGACCAGCGTGAAGCCGTCGAAGAGGCGGATGATCTCGTCTCGCCCCCGGTTGTGCAGGGGGCGGTCGGTGCGCAGGTAGACCGCGCTCGCCTCGTCCCACTCCGCCGGGCTGCGCCCCTCGCCCGACGCCTGGGAGAGCACGAGGAAGCTGCCCGGCGGGAGGGCGGAGCGGAGGCGGGCGACGATCTCGGCGGGCCGGTCGTCGTCGTGGACGAAGTGCATGACCGCCACGATCATGAGCGCCACCGGCTGCCCGAAGTCGATCAGCTTGAGCACGTCGGGGTGGTCGAGGATGCGGTCCGGGTCGCGGATGTCCGCCTGGATGGCCACGGCCTGCTCGTTGTCGCCGAGGATCTCGCGGCTGTGGCCCACCGCGACCGGGTCGATGTCGACGTAGACCACCGTGGACTCGGGGGCCGCCGCCTGGGCGATCTCGTGCACGTTGCCCACCGTGGGGATGCCGGAGCCGAGGTCGAGGAACTGCCGGACGCCCGCGTCCATCATGAACCGCACCGACCTGCGCATGAACGCCCGGTTGGCCTGCGCGATCAGCGGCGTCTCCGGGACGGCCGCGATCATGGCCTTGGCCGCCTCGCGATCGACCGCGAAGTTGTGCGACCCACCGAGAAAGTAGTCGTACATGCGGGCTGCGCTGGGCCGATCGATGTCGATCGTCTCTGGTGCCCAGTCCGGACGTCGCATACCGTCCCCTCTGTCCTGTCCGGGATTACTCTGTCCTGTCTAGGCTCGAATGACGCGCTTGGGTGGTCGCCGCCATTCTGCCCGTAGAGTGTCCCGCCTTCTAGACCGCCCGCCATACCCCGCCCGTACGGGCAGACTACGCCCGAACGCGCCGGTGTGAGGTTCGCCCAGCCGGCGAGACATCATGGTCATTCTGACGGTGACATGTCACCGTGGTTGACGTGGACCAAACGGCATGGACCGGCCTCGTCGTGGCCGCGGCGGCGCTGGCTGCCGCGACCGCGTTCGGCCTGTGGCGCCGCCGCCGTGACGGTCGCCTCCGCGCCACCTCGACCCAGCCGCGCGACACGCCGCCGTCGGTGCCCGCGCTCCTGACCGCCCTCGGCGTCCTTGAGGGCACGCCGGCGACGCTTCTGCAGTTTTCGTCCGCGTTCTGCGCGCCGTGCCGGGCCGTCCGGCGGGTTTGCGCCGACGTGGCCGGCGCCGTCGACGGGGTGCGGCACGTGGAGGTCGACGCCGAGAGCCACCTGGACGCGGTCCGGGAGCTCGGCATCTGGCGCACGCCCACGGTGCTGATCGTCGACCGGAGCGGCCGGGTGGTCCAGCGCGCCTCCGGCGTGCCGGCCAAGGGTCAGGTCATCGCGGCGGTCGCCCCACTGCTCGAGCCGGCGTCATGACGGAGGGCGCGCACCTGACCCGCCGCCGCGCCGTCGACCACGGCCGGCTCGCGGCGAGCCTCTGTACGGACGGCTGACCCACCGCTCAGTCCGTCTCGTTGTACCCCCGGAGGCCCTTCATGCTGCTCGACCCTCGCGGGCCGCGCTTCGCCGCGGCGCTCACCGCCGCCGTCATCGTCGCCGTCCTGATCACCGGCTCAGGATGGCTCGCCCTCGTGCAGGCGGCGGTCTTCGCCATCACTGCCGTTGACCCCCGCCGCGGCCCGTACGGCCTGCTGTACCGCGCGCTGGTCGCGCCCCGCCTGGGCCGCCCGGCAGAGCTGGAGCCGGCCGCGCCGGTGCGCTTCGCACAGGTGCTCGGCTTCGGGTTCACGCTCGTGGCCGCGGCCGGCTACCTGTCCGGCGCCACCGCACTCGGCCTCGTGATGGCCGCGTTCGCGCTGGTCGCGGCCTTTCTCAACGCGGCGTTCGGCCTGTGCCTGGGCTGCGAGGCATTCCTGGCGTTCCGCCGGCTGACTGGACGGCCGCTGGCCGCCCGGATCCCCGCGCCCTAAGGGTTCATTCCAAGGATTTTGAGCTACCGCGACGTCCGCGGTGGTCCGGACCGTTGCGCGGGCCCCCGGGGAGACGTGGAGCGCAGCGGAGCGTCTTCTTGGGGTGCGTTCCCGCCGCCTCACCGTCCGCGGGCGGTGGTCCGTGGGCGCATTCGTACGCCCAGGTCGAGAGCCTCCGCAGCGAACCCGTGTTACCGCGGCCCGACCATCCGCGGCAGGTGCGACGCGAAAAGCCGCGCCCACGCTGCGGGCGCGGCCCGCCGAGCGCCGCTCTGGAATGGATCCTCTGGGTTGTCGCTCAGAACTTCGGTGCGTCGGGCGCTTCGAGCAGGCCCAGCCGCAGGGCGGTCATCAGGGCCTGGGCCCGGTTGGCCGCGCCGAGCTTCTCGTACAGCTTCGAGATGTGGGTCTTTGCCGTGGACTCGCTCACGAACAGCTGCTTGGCGATCCCGGCCACGCTCATGCCGTCGGCGAGCAGGCGGAGCACCTGGCCCTCACGCGGCGACAGCTGCGGGCCGGAAGGTGCGAGCCGGCGCTTCATCGCCTCGGCTAGGTCGGCCGCGGTGAACGCGCTGGGCGAGGAGGCCGCGTGCCGGGCGGCCGCCACCACCTCGTCGGCCGGGGCGGTCTTCGGCACGAACGCGCTGGCGCCCGCCTCCAGGGCACCGAAGAGCTGGTCGTCGCCCGCATACATGGTCAGGACGACGATGCCCATCGTGGCCGAGGACTTGCGCAGCGCGCGGGTGGCTTCGAGGCCGCTGCCGTCGGGCAGGCGCAGGTCCATGATCACGACGTCGGGCTGGAGCGCGCCGGCCTGGCGGACCCCCTCTGCAGCCGTGGCCGCCTCACCCACGACCTCGAACTGGCGGTCCCGCTCGAACGCGTGCCGAAGACCCTTGCGGATCAGGTCGTGGTCATCGACGAGGAGGACCTTGGTGCGGGTAGTCGGCGGTGTGGGGCTGGTGGTCATGCTGGGCTTACTCCCCTTCTGGTGCATTTACGCTATCGCGCACGCTATCGCGCCGGGGCGAGCTTCCCAGCACGACAGCGACAGTTGTACCGCTCGGATGACGTGGCCTGATCTCTAGTCGGCCACGGATACGTTCCGCTCTCTCCGCCATGATCGCAAGGCCGTACCTTCCGTCCGGCCGCTGGTCAGCGATGCCCTGACCGTCATCCGACACTTCTATTTGAGCGAACGGTGGATCGACGGCGCACGTGACCCAGAGGTTCGAGGCACCGGCGTGTTTGCGTGCGTTGGTGATCGCCTCCTGGGCGATGCGGAGCAGTTCGGCCTCCGTGGCGGCCGGCAGGCGGGCGGTCGACTCGTCCAAGGTGTAGTGGACGCGGAGCCCCGCGGAGGCGCCGACCTGCCGCGCGTACTCGGAGATCGCGGCCGCCAGGCCACCCTGCCGGTCGACCTCGCTGCGCAGCTCGAAAAGGCTGAGCCGCAGCTCAGTGATGACGCGAGTGACCTCCGCGCGGAGCGTACGCAGCTCCTCGCCGCTCTCCTTGGCGTCCTCCGGGAGCAGCGCCAGGGCGTTGTCGATCCCGTACCCGACCATCACCAGCTCCTGCGCCACGCCGTCGTGAATCTCGCGCGCGAGGCGCTGCCGCTCCTCGTTCGTCGCGAGCGAACGGACCTCGTCGAACAGCAGCGCGGCCTCCAGCCGGAGGGCCGCGGGGCCCGTCACGGCGGTCACCTTATCTACGACCGATGAGGGGTACGCGTTGGTGACATCAGCCTCGAGAGTCACCAATCCGACAGTGCGGACGCCGGCCACGAGTGGCACCACAAGGGCCGAAACGTCTCCCTTGCGGTGAGAACGCGCCTGCGACCGGTGCGCGGTCTGCGGCTGCTGGCTCGCCCAGGCGTCGGCGATGGCCGAGTCGGCGTCCAGGGTGGTCTCCCAGTCCACCCGGTCGACGCCGGTCTGCGCGAGCACGACGAGGCGGCCGCCCCCGCTCGCGGTCAGCACCGCCGCCCGGTCGGCCCGCGTGATCGTGCGCAGCTCGTCCAGCAGGTGCTCGGCGATGCCACCGGGGTCGAGCGTGGCGCCGGGGAGCTGGCGGGCGACGCTGCGCAGCTGGGTGAGCAGGCGGGTGGCCTCGGCGTACGGCTGCGGTGGCCGGTTGCCGTCGCCGCGCGCCTGCAGCACCCGGTGGAGGGTGCCGGCGGCGGTGATGCCGACCGCGGCGAGGATGAGCCACTGCGCGGTGGCCAGCAGGTAGCCGCCGTCGGTGATCAGGCGCTCGTCGTTGACCTCGGTCACCGCGCCGCCGAAGAGCAGCGTCGCCGCGGCCACGCCGAGCAGCGCGAGCGCCTCGCGGCTGCGGCGGTAGAGGGTGGCGACGGTGAGTGGGACGGCCAGGTACGGCAGCATCGCCTCCGCGCCGAGACCCGAGCCGAGCGTGCCCTGGATCTGCGCCTCGGCCGCGACCTTGCCGGCCGCCAGCCCCACGATGATCACTTCGGCGAAGCGGCCGAGCGGCCCGAGGATCGGGTGGCGCGGGCCAGGATGCCGGGTATCGCCGCCACCGCCAGCAGCCCGATCCACCGCAGCTGCTCCACCTCGCGCGTGGTGATCAGCGTGAGCACCGCGACGAGGGCGAGCACGACGAGGCGCGCCGCCACGGCCAGCGGGTGTGGCCGTGGCCGCCCGTGGGGGCGAGGGCGCCCTCGCGCCGCGGTGGGGAACTGGAGCAACTCTCAGCCTCCGTAGATGGCCGCGATCTCGTCGGCGTACGTCTTGTGCACCACGCCGCGCTTCACCTTCAGCGAGGGCGTCAGCTCGCCGGTGGCCTCGGTGAAGTCGTGCGGCAGGACGCGGAACACCTTGATCGCCTCGGCGTGCGAGACGGACTTGTTGGCCTCGTCGACCGCCTTCTGGATCTCGGCGCGCAGCTTGTCGTCGTCGCGGCGGTCGGCGACCGTGTCGGTCTCGGGATAGCCCGCCGAGGCCAGCCACTTCGGCCACGCCTCCTCGTCGATGGTGACGAGCGCCGCGATGAACGGCTGCCGGTCGCCGATGACGAGCGTCTGGCTCACCAGGGGGTGGGCCCGGACGCGGTCTTCGAGCATCGCGGGTGCGACGTTTTTGCCGCCCGCGGTGACGATGATCTCCTTCTTGCGGCCGGTGATCTTGAGGTATCCGTCGCCGTCGAGCTCGCCCAGGTCACCGCTGTGGAACCACCCGTCGCCGTCGAGCACCTCGGCCGTGGCGTCCTCGTTGTTCCAGTACCGCGGAAAGACGATGTCGCCCTTGATCAGGATCTCGCCGTCTTCGGCGATGCGGACGGTCACGCCGGGCAGCGGGCGGCCGACGGTACCGATGCGGATCGCGTTTTGAAGGTTGACCGCGACGGCGGGTGAGGTCTCGGTCAGCCCGTACCCCTCGTAGACGGTGACCCCCACGCCGCGGAAGAAGTGCGCGAGCCGCACGCCCAGCGGTGCCCCGCCGGAGATCGCGTCGGCGCACTGGCCGCCGAGGGCGGCGCGAATCTTGCCGTAGACAAGGCGGTCGAAGAGCGCGTGCTGGAGCTTGACGCCGAGGCTCGGGCCGCCGGGCTTGTCCAACCCCTCGCTGTACGCGATGGCGACCGCCTCGGCCCGGTCGAAGATCTTGCCCTTGCCGTCGCCGTGGGCCCGCTGCTTGGCCGTGTTGTACACCTTTTCGAAGACCCGCGGCACCGAGAGCACGAACGTGGGCCGGAAGCCCTGGAGGTCGGTCACCAGGTTTTTCACGTCGGAGCAGTGCCCCATCCGGGCCCGCGCGGTGACCACGCCGACCTGGATCAGCCGGGCGAACGAGTGCGCCAGCGGCAGGAACAGCAGCGTCGACGCGCCCTGGTGGAAGAGGTTGTGCAGGCCGGGGATGGCGTTCTTGATGTCCGAGTGGATGTTGCGGTGGGTGAGCACGCAGCCCTTGGGGCGACCGGTGGTGCCACTGGTGTAGATGATCGTGGCGATGTCGTCCGCGTTGACCGCGGCGCGGCGGCGGTCGATCTCGGCCGCCTCGACGCCCGCGCCCCGCTCGACCAGCGCCGCCAGGTCGCCGGTCTCGATCTGCCACACCTGCGCGAGGGCCGGGACATCCTCACGGACGCCGGCCACGGCCAGCGCGTGGGTGTTGGTCTCCACGAAGGCGGCGGTGGCGCCCGAGTCGGACAGGATCCAGGCCACCTGCTCGGCGCTCGAGGTCTCGTAGATCGGCACGGTGACGCCGCCGGCGGACCAGATCGCGTAGTCGATCAGGGTCCACTCGTAGCGCGTCTTGCTCATCAGGGCCACCCGGTCACCGGGCTCCACGCCCGCCGCGACAAGGCCGCGGGCCAGCGCCACGACCTCGTCCCGGAACTGGGCGCAGGTCACGTCGACCCACCCCTCGGGCGTCCGCCGCGAGAACTGGACCGTTTCGGGTGCCACCTCGGCGTTGTCCCAGACAGGGTCGGTCAGGTTGGCGGTGGCGTCGATCGTCACCACCGGCGGTACGGCGAACTCGCGCACGGCACTCCTCACGGAAAACTATCCGCAACCTACCCGGGAACAGGGCTTCTCCGCTTGCACGGGTAACCTCGCCGGCATGGCGGACTCCTCCACCCAGTCGATCGTCGTCGCCGCGCCGCCCGAGCGGGTCGCGGCCGTCATCTGCGACTTCGCCAGCTACCCCGAGTGGACCGACGCGATGAAGCGGGTCGAGGTGCTCGAGGAGTACGAGGACGGCTACGCCAGCCAGGTGCGGTTTACCCTCGACGCCGGTGTCATCGCGGACGAGTACACCCTGGCATACGAGTACGCCGAGGACATCTCCCGGATCGAGTGGCACCTGGTCGGGCCGTCAAAGATGCAGAAGGTGCAGAACGGGTCGTACGACATCGCCGACAACGGCGACGGTACGACCACCGTCACCTACACCTTGGAGGTGGAGTTGTCGGTGGGCATGCTGGGAATGTTCCGCCGCAAGGCGGAGAAAATGATCATGGATACCGCTTTGAAGCAGCTCAAGCGCCGGGCCGAGGGGGACGCATGAACCCGACCGATCCCGCCTCCGCCCGCCAGGAGGCCGAGCGCCTGGTCGCCACCGTGCTGGCCACGGTCTCATCCGGCGCCATCTTCGGTGCCGTGCCGGCACACGGTCCGGTCGCCACCGGGTCAGCCGAGTGCTGCGTGTGCCCGCTGTGCCGGGTGATCGCCGCGATGCGCGACCCCAACCCCGAGTTCGCCGAGCGGGTGGCGACGGGTGCCGGCGACTTCGCGGCCGGGGTGGCGAGCCTGCTGCGGTCGCTGTCGACGCCACAGCCCTCGGGGCCTCCGGAGGGCGGAGCGAGCGCCCCCGAACCCGCGACGCCGGATTCCGGTTCGCGGGACGATGAGGAGGATGTCTGGCGCGCGGCCACCCGGGCCAGTCATTATCCAGGGCCGTAGTAGGTAGGGCGCTCGACAGAGGGGACACGGCGTTGACGCTGACCATCGGTGTGGACATCGGCGGTACCAAGGTCGCCGCTGGCGTCGTCGACCCGACCGGCGCGGTGCTGGCGCAGACGCGCCGCGACACCCCCGCCGATGATGTGGCCAAGACGCGCGACGTGATCATCGAGGCGGTCGCCGAGCTGGCCGCCGGGCGCGAGATCGAGGCGGTCGGCATCGGCGCCGCCGGCTGGATCGACGCCTCCCGCTCGAACGTGCTCTTCGCGCCGAACATCGCGTGGCGCGACGAGCCCCTCCGCGAGTACGTCAGCGCCGCCACCGGCCTGCCGGTCATCGTCGAAAACGACGCCAACGCGGCCGCCTGGGCGGAGTTCCGCTTCGGCGCGGCCCGGCAGGCCGAGGACTCGATGGTCATGTTCACCATCGGCACCGGCGTGGGCGGCGCGATCGTGCTCGGCGGCGACCTCGTCCGCGGCACCCACGGCGTCGCCGCCGAGCTGGGACACATGCTGTCCGTGCCCGAGGGACACCTGTGCGGCTGCGGGCGGTACGGCTGCCTGGAGCAGTACGCGAGCGGCAACGCGCTGGTCCGCTTCGCGCGCGCCGGGGCCCGCCAGGAGCCGGGCAACGCGCCGGCCCTCCTGGAGCTGGCCGACGGCGACGCCGAGTCGATCACCGGGCCGATGGTGACGGCCGCGGCGATGGATGGCGATGCGGTGTCGCGGCAGGCGTTCGCGCAGATCGGGCACTGGCTCGGCATCGCGCTCGCCGACATGGTGCAGATCCTCGACCCGCAGATGCTCGTCGTGGGCGGTGGCGTGGTGGAGGCAGGCGACCTGCTGCTCGGTCCCGCCGGACGCTCCTATGTGGACTCCCTTGCGCAGCGCGGCCGCGTGCCGGTGGCCGAGCTGAAGGCCGCCGAGATGGGCAACGCGGCCGGCGTGGTCGGTGCGGGAGACCTCGCGCGCCGCCGATAGGGTCGTAGCCGTGAGCGAGCGAGTTGGCGCGGCGGCGTCTGGACGGAGCCGGCCCGCCGACGGAGTCGGGGTTTCGGGCCGGCGGAGGAAGACGTCGCCTTTGGTGCCGCACGAGCGAGCGAACCTGGAGGTGCGGTGGATCTGCGGGTGCTGACGTACAACGTGCACAGCCAGCGGGACGACCAGGACGCGCTCGCCGCGGTGGTCCGGGATGTGGCGCCGGATGTGCTGATCGTGCAGGAGGGGCCGCGCCGCTTCCGCTGGCGCGGCAAGACCGCGGCGCTGGCCCGCTCGTTCGGCATGGTGGTCGCCGCCGGCGGGCTGCCGTCCCTGGGCAACCTGGTGCTGACCACCCTTCGGGTGCGGGTGCACGACGCGTGGTCGATCCGCCTGCCGCACACGCCGGGGCGGCACCTGCGGGGTGCGGCCTTCGCGGAGTGCTCGGTGGGCCCGACGCGGTTCGTGGTGGTCGGCTCCCACCTGTCGAAGTACCCGGACGAGCGGCCGGCGCAAGCGACCGCGCTGCGGGCCGAGACGTCCAAAATAGATTTGCCGGTCGTGCTCGGCGCAGATTTGAATGAGTCATTTTTAGGTGACGCGTGGCGCATTCTCGCCGAGGGAATGACGGACGCCGCGGCCGAGGCCGGTGGCGCCGACAGACCCACGTTTTCCTGCGCAAACCCGCGTGAGCGAATCGACGCGCTCTTCGTGGATCCGCGGGTGACGGTGCTCGGATACGACGTGGTGGACACGCCCGACGCGCTGCGCGCGAGCGATCATTTTCCTGTGGTCGCGCACCTTCACTTCACGTGAATCCCTTGGGGGAGCTGTATTCACGCTCATCGGGGTAACACTCTCCATAGAGATATCTATATGTATCTATGGAGAGTGCCGTGTTGCCCTCGATTCGCGCCGTCCTCACGCCCGCCCCCACCGGTCCGTCCCTGGCCCTTCGGGCCTACCGGGACTTCTACCGTGACCCCGCCTCCCGCCTGGCACTGCTGGTGACGGCGCTGATGATGTGCTACATCGGCGGTCTGGCGATGTTCTGGTTCCACTCCGTCTACCTCGACGAGGGTGGCCCCGCGATCGGGTGGACGGTGCACTGGCTGCTCGACTCGTCGTTCGCCTTCGTCGCGCTGACGCCCGCGCTGGCGCTCATCATGCCGTTCGCGGTGTGGCTCGCGCGTGCCGTGGCGCCGGCGTCCAAGCGCTGGATCCCGTGGCTGTACGCCACCGTGGCCGGTACCGCCTTCGCCATGGTGACCACGCCCGGACCGATCGCGCACGACATGCTCGTCGGCCGTGGCACGTGGGTGGCCGAGCGGGTGACGCAGGCGCTGGGTGACCCCTCCGCCCCGCTGGCGCCGGCCGCCGACTACCCGCCGCTGGCCGCGATGGCCCAGCAGTTGGGCGCGGGCGTGCCGCTCTACGTCGCGCTGATGGCCGCGACGGTCGTGGTGCTCCGCGCCATCCTGCGCCCCGCGCCGGCGCGGGAGGCGGTGGGCGCGGCCGAGGGCTGAGCCCACCACGGGTGACCAGCGGCCCTCAGCGTCGCTGGTCACCCAGCCGGCGGAGCCGGCTTCACGCCTGGGCGTCGGACATGGAGGTCGGGAGGCGGCCGCCACCCTCGAAAGCGACAAGGCCCTCGGGAACCAGCCAGCTCATCACCTCGACAGCGAGGCGGCCGGCACGCACGGACGGGTCCTGCTCATAGAGCGCGCGGGCCTCGTCCGGCGGCACGGTCAGGTACACCACGCCGCGCAGGCGCTCGTCGTCCTGACCGACCAGCGGGCCGGCCGCCAGCACCTTGCCGGCCGCGTGCAGTCCCGCCATGTACGCGAGGTGGGCGTCCTGCAGCGCGTCCGCCTCCTCTTCGGTGAGCTCGGGCGGCTCCGGCGGCCGGACCAGGAGCACCATTGTGTGCTGGTCGAACTTCATGCAGACGCACAATAGTGGCGTTCATACCGCTTAAACACTCTCTCGGGGTGGACAAAGGGGTCGGGCAGCCGAGAGGATTTCGCAGCCGCGATTTCAAGGAGACTCGGTGACCACCTCCACCGACCACGACAGTGCGACCCTTTGGCGGGACGGGCGCCCGGTTTACGACCGGGGTGACACCGTCTGCGTCGTCGGCGCCGGGCCCAGTGGCCTTGTCGCGATAAAAAACCTCAGGGAGCACGGCTTCGGCGTCGACTGCTACGAGCGCGAGACCGGTGTCGGCGGAGGGTGGAATTGGCGCCATGACCGCAGCCCGGTCTACGGGAGCGCGCACCTGATCTCGTCCAAGCCCTTCACGCAGTACCCGGACTTTCCGATGCCGGACGACTGGCCGGACTACCCGCACCACAGCCATGTGCTGTCCTACCTCGAGCGCTACGCCGACCATTTCGACCTGCGCCCGCACATCTGGTTCGGCACCGAGGTCGTCAAGGTCGAGCCGGCCGACGGGATGCGGTGGGACGTGACCACCCGCAGCACGGGGGGATATGGCGCGGAGCGCACCCACAGATACCTGGGGGTGGTCGTCGCCAACGGGCACAACTGGTCGCCCAACCTCCCGGCCTACCAGGGCCTCGACGACTTCAAGGGCCGCGTGATCCACTCCTCGGCGTACAAGGACCCGGCCGAGCTGCGCGGCAAGCGGGTGCTCGTGATCGGCGGCGGCAACACCGGCTGTGACATCGCGGTCGAGGCGGCGCAGCAGGCGTCCCGCTGCTGGCACTCGACACGGCGCGGGTATTGGTACGCGCCGAAGTACGTGCTCGGCCGCCCCGCCGACCAGTTCCACGACGCGATCCTGCGGCTGCGCCTCCCGCTGTGGCTGCGGCAGTGGCTGCTGCAGCGCACGCTCCGGCTGACGGTGGGCGACCTGCGGCGCTTCGGCATGCGGCGCCCCGACCACAAGGTCTTCGAGACCCACCCGATCGTCAACAGCCAGCTGATCTACCACGTCGGCCACGGCGGCATCGCGCCGGTGCCCGACATCGCCCGCTTCCGGCAGTACAGCGTGGAGCTCACCGACGGCACCGAGGTGGAGCCCGACATCGTGGTCGCCGCGACGGGATACCGGCCGCGCTTCGAGTTCCTGGCGCCGGAGACGCTGGCCGCCACGCCCGAGGGACGGCCGAGGCTGCACCTGCACGCCTTCTCGCGGCGGCACCCCACGCTGGCCGTGGCCGGGCTGCTGGAGTCCGACTCGGGCCTGCTCCCGCTCGTGCACTGGCAGACCGTGGCCATCGCGCGGTGGCTGCGACTGCGCGAGGCAGCGCCGCAGCGGGCCGGCGAGTTCTGGGCGAGCACGGTCGCCAAGGCGCCCGAGCGGCGCTTGACCGGCGCAAAGGTCCAGGAGACGCCGCGCCACTGGTTCGAGGTCGGCCACGTGGACTACCTGCGGGCCCTGCAGAAGATGATCGACGGCCTGGCGGGAGCGCGCGCATGAAGCTCATCCGCTTCGACGACTGGGCCAAGCCCGTCCCGCCGGTGCGCCGCGAGATGCGCAGCGCCACGCCGGAGCTCGACGAGGGCAAGCCGCCGGTGCTGTTCGTGCCGGGCTTCGGGCACGGCGCGTGGGCGTTCGCCGAGTTCTGGCTGGAGCACGCGGCCGGCCGCGGCTTCCCCGCGCACGCGGTCAGCCCGCGCGGCCACGGCGCCAGCGGTGCGGCACCCAAGGCAAGCCTCCGGGCGTATGTGCACGACGTCGTGCAGGCCGCCGCCAGCCTGCCCCGCCAGGCCGTGCTGGTCGGTCACGGCGCGGGCGCCCTGGTGGTGGAGCGCGCGCTGGCCCGCTACCCCGCACGCGCCGCGGTGCTGGCCGCGCCGGTGCTGGGCGGCTGGGCCACGTTCGGCACGGCGCTGCGGCGAAACCCGGCGGGCACGCTGCCGGCCATCGTCGGCGGCCGCCTGCGGCTGAGCCGCCGCCAGCTCTTCAGCCGCGCGGTGCCGGACGCGGTGGCCAGGGGATACGTCGACCGCCTCGGCCGCGCCTCGGCCCGCGCCCAGTGGCAGCTGCTGCTGCACCGCGGCCCCGAGCCGGCCGTGGGCGACCCGCCGGTGCTGGTGGTGGGCAGCCCCGACGACCGCGTGGTGCCGGCGTCCGCACTGACAAGAGCTGCCCGCCGCTACGGCGGCGCGCCGCTGATGTTTCCCGGCATGGGCCACGACCTGATGCTCGACGCCCGCTGGCGCGAGCCCATCGACGCGATCCTCGACTGGCTCGAAAAGGGCGGGTCGTAGGCAGCAGATTTGCCCCGGTCCGCGCCAGCTGCGGACCGCACGCTCCCGCGGGCACCGCTCCAGCCGGCGGCTCGCCAGGGCTCCCCGAAACCCCGGCCTCCGCTGCCAGGCCCGGGGGACAAGCCCAACGCCGAGGCTCCTTGATCGGCGCTGCCACGCGGTCCGCGCACATGTGGGTCGGCGTCGGGGCGCGGTGCCTACGCGATGCTCGCGGTGATCCAGGCCGTTGCGATGCGGTCTCACGCTCGCAGCCGGCCGGCCCTCTGCAGATCTTGGTGAGACCCTTCGGGTGGGATCTTCGTGGTCTTCAGTAGATCCGTTTGAACCAGACGCGAGCTACCGCGACGCCCGTGGTGGTCCGGACCGTTGCTCCCGCAGCCTCACCCTCCGCGGTCGCCCAGCTCAACTTGGGAGCCTGCTCCGGCAGATCTTGGCAAGTTAGCGTCGAAATAACGCGCCAACTCACCAAGATCTCGATTGTGGTGCCGCTTGTGCCCGACGGATGGTTGCTGACGGTAGTGAAGGTCTCCACGACGGCGCCGCGCCGTGGAGGGAGACCTTTCGGCTTAAGGGTGGGTGGATCTCCGTGGCCTTCAGTAGATCCGCCCGAGCCGGATGTGAGCTGCCGCGACATCCGTCGTGTCCGGACCGTTGCTCCCGCGGCCGCCTCACCCTCCGCAGTCGGCAAGCCCACACCAACAGCCGCCGCCACGCAGATCTAGGCGACTTACGGCTGCTATGGCGCCCGGTGCCGCCGTTGCCCCGAAAGCTCTCTCCAGATCTCGCGCTGCGAGAGCTCGTTGATGAGCGCTGGCGGTGGCGCTGCGTGGTCCCGCACCCCGACGCCGGACGGGCTCGCGCTGGTCAAGGAGCCCACGCCCGGCCGCGGGTGCGTGGACCGCGCGCGGCGGTCCGGACCACCGCGGGCGTCGACGCGGGGCTTCTAGTCGGCGCGGAGTCGTGCGGCTAGGGAGCCCGTGTGGTCGAGCGCCGTCAGGTACGAGCGGGCCCACGCCTGGATGTCGTGGCCGCGCAGGTGCTCGCGCATCGCGCTCATCCGGGCGTTGACGTCGTCGGGGGAAGCCTCCTTGGCGTGCATCAGCGTCAGCTTCAGGCCGTCGAGGTCGTGGGGGTTGACCAGGTACGCCTGGGTCAGCTCGGCGGCCGCCCCGGCGAACTCGCTCAGCACCAGCGCGCCCGTGTTGTCGACGCGGGCGGCCACGTACTCCTTGGCCACCAGGTTCATGCCGTCGCGCAGTGGGGTGACCACCATGATGTCGGCGGCCCGGTAGAGCGCGACGAGCTCGGCCCGGTCGAAGGGCTGGTTGAGGTAGTGGATGGCGGGCTCGCCCACCCGGCCGAACTCACCGTTGATGCGGCCCACCCGGTGCTCGACCCGGTCGCGGAGCACCTGGTACTGCTCGACGCGCTCGCGGCTCGGCACCACCACCTGCACCATCACCGTGTCGCGGACCTTGATGTGGCCGTCGGCCAGCAGCTCGCTGTACGCCTTCAGCCGGTGCTCGATCCCCTTCGTGTAGTCCATGCGGTCCACGCTGAGGATCATGTGCTGCGGCTCGCCGAGGTCGGCCCGGAACTGTTTCGCGCGCGCGACCACCTCCGGCTGCTCGGCGAGCTGCGCCATCTCGGCCATGTCGATCGAGACGGGGAACGCGCCGATGCGCACCACCCGGTCCTCGACGGCGATGCGGCGGTCGGTGGCCGGCACGTTGAGCACCTTGGCGCAGAGCTGGGCGAAGTTGTGCGCGGCCTGGGCCCGCTGGAAGCCGACCAGGTCGGCGCCGAGCATGCCGAGCAGCAGCTCGGCCCGGCGGGGGAGCTGCATGAACAGCTCCGGCGGCGGAAACGGCACGTGCAGGAAGAACCCGATCAGCAGGTCGGGCCGCAGCTCGCGGAGCATGCCGGGCACGAGCTGGAGGTGGTAGTCCTGCACCCACACGACCGCGCCGGGCTCCGCGATCTCCGCGGCCGCCTCGGCGAAGCGCTGGTTGACCCGCTGGTAGGACTCCCACCAGCGGCGGTGGTAGACGGGCTGCTCGACGGCGTCGTGGTAGAGGGGCCAGAGTGTGGCGTTGGCGAAGCCTTCGTAGTGCTCACGCACGTCGTCGGCGGTGAGGGCCACCGTGTGCATGCGCACTCCGTCGACCTCGGGCAGGCTCGGTGCGGGGCCGGTGCCACCGGCCCAGCCCACCCAGGTCGCGGGGGTGTGGTGAAGGATCGGATGCAGGGCACTGACCAGGCCGCCTGGGCTGCGTCGCCACTCACAGGCGCCATCTGGCGCGACTGTGTCGTCGACGGGCAGGCGGTTGGCCACCACCACGAGGGAAGTCTGCCGCATTCGGCACCTCGCTTCGGCGGGGCGGCGATCGGAAGAGGGCATCGACAACCGCGCGCCATGGTCGGGGGAATTGGCGTGTTAGGAGTATTCCTACTGACGCCAAGTTACACAAGCGTTACGTAACGGAGACAGCGGTAGATGAATTTCTCTGTCTAAGGGCTTGTGCGACGCAAGGTTTTTCAGACGACGGCGCCGTCGTCGGGGTCTTCGTCCTCGTCATCGCCGGATCGGAGGCGCCAGACCAGCGTGACGAAGCCCGCCAGGATCGCGGTGAACCCGAGCAGCGTGGTGATCCCGCGGTCGGCGGGCAGAAGCTCCGGGAAGAGGAAAAGCACGAAGCCGCCGATGATCGCGAGGATGCCGAGCACCGCGTACTTCGAGATCCGGGGGAAGGGCGGCGGCGGTGGCGGCGTGTACCCCTCGTCGTCGTCATCGCCGGGGAGGTCCGCGCCGAAGGTGTCCAGACCGTCCAGAAGGGACGGCTCCTCGTGGCGGCTGCCGAGCGTCACGCCGCTCACGCGGGTGGCGTCGGTGAGCGGCTCGCTCGTGTCGGCCTTGTGCGCCGGAGCCGCCTCCTCGGCGGTCGGCCAAGGGGGCGTGCGGTCGCCCAGGTCGCTGTGGAAGCCGGCCACGATGCGCTGCCACTCCGCCTCGACGTCGACATTCACCTCGCGCGGCTCGGGCTGCGGCGACTCGGCCAGCTTGGCCAGGTGGTCGCGGGCGACGTCGAGGTGGGCACGGTCCACGTACAGCCGGTCGGTCGGTCTGGGCGGGATCGTGGTCGTGCGGGTGACCGGGTTGAGGTCGGCGGAGGGCTGGAGGTAAGCCGCGATGCCGCCGGCCGCCAGCACGTCGAGGAGGTGCTCGCCGACCCGGGGGTCGACGTCGCCGGCCACGGCGTACTCGGTCGCGTCGAGCCCGTTGTCCCGCCGCCCCCGCCGGGCGCCACCCGCTGACACCGCACACACTCCTCGCTGGCGCTCGTGGCGCCGGGTCGGCCTGGCTTGGACGGCCCCACTCGACCGTGCGAGCCGTGCACTGAATCGTGACACGGCGAGGACTGGTTGCGGGAGTGCGTTGTGGCGCGGCGTACCCGCTTCGTAGGCTCATCCCGGACGGGTTCGTGCGTGGAAGGATACGGTTCCGTGCGCGGAGCTCTGCGGGAAGGACGCCTGTGCTGTACTGGTTGCTCAAGTACATCCTGCTGGGGCCATGGCTCAGGTTGATCTGGCGGCCGCAGGTAGAGGGTCGGGACAACGTGCCCGACGACGGGCCGGCCATCATCGCCAGCAACCACCTGTCGTTCTCCGACTCGATCTTCATGCCGCTGATGGTCAAGCGGAAAGTCACCTTTGTCGCCAAAGCTGAGTATTTCACCGGCAAGGGGATCAAGGGTTGGCTGGTGAAGATGTTCTTCGTCGGCACCGGCACGATCCCGGTCGACCGCTCCGGCGGCCGCGCGGCACAGGCCGCGCTGGACACCCAGCTGCGCGTGCTGCGCGAGGGCAACCTGGCCGGCATCTACCCGGAGGGCACCCGCTCGCCGGACGGCCGGCTGTACCGCGGCAAGACCGGCGTGGCGCGTCTGGCGCTGGAGAGCGGCGCCCCGGTCATCCCGGTCGTGATGCTGAACGCCGACGAGATCCAGCCTCCCGGCAAGATCATCCCCAAGATCCAGCGCGTGAAGATTCGCTTCGGCCAGCCGCTCGACTTCAGCCGCTACGCGGGTATGGCGGGTGACCGCTTCGTCGAGCGGGCCATCACCGACGAGATCATGTACGAGCTGATGGAGCTGTCCGGCCGCGAGTACGTGGACATCTACGCCCAAAAGGTCAAGACCCAGCAGGCCAAGGCCGCCGTCGCCCCCACAGACACCGGCGCGGAGCCCCCGCCCGCCCCGGTTGCCGCCTGACCCCGCCGCCCCACACCAGCCGGCGCCCCGCGGTCGGGGCCGGCGCTGAGGCGGACCTGGGAGCTTGCCCCACGCGGAGGGTAAGGCCGCGGGAGCAACGGTCCGGACCACCGCGGACATCGCGGTAGCTCGCTGTCTCGAATTCGATCTTCGGGGTTGTCGTGCTCAGGAGGCGAGGATCGGCGTGTAGTTGCTGTCGGGCGAGGCGCCGTGGGCCAGGCGCAGCAGGCCCGGCGCCTGGTTGCGGTGGGCGAACGCCCGCACCTCCTGTGACACCGCGTCCGCGGCCGGGTGGTCGCCGGCCCGGCGCAGCTCGCCGGCCGCGAGGGCCAGCGCCAGCACCCGGTCGGTCGCGTCCGGGATGCCGCCGTAGATCTCCGCGGCGGCGAGGAACCCGGCCGCGGGCCTCGACGGGGCGGAGACCGTGTGCAGCGCGGCCTCGGCCCACGGGGTGCGGTGCCCGACCTCGCCGAGCGCCGACCGAAGCAGTGCGGCGGCGTCCGGGCCGGTCAGCGCCGCCGCGTAGGCCGCGGCCGCCACCCACTCGCCGCTGGCCAGCGCGGGCACCGGGCGCCACGCGGCCACGAGCTCGTCCAGCAGTGCCGCCGCCTCGCGGGCCCGTCCGGCCAGGGCGCGGCAGAAGGCGCCCAGGCCGAGCGCGGTCCAGTGCGGCCGGTGGAAGCCGCTGCCGCGGGCGGTGTCGACCGCCTCGTCCACGTCGTCGGGGTGCGCCTCGCCGCGGAGCAGGCGCAGGACCGAGCGGACGCCGCGGACCTGCATATCCCACCTGCCGGTCGGCGTGTGCAGGAAGGCGTCGGCGGCGGCGAGCAGGGCGGGGAAGTCGCCGGCGAAGTAGGCGCGCATCGCATCGCCGGAGTACCCGGTCGCGAGCACGCCGGGATCGGTCCCGCCGGCGAGCAGCGTGTCGGAGCCGACCCAGTCGCCCTCCTCGCGCACCGCCCACGCGAGGTTTTGCACGGCGCGGGGGAGGGCGAGCAGGTGGCGCTCGCGGCAGAACCTCGTGACCTCGCGCAGCTCGTCAAGGCCGGCCCGGTCGCCGGCCTGGTAGCGGGCGGCGGCCACCGTGATGCGGGCGTTGGCGATCACCTCGACCGCGCCGAGCCGCTCGGCCATCTCGGCCGCTGCCGTGGCGGCCTGGATGGCCGGCTCGCGCTCGTAGTTGAGCATGTGGAGGCGGCCCAGCTCGGCGTACGCGTCGGCCTTCTGCGCGCTGTCGGGAAGCGCGTCGAAGAGCTCGACGGCCCGGTCGAGGCTGGCCAGCGCGGCGGTGCGGTCGGCGCGCACCCAGGCCGCCTGGCCGAGCAGCGTCCAGGCCCGCGCGGCACCGGCGTGGTCGCCGCCGGTGAAGAGGCGGTCGGCCAGCGAGGTCAGCGACGGCACGTCGAGTGAGCCCTGCCGGTGGAACGAGATCTCCGCCGCCAGCAGCTCGAGGTCGAGCCCGGGGATGCCGGGCAGCGCGAGGGCGCGCTCGGCGTGGGCGGCGGCCGCGTCGAGGGCGTGCAGGGCGTACGCGCGCCGGGCCGCGCGGTGCAGCGCTTCGCGGGCGGCGAGCGCGTAGCGTTCGGCCCGCACACCGAGGGAGTGGGCGACCTCGTGGGCGGCCCACCGGTGGTGGGCCAGGACCTCCGCGAGATCCGTGTCCCGGGTACGGGACAGAGCGTCCAGCCACGCGGCGGTGCGTTCGTGGCGGGCGACCCGCTCGGTGCGGGGGAGCCGCCGGTAGCAGACGTCGCGCACGAGCACGTGGCGGAAGCGGTACTCGGCCTGGCCGGCGATCGTGGACTGGGTCCGCTCGTGGACGAAGTCGCGCTGCTCAAGGCGGCGCAGGCAGCGCTCGACCCACTCGACGGGGCGGCTGAGCGCGGCGGCCACCGCGCCGGGCCAGAGCGACGTGCCGACCACCGAGGCGGCGAGCAGCACCTGCCGGTCGTCGCTGTCGAGCAGGTCGATGCGGTTGGCGATCACGCCATGGACGCTGTCCGGCATGGGCAGCTCGCGCCCGGCGTCGAGTGACCAGCCGCGCCCGGACTGGCGCAGGGCGCCCTGCTCGATCAGCATCCGCACGTACTCGTGTGCGTAGAGCGGGTTGCCGTCGGCGACCTCGACCAGCGGGCCGAGCATGTCGGCGGCGACCGGGCCGCGCCCGAACAGGTGGCTGTAGAGGGCGGCGATCCCGTGGTCGGGCAGCGGCGGGAGCGTGATCGCGAGCGAACTCGTGCCAGCCCAGCCGGGCGCCTGGTCGACGAGCTCGGGGCGGGCGGTGCAGAGGACCATCAGCGGCACGTCGCGGGCCGAGGCCGCGAGCAGCTCCAGGAAGCGCAGCATGTTTTCGCCGGCCCAGTGCAGGTCCTCGAAGACGAGCACGGTGGGGCGGCGCGCGGCGAGCGCGACGAGGAAGCGCCGCCACGCCGACTCCGCCTCCTCCGCCGGCATGCGGTTGCCGTCCAGCCCGACCAGCGGGCGGAGCGCGTCGACAAGCCGCGTGGCCTCGGCGGCCGGCACGAGGTCGGCGACGGCGCTGGACAGGCGCTGCGCGGCGGCGGGCGCCGTGTCGGTGTCGAGGATGCCGCACTCGGCCTTGACGATGTCGGCCAGCGCGGCGAACGCGACGTCGTCGCCGAACGGCGGGCAGTTGCCCACGAGCCAGCAGACGCCTGCCTCGCCGCCGGCGGCGGAGGCGGCCGGGGTGGCGAGGGCGTGCAGCTCGCGTACCAGCCGGGATTTCCCGATGCCCGCGTGACCGAAGAGGGTGACCAGCTGGGGCGCGCGGTCCTGGAGCGCGCGGCGCAGCGCGTTGTCGAGCAGGCGCAGCTCGTGCTCGCGGCCGATCATGGGCGTCGCGTCCGCCGCGCGGTCGGCGCGTGCCGCGCGCAGCGGAGCCTCGGCCAGCCACACCTCCGTCGGTGCCGAGCGGCCGCGCAGGGTGACCGCCGGCCGGGCGGCGAACCTGATCGCGTCGCGGGTCAGCGCGTACGTCGTGCCGCACACCAGCACCCCGCCGGGCGGTGCCACGGACTGCATCCGGGAGGCGGTGTTGACGACGTCGCCGGCCACGATCGCCTGCCCACCGTCGCGGGCGGCGGCCACGTCGACGAGCGCCTCACCGGTCGCCACGCCCACCCGGAAGCGCAGGTCGCCCGCGAACCCGGCGAGCACCCGCTGCAGCTCGAGCCCGGCCCGCACGCACCGCAACGGGTCGCTCTCGGTGGCCACCGGCGCGCCGAAGAGGGCCATCACGGCGTCGCCGATGTACTTCTCGACCACCCCGCCGTACTGCCCGACGACGCGCCGGGCGGCCGAGAAGAAGCCGGTCTGCATGCCGCGGACGAGCTCGGGGTCGCTGCTCTCCACGTACGGCGTGAAGTCGATCAGGTCGACGAACAGCACGCTGATCCGCCGCCGGTCCTCCTGCGGCACCGTGGCCTGCACCGTGCCGACGGCCGCTCCGCACCCCGTGCAGTAGGCCGCGCCCGCCGCGAGCTGCCGCCCACACCGCGCACAGGCCGCGCTCAGCTCCGCGCCGCACCCCGCGCAGAAGCGGTCAGCGGCGGCGGCCGTCCGGGCGCACCGGGGGCATGGGGCGGTGATGCCGTCCTCCAAGAAGGTAGGGGCCCTCCTGTGACGTAGGGCGTGGGTCCCGTACCAAACCGAGTATCGCCGTGCCCCGCCAAGCCCGGAAGCGGGCAGTCGGCCGAATCACCCGGCCAACGGTCAGCGGTCGGCCATGCCCGCACGGCGGCGCAGGGCCGCCACGTCGGTGACCACGATCCGGCGTCCCTCGGTGCGCAGCCAGCCACGGCTGGCGAACGAGCCGATTGCCTGGTTGACGCTCTGCCGCGAGCCGCCGGCCATCTCCGCGAGCTGGCTCTGGTTGAGCTCGATGGTGATCATCGGGGCCTGGCTTTCACCCGCAAGGCGGACGAGCGTCTTGGCGACCCGGCCGGGCAGGTCGAGGAAGACGTGGTCCGCATTCTGCTCGGTGAGCCGGCGGATCAGCGCGCCCAGCGACCGCATGACGGCGTCGAGGATGCGCGGATTGTTGTGCACCAGCTCCATGAAGGCGGGCCGGGACAGCGCCAGCGCGGTGCAGTCCTCGATGGCTTCGGCGGAGGCGGATCGGGTGGAGGCGTCCAGAAGGGACACTTCGCCGAGCACGTCGGGTGGGCGCACGACGGACAGCACGGCGCGCTCGCCGGTCGGGGATGTGCGGAAAACCGCGACGGCGCCGCGTTTCAGCACGATCAGCGAATCGCCGGGGTCACTCTCCACGAACAGGAGTTGACCTTTCCGGTAGGTACGCGGCACGGCCGCGTTGATGACACGCTGTCGCGCCTCGGGCTCGAGACCAGCGAACATCTCGACGCCCGTCAGTGCGTCGCCAGGATCCGGCAGGCGACCTTCCACGGTCCAACCCCTCCCCGGTAAGGACCACATTCCCGTTTCGCCAGCCATCGCGGCAGAAACAGGTCGAACACACAACAATCACCGCCAGTGGCGGAGCTGTCAACACCGATGCTGTCCCGCGTGTCGCGTGCTGTACACCCCTGCGATCACATCGGTGACAGTCAGAGTCTCAGCATACGTGCAGGCTAGAAGACAGATCCGTCGCAGGTGGGGGAACTTACGGGGGCCACGGCGGGTTCGGCGGCGGGGATGAGGGGCTGGCCGGGTAAAAGCGAGGGGGCCTGCAATTACCCGGTCGGCTCGTCGCTGTAGACGGGTGAACCATTGGCCGCTGCGTACTCGTTCGGGGTACAGGGCATGATGGTCCACCGATGGTGTACCGCTATTTTTACGACTGCGAGTTCATCGAGGACGGCCGGCTGGTCGACCTCGTCTCGATCGGTGTCGTCGACGAGTTCGGGCGTGAGTTTTACGCCGTTTCCACGGAATTTGACGACAGCCGGGCCGTCCCGTGGGTACGGCGCAACGTGCTCGACCGCCTCCCTTCGCCGAGTGACCCCGCGTGGCGCTCCCGCGAACGGATCCGGGACGAGCTCTTCGAGTTTCTGATGGAGCCGATTCGTGGCCGCCAGCACGAGCGGATGGAGCTGTGGGCGTGGTACGCGGCGTACGACCACGTCGCGCTCGCCCAGCTCTGGGGCGCAATGCCGGCGCTGCCACGCGAGATACCCCGGTTTACGAAGGATCTTCGGCAGCGGTGGGACGACCGCGGTCGCCCTCCGTTGCCGAATGCCGAAGCCGACCGCCACGACGCGCTGGTGGACGCCCGCCACAACCTGGCGCGGTGGCGGGCAATGGGCTGAACCCGGCCATCTTGGGTTCAGACAGGGCGACTACAGTGCGGTTTTGACGGCCCCGCCGCGGGGTCGGCGACATACTGCCCGAGGAGCACAGCGACGAGGGCGGGCGGAGCCGGCACCGGGCGGAGGCGAGCGGAGCGAGCCAGCGAGCACAGCCCCGGGCCCGGCAACGACGCCGACGGGCCATTTCTCATTCACATTTCCAGGAGGATTGAGGACATCATGCGTATCGGCGTGCTCACCGGCGGCGGTGACTGCCCAGGTCTGAACGCGGTGATCCGAGCTGTGGTGCGCAAGGGCGTAGCCACCTACGGGCACGAGTTCGTGGGCTTCCGGGATGGCTGGCGGGGTCCCCTGGAGGGCCTGACCAAGCCGCTGGGTATCGCGGAGGTGCGGGGCATCCTCCCGCGCGGCGGCACCATCCTCGGCTCCTCCCGCACCAACCCGTTCAAGATCGACGGTGGCGTGGAGAAGATCAAGGAAAACCTCGCCAGCCTCGGCGTCGACGCGCTCGTCGCCATCGGTGGCGAGGACACGCTCGGCGTCGCCACCAAGCTCGACGAGCTGGGCGTCAAGGTCGTCGGCGTGCCGAAGACCATCGACAACGACCTCAACGCGACCGACTACACGTTCGGCTTCGACACCGCGGTCAACATCGCGATGGAGGCGATCGACCGCCTGCACACCACGGCGGAGAGCCACCACCGCACGCTGGTCGTCGAGGTCATGGGCCGCCACGCCGGCTGGATCGCGCTGCACGCGGGCATCGCCGGCGGCGCCAACGTGATCCTGCTGCCCGAGCGGCAGTTCGACGTCGACCAGGTCGCCCAGTACGTGGAGAAGCGCTTCCAGCACCAGTACGCGCCGATCGTGGTCGTCGCCGAGGGCGCCCAGCCGCTCGACGGCCAGATGGTGCTGCACAACCAGGAGCTCGACTCGTTCGGCCACGTGCGGCTGGGCGGCATCGGCCAGTGGCTGGCGGAGCAGCTCGAGGCGAAGACCGGCAAGGAGGCCCGCACCGTCGTGCTCGGCCACATCCAGCGCGGCGGCACGCCCACGGCCTTCGACCGGGTGCTCTCGACCCGCTTCGGCCTGCAGGCCATCGACGCGGTGAACGAGGGCGACTTCGGCAAGATGATGGCCCTGCGCGGCACCGACATCGTGCGGGTGCCGCTCAAGGACGGCACCGGCGAGCTCAAGACCGTGCCGATCGAGCGGTACACCGAGGCCGAGGTCTTCTTCGGCAGCTGAGAGCCCGCGTCCAGCCGGCGCGTCGCCCCGAGGGCGGCGCGCCGGCTCGGTTGCGCGAGGGGGAGGATGAGCCCATGGCAGCCGGAGTACACACGGTCGCGGTGATCGGCGCGGGCAAGATCGGTGAGCTGATGCTCTCGGGCCTGCTGCGCGCGGGCTGGCCGACCGACAAGCTGATCGCGACCACCCGCCGCCCCGCGCGGGCCGAGGAGCTCGCCGAGCGGTACGGCGTACGCATGGTCGACAACCTCACCGCCGTCGCCGAGGCCGAGGTGCTGGCGATCGCGGTCAAGCCGCAGGACGCGGGCGCGCTGCTGGACGAGATCGGCGCCAAGGTTCCGGCCGACAAGCTGGTGATCTCGCTCTGCGCCGGCCTGCCGACCGGCTTTTTCGGTCGGCGGCTGCCCGAGGGCACGCCGGTCGTGCGGGTCATGACCAACACGCCCGCGCTTGTGGACGAGGCGATGACCGCGATCTCGGCGGGTCCGCACGCGACGGCGGCGCACCTGGCGCTGGCGGAGGAGATGTTCAAGCCGCTCGGCGCCACGCTCCGTGTCCCCGAGTCGCAGCAGGACGCGGTCACCGCGCTGTCCGGCTCCGGCCCGGCCTACTTCTACCTGCTCGTCGAAGCCATGATCGACGCAGGCATCCTCCTGGGGCTGCCGCGCCAGGTCGCGCACGAGCTGATCGTGCAGACCGCGATCGGTTCCGCGGTCATGCTCCGCGACTCCGGCGAGCATCCCGTAAAGCTCCGCGAAGCAGTGACTTCACCTGCTGGTACAACGATTTCCGCGATCCGCGAGCTGGAAAACCACGGGGTCCGGGCGGCCCTTCTCGGCGCGCTGGAGGCGGCTCGCGACCGGGCCCGCGAGATCGCGCAGCAGAGCGCCTGACGCGAAGATCAGGAGCGCCTGCCACTCTCGGGTGCTCCTGATTCACTCACGCGTTCATCCCTTCCCGCCCGCTCCCAGCACTCCTAGTGTCATGACAGGGAGTAGTGATAGCGGCACTCAGGGAGGTACGGCCATGCGACGTCTCGCGGTGATCCTCGGTGGTGTGGCGGCGGCCCTCTGGGTGTCCTCACCGGCCTCGGCGTTCGCCCACGACAAGGTCCACAACCCGGTCCTGCACACCGTGCTCGACGTGCTCGTGCTGGCCGTGGTGACGGCGCCCGTCTGGACGGCGTACCTCTGGGGCGGCCGAAGGCGGGGCCTGCTGATGGCCCTCGTGGCAGTCGTCCAAGTGCCGGTGGCGATCATCGCGTTCGTGCCCATCGTGCACCCGCTCGTGCACGCCGTCGCGTTCGTGACCGGGCTCGGCCTGACCGCGGCATCCCTGCTGTACGTCCGCCGGACCGCGCCCGCCGGGGTGCGACCGGCGCGCGCACACCACTAGCCCGCGCTCGGCCCGAGCGCGAGAGGGCGCCCGCTCTTCCCCCGCAGCAGGCGGGCGCCCAGGACTTGAAGAAGTGCACAAACTCAACAGGGACCCGGGCAGCGCCCCGATCAGGACCCGCTGTCGGCCGCGTATGCGGCCGGCGGCGGCCAAGGTCCGAGTCCTCCCAGCCCGCCGACCGCTGGCAGGACAGCATCCGGACCCGGAGCGCGCGCCTCACCCGACGGCGGGCCGGTCATCGGTTCGGTGGGCAGGATGTGCTCGCCGAGCGTGAGGGCGGTGACCCGCCCGCCGTCGTGCACCCTGGACACCGGGGGCAGCCCTGGCGCGGCGGCGCCCATGTTCCGTCGGTCTGGCGTAACGCGTTGTAGCGGCAGTGCTCCTCGCCCACGTAGCCCCAGGCCATCATCAGCTCGGCGCCCCCGTAGCTGTAGACGCCGACGCTGAGCAGGCCCGACTCGGTCGAACAGCGGTGGAAGCTGCCTCGCAGGCCGCGTACGACCACGCCGTCGAGGTCTACATCATCGATTACCTTGTGTAGTCGGTATCCCGACAAATCGGGCAGCAACATGTCTGAATAACGAATGCCCCATACTGTCGGACGTGTTCACTCTGGCCCAGGCCCGTCACCTGCTCGCCACCCTCCGCCCGCGCATCGACGAGCTGATCGTGCTCCGCGCCGACCTCGCCGAGCTGCACGCCGATCTAGCCGACGGCGGCACCAGCCCTCACGGTGGGTTACCCGAGGTCAAGGGCCTAGAAGCGCGCATCTACGGCATCCTCGACGAGCTTGGCGAGCACGACATCCAAGTCAAGGGCTACGCGCCTGTGCTCCTCGACTTCGCCGGCGAGCGCGAGGGCCGGCCGGTGCTGTGGTGCTGGCTGGAGGGCGACCGCGACATCGGGTGGTACCACCGCCTGGAGTGCGGCTTCGCCGGCCGCCGCAAGCTCAACGCTTAGGCCACGCTGGTGCGGTGGCCACTAACTCTCGCCCGGCAGGGCTTGGTTCGCCGGGGAACCCGGCGAACCACAGTGGTCAACCGCGCTAGCCCACCGCGGACTTGGGGATGACATCGGTCGGCTGCGTCACCGCGAACACCACGATGTTGTCGCGGTACGAGTTGCGGACCCGGTCGAAGACGCCGCCGCAGGTGACCAGCCGCAGCTCCGGGCCGGGCGTCGGGCCGTAGACGGCGGCGGTGGGAAACCTGTCCTTCGGGTGCCGGGTCACGCCGGTCACCGTGAACGTCACCGTGTCCCTGCCCCGCTGCACCTCGATCTTGTCGCCGGCCTTCAGCTCGTGCAGCCGGTAGAAGACCGCGGGGCCGGCCTTGGAGTCGACGTGGCCGGCGAGCACGGCCGGGCCGATGTCGCCCGGCGAGGGGCCGCCGCTGTACCAGCCGGCCTTGTCGTACACCGTGGGGGCCTCGAGCTTGCCGGCCTTGTCCAGCCCGAGCCTGACCAGCGGCGAGTCGACGCCGATGCGGGGCAGGCGCACCCGGGTGGGCGGACCCTGCGGCCGGGGCTTCGCCGCGGTCGTGGCCGCGACCGGCGCGGGCGACGGCACCGGCGCCAGCCACGAGGGCGCGGCCGCCATCCGGTGTGGGATGGTGGCCGCGCCGACGATCGCCGCCGCGAGCCCGATGGCGGCCGCGGTGACCAGGACGTACGCGCGCACTAGACCCGCGGTCCGGACCCTTCGCGGGCAAGGGCGGCGCGGCGCCGCAGGGCGAGCAGGCCGACCGCCGCGCAGGCGGCGACCAGCACGCCCACCAGGCCCGTGAACATCAACGGGTACGCCACCGGGCCACCCGCCGAGCCGCCGGCGCCGGTGTCCACACCGCCCGCGGGCACCACGACGCCACCCTTGGCGTCCTCGCGCAGTTCGGTGGTCAGGCCGCCGGACTTGGCGTCGAGCACGATCAGCGAGTACACGCCGCCCTCGGCCATCGTGCACTTGGCGACCGTGGCGTCGCCGCCGGTGGGCTGGAGGCGTACCTGCCAGTCGCCCGGGTTGACCTCGCGGTAGTCGGTGGTGGTCGCGAACTGCACGCCGTTGGCGATCGTGGTGCCGGAGGCGCTGCCGATGTCGAGCACCGGCGCGCGCACCGACGCCTGCACGACCCGCACCTTCGACTTGCCCTCGGCCGGCGCGCTGATGTCGTCTTCGAGGATGCGCAGGCCCAGGTCGGCGTAGCGGCCGACGCCCGCCACCGTGTACGCCTGCCCGGTCGTCACGGTCACGTCGGTCGTGAGCACCGGCGGCGTCGAGGCGGCGGCGCCCTTCTGGCGCATCGACACCGCGTAGCGGCCGGCCGGCAGCGGCAGGTACGCCGACATCACGCCATAGCCCACCGCCTTGAACACCTGGGTCTCGGCGGGCCCGGACAAGTCGTCGAGGTACACGTCGACCTCGGGAGTGTCCGGCGACAGATGCGCCAGCCGCACGTAACCGACGCTCGCCGCGCCCGCAGGTGCGGCGGCGGCGAGGCCGGCACCGGTGCCGAGCAGCAGGGCACCGGCGAGAACAGCGGCGCGTTTAAGAGCACGGAGTGGTGAAGTCACGGCCCCTCCCCAATGTGGTGACTTCCCGCGCCGGCGTAGCCCCCTCGACAGCGCGACTCGTGGGAAAGGATTCGCGACGCCCTAACAGATGGCAAGAGCCTCTTCTGTCATCAATTTGTCATCCGTGCGCACGAAACCAGTCACTCGGGGCGGAACCTCGTACATCGGCTCAGCGGCGGTCCAGTTTCACCGTCCCGATGCCTTCCGCGGCGTCGATGTCGTACCGCGTCTTGGCCTGCGCCCAGCCATTCGGTGTGAACGTGGTGTCGGGCGCCACCTTGGTGCGGTTGAGCCGGTCCAGCGTGACGTTGGTGGCACCCTTGGTGACCTTGACCCGCGTCGGTACCCCCTGCGGCGCGTGCACGAGCAGCTCCTGAAGCCCGCCGCGGAGCCGGATCGGCACGGTGCCGGCCGGCTTCGGCAGGGTCAGCTCCAGTCGGGTGGCGCCGCCGGCCATCTCCAGGCTCGCGAGCCGGCCCTTGCTGAAGTCCACGGTCTGCGTCTTCGCCCCGCCGGTGAACACCAGCCGCCACGGCACCCGCGAGTTGAGCCGGATGTCGACCGCGCTTGCCTCCTCGCCGCGGTTCGACGCCAGCGTCACGGTCGTGCGGTCGCCCCGGATCGTCGCGAGCGGGATCGCGTCGCCGCTCTCCGGCGTGCTGACCTGAAACATGTCCTCACCGAGGTCGGCGCCGCTCACGGTCACCGTCGCGGCGCCGGTGGCCAGCTCGAGCTCGCCCTTGGTGCGCTTGCCGAGCGCCGTCGCGATCGTGTGCGACCCGGGCGTCTCCGGCTCGAAGACCAGCCGGTAGATGGTGCCGGCGGCGACCACCGCGGCCGCGGCCACCACCGCGGTCAGCCCGATCGCGAGCACCATCAGCGGCTTGCGCCGGCGCCGGGGTGGCCGGCCACCCGTGCGCCCCCCACCGGAACGCCCATCGGTAGGCGGACCGCTCGGCCGCGGACCGCGCCGCCGCTTGGCCGGTGGCTCGTCGAGGTCGTCGTCGGGCGTGATGTCGAGGGGCGCGGGCCACGGCTCGGGCGTGGGCGCGTCGCGCGGCTCCAGCTCAGACCAGCCGCCCTCAGGAGCCGCCGCCGGCGCGGCCGGGACCGGGCTGGTCACCCAGTCGGGCCGCGGCTTCTGCTCGGCGTCGCGCCCCCAGCCGACCCGCCGCCCATCCGGCTCGGACCGGTCATCCCAGCCACCGCGCCGGTCGCCGTCCGCCGCGCCATCTCGCGCAGGCCCGCTGTTCCACCCACCGCGGCGGTCGTCCTGCGCGGGCCCGCCGTCCCGCGCCGGGCCGCTGTCCCAGCCCCCGCGGCGGTCGTCCCGTGCCGCGTCGCTGTCCCAGCCGCCGCGTCCGTCGTTTCGCCCGGGCCCGCTGTCCCGCATGGCCTCGCCGTCCCAGCCGCCGCGGCGGTCGTCCCGTGCGGCGCCGCTGTCCCAGTCGCCGCGTCCGTCGTTTCGCCCGGGTCCGCTGTCCCGCGTCGCGTCGCCGTCCCAGCCGGCGCGGCGGTCGTCCTGCGCGGGGCCGCGGTCCCAGCCGCCGCGTCCGTCGTCTCGCCCTGGCCTGTCGTCCCAGGCGCCGCGGCTCCCGTTTCGCCCGGAACCGTCGTCCCAGGCGCCGCGACGGTTGTCCGGCGACCCCTCCGAGTCCCAGGCGTCGCGGCGATCACCCGCCGCCGCCGAGGCGTCCTGGCTGCCGTCCGGTGCGGGGCCGCCGTCCCAGCCGTTGCGCCGGGCGTCCTGGTCGGGCCCGTTGTCCCAGCCGTCGCGGCGGTCCGGCTCCTGAGGGCTGGTCACCCAATCAGGTCGCGCGGCCGGCTCCGGGCTGGTGACCCAGTCCGGGCGCTCCCGACCCGCCGCCGGTGCCTCGTCCCAGCCGCCGCGCCGGGCGGACCCGTCCCGGCCTTCCGGCGGTGGCTCGTCCCAGCGCGGCGCGGATCCGTCCCGGCCCGCCGCCTCGTCCCAGCCGCCGCGCGCGGCGGGGTCGTCCCACTCCGGACGGTCCGCCGCGCGAGGAGAGTCGTCGCGGGGCGGTGTGTCCCGGGGTGTGAACCAGTTTTCCCGCGCCGCCGGAGCCGCCACGGCCACCTCGGCCGGCGCGGGCTGGCCTGCGGTCCAGCCGTCGTCGTCCAGCACACCCTCCGGAGCGGCGGCCCAGGCCGGGTGCGGTCCGGTGCTGCGCGCCGACGCGTCGGGGGCCTCGCTCCACTCCGGCGCCGGCGGCCCGTCGTCGCGAAGGAGCGCCGGCGCCCCCTCGTCGCGGAGGAGTGGCGGGCCCGAGGGCGCCGGCCCGTCGTCGCGGGAGAGTGGCGGGCCGGAGCGCGGCGGCCCAGCGTCGCGGAGGAGTGGCGGTCCGGCGTCGCGGGGAGCCGGCGTGCCGGAGCGGGAGGCGGCCTGGCTCGGCGCCGGGCCGCGAAGGGTCGTGAGCCAGTCTTCGCTGGCCGGCGCCGGCCAGTCTCCTGCGCGCGGCGTCACGTCGCTGGGTGGGGGTGTGTCTTCACGCGGGGGCTTCTCCTGGGTCGCCTTGTTGCGCCGCCACAGCTTGCCGCGGGACGCCTTCGGGGTTTCGGGGGCTTGGGCGGCTTTTCACGCCGGGACTTCTTGCCAGGTCGTGGCTCCTCGACGGCGGGCGTCAGGTCGATCACCGACTCCACCGGAACGAAAGGCTTGGCGCCCCGGTTGGGGTCGTCCTCGTCCAGCCACGACACGGTTCGTTCGCCTGGCTGGGCCGTCATGGGCCGTCCTCCCCTCGACTGGAGCGCGTGCCCGAGCCGCCGCCGTCCGGACCGATCGCTCACCCCTACGTACGTAAGTGAGCCGCCTGCGGTTGAGCCGCGGCACGGATCGAGAAATTCACATCTTGACGACGTCGCGCGGCTGTGAGTAACGTCGCATAAACCTTCTGGAAAGTTTCCTAACAATTAGGGAGACGTCGGATGAGGAGATCCCTACGGCGTGCGCTGTGGGCCAGCACGGTGGTCGCTGTGGCAGTCGCCGCGGTCCCCGTCGCGTCGGCCTTTGGCGCGGGGAGCGTCACCACCCAGTTCACGGCCACCTCCGACTGGGGGAGCGGCCACGAGGTCCGAGTCACGGTCAGCAACGGCTCGGACGCCTCCGTCGCCACCTGGCGGGTCGAGTTCGACCTGCCGGCGGGCACCACCATCAGCAGTTTCTGGGACGCCGACGTCACCCGTAGTGGCAACCATTACGTAGCGGTCAAGAAGAGCTGGGCCGGCTCCATCCCGCCGGGCGGCTCGCAGACCTGGGGCTACATCGGCACCGGCGCCTACCGCGCGCCGACCAACTGCACGATCAACGGCGCGTCCTGCGGCGGCGGTACCACCCCCACCACCGCCCCACCCACGAGCAACCCACCGACCACGGCACCGCCCACCACCGCGCCTCCGACGACCGCACCGCCCACCACGGCGCCGCCTACCACCGGTCCGCCGCCGCCGGCCGGGCGCAAGCTCGTCGGGTACTTCGCGCAGTGGGGCGTCTACCAGCGCCAGTACTTCGCCAAGAACATCCACACCAGCGGGTCGGCCGCGAAGATGACCCACATCCTCTACGCGTTCGGCAACGTCACCAACGGCCAGTGCGTCATCGGTGACTCGTACGCCGACTACGACATGGCGTACACGGCGGCCAACAGCGTCGACGGCGTGGCGGACACCTGGGACGCCGGCGCGCTGCGCGGCAGCTTCGGCCAGCTGCGCAAGCTCAAGCGGATGTACCCGAACCTCAAGGTGATCTGGTCGTTCGGCGGCTGGACCTGGTCCGGTGGCTTCGGCCAGGCGGCGCAGAACCCCACCGCGTTCGCCAACTCCTGCTACAACCTGGTCGAGGACCCGCGCTGGGCGGACGTCTTCGACGGCATCGACATCGACTGGGAGTACCCGAACGCCTGCGGCCTCACCTGTGACTCCAGCGGGCCCAACTCCTTCAAGAACCTGATGTCGGCGCTGCGCACCCGCTTCGGCTCCAGCGCTCTGGTGACGGCGGCCATCACGGCGGACGGCACCTCGGGCGGCAAGATCGACGCGGCCGACTACGCCGGCGCGGTGGGCAGCCTCGACTGGCTGATGCCGATGACGTACGACTACTTCGGCACCTGGGCCGCGCAAGGCCCGACCGCTCCGCACTCGCCACTGACGTCCTACACCGGGATCCCGACACAGGGCTTCTACGCCGACGCGGCGATACAGAAGCTGAAGAGCAAGGGCGTACCCGCCAGCAAGCTGCTCCTCGGCGTCGGCTTCTACGGGCGCGGCTGGACCGGCGTCACACAGAGCGCGCCGGGCGGCACGGCCACCGGAGCCGCACCCGGCACGTACGAGGCGGGCAACGAGGACTACAAGGTGCTCAAGACCCGCTGCCCGGCCACCGGCACCGTCGCCGGCACCGCCTACGCCTTCTGCGGCAACCAGTGGTGGAGCTACGACACGCCGGCCACGATCGGCGGCAAGATGAACTACGCCCGTACCCAGGGCCTCGGCGGCGCATTCTTCTGGGAGCTCTCCGGCGACACGACAAACGGCGAGCTGATCACCGCGATGCGCAGCGGCCTCGGATAAGCCTCATACGCAAGTCCCACACAGAGGCGGGGAGTCAGGTTACTGGCTCCCCGCCTCGCGTTTACCTATGGGAAATATGGTTGGGCCCGCCAGCGTTGGTGGGTATCGTGATCGTCATGTTCGCCCCGGTTGGCTTCGCGCGGCCCGCAGGCATCGGCCTGCCCGCCGCGGCCGCCGCGTGCGCGTCGCCGGTCCGTCTGGATACCTGACCCTCCTCCCGTTCCCGCGGGCACGCCGTCCACTCCGGACGGACAGTGCCGTGCGCGCGGACGCCGGGTGGAGGGTGCCCCGCTCTTCCTTCCAGCCGAAACCCTTCCCGAACCAGAGGTTGATCCACCATGGCCAAGAGCCAGTTCGTGCGGAACAAGCCGCACCTCAACATCGGCACGATGGGGCACGTCGACCACGGCAAGACCACGCTGACGGCCGCCATCACCAAGGTCCTCGCCCAGCGGGACCCGTCCGTCAACCAGTTCGTGTCGTTCGACGGCATCGACCGGGCGCCGGAGGAGGTCGCCCGCGGCATCACCATCAACATCGCGCACGTCGAGTACGAGACGGCCACGCGGCACTACGCCCACGTGGACATGCCCGGCCACGCCGACTACGTGAAGAACATGATCACGGGGGCGGCGCAGGTGGACGCGGCGATCCTCGTCGTCTCGGCGCAGGACGGCGCGATGCCGCAGACCCGCGAGCACGTGCTGCTCGCGCGGCGGGTCGGCGTGCCGTACCTGGTGGTGGCGATGAACAAGGCGGACGCGGTCGAGGACACCGAACTGCTCGACCTTGTCGAGCTGGAAGTGCGTGAGCTGCTGTCCGAGTACGGGTTCCCCGGCGACGAGGTACCCGTGGTGCGGGTCTCCGCCCTCCGCGCGCTGGAGGGTGACCCGGCCTGGACGCAGTCCATCGTGAACCTGCTCGACGCGGTCGACCGGTACGTGCCGGTGCCGCCGCGGGTGCTCGACGAGCCGTTCCTGATGCCCATCGAGAACGTGCTCACGATCTCCGGCCGCGGCACGGTCGTCACCGGCGCCGTGGAGCGCGGCGCGCTGCGCGTCGGCGAGGCGGTGGAGGTCGTCGGCTTCGTGCCGGTGACGTCCACTGTGGCCACCGGCCTGGAGACGTTCGGCAAGTCGCTGGAGCGGGCCGAGGCGGGCGACAACGCGGCCGTGCTGCTGCGCGGCGTCAAGCGCGACCAGGTGCGGCGCGGCCAGGTGGTCGTGGCGCCCGGTTCGATCCGGACGCACACCCGCTTCCGGGCCCGCGTGTACGCGATGACGACCGCCGAAGGTGGCCGGCACACGCCCTTCTTCGGCAACTACCGGCCGCAGTTCTACTTCCGCACCACGGACGTGCCGGGCACGGTCGACCTGGGCGAGGTCACGATGGTCATGCCCGGCGACACCGTCGACCTGACGGTCCAGCTCGGCGCGCCGATCGCGATGGAGGTCGGGCTCGGCTTCGCGGTGCGCGAGGGCGGCCGGACGGTCGCGGCCGGCTCGGTCACCGAACTGCTCGACTGAACACGGGAGCGCGGCTCACGAACGTGGGCCGCGCTCTCCTACGCGAGCTGGACCGCCTCCACGCCCACCTCGCGGGCGGTGGTGTGGCGGATCCACTCGCTGAGCTGGCGGCGGCTGATCACCCGATCGTGCACCGAGACCTGCACCGCGAGCCCGTCGATGAGTGCCAGGATCCGCCACGCGGCGCCGGTCGGGTCGTCGCACTTGAACAGGCCCGCGTCGACGCCCTCCGAGATCACTTCGGTGAGCGCCTCCTTCCACCGCAGATCCAACCGCCGGGAAACCTTTTCCAGCTCGGGTGTGCGCAGCGACTCCGACCAGCCGTCAATCCACATGGCCCACGACTTGGAACGGCCCTGCGGCGCGTACAGCCGGAGGATCTTTTTGAGCTTTTCCAGCGGGGTCGCGGTGGACTGGACGACCGTGTGCAGCCGCCCCAGATCCTGCTCCGCGGCGTACGCGAATGCTTGCGCGAGCAAATTTTCCTTTGTGGCGAAATGGTAGAAGACCAGCGCTTGGCTGACTCCCGCGGCGGTGGCCACGTCGGAGGTGCGGGTGTTTGCCAGTCCGCGCTCCACGATCACGTCGCAGGCGGTGCTCAGCAGAGCATCAAGGCGGACTTCCGCGGCACGTCTCGTCACAGCGCACACAGTAACTCATGAATGCCTGCGCTATTTCCGCAGCATTAGTCGCTGTCATTCCGGAACGAAATCGAATTCGCGATCGGGCTGGTCGCCGGTAGGGGGAGGGGGCACCCGCCGATCATCCGAGCCGCGCAGTTCAAGATCGGCCGTGGTCGTTACCCCGTGGCACTATCGGTTCGCATGAGGTAGCTGTGCAGAGGATGCCGCTAAGGCCCGAATGGGCCGATCGTAGGCGTGGTCGCCCGCGGGGGGTGACTTAGGGCTTCTCTCCTGGATTGCCGGCGGGCGCCATCCGGGGTACGCCCTACCTGGCCGGTGAGACGGAGTGTGCGGCTATGGGCGGCTTTGGGCGGGGGCCGGCTCAAGCCGACGCCGTCGTGCCGGCTGTCCGGCGCGCCATGCACCGCGCACCCGAGGAGAGCAGCGGAAACGTCGCCGGGCACCAGTCGGGGCCTGGCCCGCTGCGCTCGATCGGCGTGCGCATCCTGCTGCCGGTGTTGGTGGCGACCGTCGGCCTCGTGACCCTCGGCGTGATTCAGACCCGCGACGCGCTGCGCGAGTCCGGCCGCGCCGGTGACGCCCGCATCCTGGCCCGCACCGCCAGCGCCGGCATCGCGGTCGCCCACCAGGCCGAGCTGGAGCACGCCGAGACGATCGCGCTGCGGCTGCGCGGCGGCGAGGCGGGCAAGCAGCTGCTGGAGGCGCAGCGCGCACGCACCGACGCGGCCCGCGCGCGGTACACGGAGGCGGCCCGCGAGGCCCGGCGGGTCTCGCCCGACCTGATCGGCGAGCTCGACGAGGCCGAGGCCGTCCTCGACGTCCTGCCCAGCGTGCGGGCGGTCGCGGTCAGCGCGCCCGACGGCTCGCCCGAGGTCTTCGACGCGTACAACGCGGTCACCCACGCGATGATCGGCATCGCCGACGCGGTGCCCAGCCAGCTGAGCGAGCCGCGACTTGTGGAGAGCGCCCGCGCGATCGTCGTGGTCACCGAGCTGGAGCACCTCGCCGCCGAGCAGCTCGACCTGTTGCGCCGCGTCTTCACCCGTGAGCGCCTGGAGCCGGGCGAGCTGGTGCGCCTTGCCGCGTGGGAGGGCGCCGAGCACCAGCAGCTGGAGGTCATCGAACGGCTGCCGGGCACCACCGAAGGCCGCTTCGCGACGCTGGTCGCCGGCGACGACGTGACCCGCGCCCGCGACATCCGCGACACCGTGCTCAACAGCGGCGGCGCGCCCGCCACGCTCCAGGTCGACCCCGACGTCTGGTACTCGGCGCAGAGCGGCCTGCTGCGCCGGCTGCGGCTGATGCAGTCGGAGCTGTCCACGTCGATGGAGCGGGAGGCGTACCAGATCCAGGTCGCCGCACACCGCCGTACGCTCGTGACCGCCTCGCTCACCGCCCTCCTCGTGGGGCTGGCACTGGCCGGCGCGATCATCCAGGCCGTGCGGACCAGCCGCCGGCTGCGCCGCATCCGGGCCACCGCGCTCGCGGTCGCGCACGGCGAGCTGCCCGACGCCGTCGCCCTGGTCTCGGCCGCGCCCGACGAGGCGACCGTGCGCGGCACGCTGCAGGACTCCGGCACCCGTGTCGAGGCCATGCTCCAGCCGGGCGCCGACGAGATCGGCGAGCTGGGCACCGCGTTCGCCACGGTGCACCGGCAGGCGCTGCGGCTCGCCGCCGAGCAGGCGCTGCAGCGGATGGAGACCACGGCCACCTTCACCGCGCTGTCCCGCCGCGGCCAGACGCTGGTGCAGCGGCAGTTGCACATGATCGGCGAGTTCGCCCGGTACGAAGTGGACCAGTCCGTCCGGGCCCGCCTCTTCGCACTCGACCACCTCGCCGCCCGCATGCGGCGCAACGAGGAAAACCTGCTCGTTCTCGCGGGCGGCGACCCGGGGCGCCGGTTCACCGAGCCGGTGGCGGCGATCGAGGTGATCCGGCTCGCCGCCGCGGAGATCGAGGAGCCGGGCCGGGTCGACGCCGTGTCCACGCCGCTGGTGGCGGTCGCCGCGCACGTGGTCGGCGACGTGATCCACCTGCTCGCCGAGCTGATGGAAAACGCGGCCAGCTTCTCGCCGCCGACCACGACCGTCCGGGTCGCCGCGCGCCAGGCCGTCGACCACGTGTCGTTGACCATCTTCGACGAGGGGATCGGGCTCACCGCCGACCGGCTCGACGAGGCCAACGAGCGGATCGCCCACCCCTCCGCCCTCACCAGCACGCTGGTCGGCACGATGGGCCTGCTGGTCGTCGGCCGGCTGGCCGCGCGGCACGGCATCCAGGTGCGCCTCACCAGCGTGGCGGGCGGCGGCACGGCGGCCACCGTCACGCTCCCGGACCGCGTGCTCGCACCGCTCCCGCCGCCGTCCCGGTTCTACCGTGGACAGTTGCTGGGCCCGCTGCCCGAGCCGCCACCGTCGGCCGCGCCACCGCGCACGGTCCTGGCGGTCGTCGAGGAGGCGGCCGAGCCGGCGCCGTCGATCCTGCGGCCGGCCCTCGTCGACGGGCTCACCGCCTCGGGCCTGCCCAGGCGCGCCCCGGCGCAGGCGCTGCCCACCGGCCCGGTCGCCGGCCGCCCACCCGCCGCGCGGCCGGGTGGCAGGACCACACCGGACCCGGACGAGGTCCGTGCGCGACTGTCCAGCTTGGCCAGTGGTTTGGCCGCCGCCCGCCCGCCCGCCGCACGGCCAGCAGGCAGGGCCACGCCCGACCCGGACGAGGTCCGTGCCCGACTGTCCAGCTTGGCCAGTGGTATCGCCGCCGGCCGCCGTACCGACACGACACCGACGACCGGCTCGCAGCCGACCCGGGAGGACTCTCATGAACCACGCAACGGACTCCCTACCGGCCCCCGTCGACTACGGTGACCTCGGCTGGCTGCTGACCTCGTTCGCGCGCAAGGTCCCGTCCATCGTGTACTCGCTGGCCGTCTCCGTCGACGGCCTCGCGCTGGCGGCCTCCGAGCGGCTCGACCCCAACCAGGCCGACCAGCTCGCCGCCATCACCAGCGGCCTCGCCAGCCTGTCGGTGGGCGCGGCCAAGTGCATGGAGACCGGGCAGATCCGCCAGTCGGTGCTCGACATGGACGGCGGGGTACTGCTGATCATGGCGGTGGCCGACCGGGCGTACCTGGCCGTGCTCGCCGAGTCCGGCGCCGACCTGGGCCAGGTGGGCTACGAGACGGCCGTGCTCGCCCAGCGCGTGGCCACCGCGCTCGACCCCGGCGCCCGCCCGTCGTGACCCGCCCGCGCCTGCTCCGGCG
Source organism: Phytohabitans houttuyneae (assembly GCF_011764425.1). Taxonomy (NCBI): domain Bacteria; kingdom Bacillati; phylum Actinomycetota; class Actinomycetes; order Micromonosporales; family Micromonosporaceae; genus Phytohabitans; species Phytohabitans houttuyneae. The sequence continues at coordinate 1,234,785 of NZ_BLPF01000004.1, forward strand.
CGCCACCGCCCTGCTCGCGGCGGTGGCGCTAGCGGCCGGCTGCGCGCCGGATCCGCCCACCGGCCTGCGTGACAGCCACCTCGTGCTCGGCACCGGCAACACCAGCGGCGTGTTCTACCAGGTCGGCGGCGCGTACGCGGACGTCATCACCACGCACCTGCCCGGCTACGAGGCGATCGTCGCGCCCACCGCCGGCTCGGCCGACAACCTTCTGCGCATGGGCCGCGGCGACGTCGACATCTCGCTGACCTTCGCCGACGTGGCCGCCGACGCGGTGCGGGGGCGCGGTGCCTTCGCCGACGGCGCCCAGCCGCTGCGCGCGCTCGCGGTCGTCTACCACGGCTACACCCACCTTGTCGTACGCGCCGACGCCGGCATCAAGACGCCCGCCGACCTGCGCGGCAAGCGCGTGTCCACCGGTACCGTCAACTCCGGCACCGAGTTTCTCGCGCTCCGCCTGATCCGGGCCGCGGGCCTCGACCCCGACCGCGACATCCAGCGCTCCAGCCTCTCGCTGGCCGCCACCACGCGCGGCCTGGCCGACGGCACGCTGGACGCGACCTTCTGGTCCGGCGGCCTGCCGACGGTGGGCATCACCGAGCTGATGAGCAACCCGAAGGCGAAGATGCGCTTCCTGCCACTCGACGGGCTGCAGCCCGAGCTCGACCGCCTGTACCCCGCCACGTACGGCACCGGCCGCATCCCCGCCTCCACCTACGGACTGCCCGGCGACATCCCCACCGTGACCGTCGGCAACCTCGTCGTCGTCGAGGCGGACATGCCCGAAACGCTGGCGCACGACTTGACCGCGCTGATCTTCAAGTACCGCCAGGAGCTGGTCAACGGCCACCCCGAGTGGGGCTCGACCGACCGCGAGGCGGCGGGCCGCACCGGCGTGGTCCCGCTGCATCCCGGCGCCCAACGCTTCTATCAGGGCCGCTAGCGCCTGCGGGCCCGGCTCGTCGCATGCTCCCCGCCCCGGTGGGCTCGCGCGCGAGGCCTTCAACGGCAAAGGCACCCTGAATACCCGGCAACCCCGCACGACCCGACCCTTGCGGCCTACCTACGCGCTCTGTCAGGCCCTGCCGGCCGCCCACTAGGACCGTCCTTTTCGGAACCCCGTCCGCGTGATCATGGGTTCCCCAGCGTTGCCCATGGTTTGCTCAGCAGTTGTTGGACGATATTGTTTCTGTGCAAACCATGATCACGGGAGAGCGGCGTTCATTCGCGGGTGCTGCTGGCCGACGTTGGTCCGAAATCGCGAGACCGTAGTCGAGGTCGGCCGCCGCGAACCCGCTCCAAGCCTGATCATGGTCTAGTCGGGAACCTCGACTTCCGGAGTTTTGCTTCCCGTGCGAAAGCCCGCAGTTCGGCGCCGTCGTCGCGGTCTGTGACTGTCGATCAGGTGCAGGCGGCGTGAGCGTCGAGATCTTGGTGAGTTAGCGCGGCTATTTCGACGCTAACTTGCCAAGATCTGCCGGAGCGGGCTCCTGGATTGTGCTGGACGACCGCAGAGGGTGAGCGGCAAACCGCGGGCAGGGGCGGCAGCTCACATCCAACTCGGGGTCGGACTTAAGAGGGCTCACCCTGACCGGGAAGAACTCCAGACGACGAGACTCCGAGAGTCGAGTGGAACAGATTGCCCGAAACTGCTGACCAGACCATGGTCAACGCTGGTGACGTCATGATCACCGAGGCGACAGGCGATGGCGGAGCGGCACAGCCGGCCGCCAGGTCAGGTCGGCAAGCGCGCCGGTTATGGGCTGCGTGCGCAACCGTCCCGACCACGACGGGCACCGCAGCACGCCAGACCCGAGCCGGAGTGGAACACCCAGGACATCGCTATCCGCGCAGACAACCCGCGAGCGCGGTTGATCAGGGACCTCGTGGGTGGACACGCCGGGCGACACGCCCGCCAACTCCTTGATCAACCGCCCGCGGGGTCGACACGCCCGGCGACACGCCCACCAAGTCCCTGATCACCGGCCGAGAGGGGCAAGCCACCCCGAGGGGCAAGCCACCCCGAGGGGCAAGCCACCCCCGAGGGGCAAGCCACCCCGAGGGCAAGCCACCCCGAGGGCAAGCCACCCCCGAGGGGCGAGCCGCCCGAGGGCAAGCCACCCGCGAGGGCGAGCCAGCGGCGAGGGGTCAAGTGCCCGAGGGGTCGAAAGCAGAGACGTCGAGGGTGCGGAGGCGTTCCGGGTCGGCGAGGACGTCGATCGCCACGATGCGGCCCTCCGCGACCGTGAAGGCCATCACGAACTGGGCCTGCCCCCGCATCGCGACCACCGCGCCCGGCGTGCCGTTCACCAGCGCCCGCCGCACGAACGGTGACAGCCGGCCGGACGCGAACGCCTGCCCGCCCACCGCCTGCGCGCCGTGCAGCGTGAAGGTCATGCCGGGCCGGGCGCGCCCGCCGTCCGAGCGCAGCACCACGTCCGGGTGCAGGACGGCCACCAGTGCCTCGAAGTCGCCGGCCTGGGACGCGGCGAAGAACGCGTCGACGACCTCGCGCTGGCGCTGTACGTCCGGGTCGGGCGCGGGCGCCTGGCCGCGCACCCGGCGGCGGGCGCGGCTGGCCAGTTGGCGGGCGGCGTCCGGCGTGCGGTCGATCATCGGGGCGATCTCGTCGAACGGCACCGCGAACATGTCGTGCAGCACGAACGCCAGCCGCTCGGCCGGCGTCAGCGTCTCCAGCACCACCAGCAGCGCCAGGCCCACCGAGTCGGCCAGCACCGCCTGGTCCTGCGGGTCGACGCCGGAGTCGGGGCTGAGGATCGGGTCGGGTACGTGCACGTCGAGCGGCGCCTCCCGGCGGGTCTGGCGGGAGCGGAGCATGTTGAGGCTCACCCGGGCCACGACGGTGGTCAGCCAGGCGCCGAGGTTGTCCACCTCGCTGGTGTCCGCGCGCCGCATCCGCAGCCACGCGTCCTGTACCGCGTCGTCGGCCTCGCTGACCGAGCCGAGCATCCGGTACGCCACCGCCCGCAGCCGGCCGCGGTGCTCCTCGAACCGCTCGGTCAGCCAGTCCCGATCTCCCACGCCTGTCACATTGCCTCCTCGCGTCGGGTCAATGCGGTAGACCCAGCAAACTCCTGCGATGTGACGGGGAAGATCGACATGACCACACCCATCCTGCTCACCGGCGGTACCGGCACGCTCGGCCGCCAGATGCTCCCGCTGCTGCGTGCGGCCGGCCGGAAGGTGCGGGTGCTCAGCCGCCGGCCGGGCGAGGACGCCGACGGCGTGGAGTACCTCACCGGCGACCTGGCCACCGGCGAGGGGATCGACGCGGCCGTGACCGGTGTCGAGACCGTCGTGCACTGCGCCGGCAGCGCCAAGGGCGACGACATCAAGGCCCGCCACCTGGTGCGGGCCGCGTCGGCGGCGGGCGTGCAGCACCTGGTGTACATCTCCGTGGTGGGCGCCGACCGCGTCCCGGTGACGAGCCGGGCGGACCGCGCGATGTTCGGCTACTACGCCGCCAAGCGGGCGGGCGAGGTCGCGGTGGCCGGCTCGGGCATCCCGTGGACCACGCTGCGGGCCACCCAGTTTCACGACCTGCTGCTGCTCACCGCACGGCAGATGGCGAAGCTGCCGGTGCTGCCCGTACCCTCCGGCATCCGCGTGCAGCCGGTCGACTCGGGCGAGGTGGCGGCCCGGATGGTCGAGCTCGCCCTCGGCGCGCCGGCCGGGCTCGTCGCCGACCTGGGCGGACCTCGCGTGTACGGGATGGACGAGCTGATCCGCTCGTACCTCCGCGCGGTCGGCAAGCGCCGCCCGCTGCTGCCGATGCGCATGCCCGGCGGGGCCGCGGCCGCTATGCGTGCCGGCGCCAACCTCACCACGTCCGGCACGACCGGCCGGCGTACGTGGGAGGAGTTCCTGGCGGGCGTGGACGGGTGACCGTTTGCACGCGGTCCCGATCGATAGGCCAGAATGCGTGGCGTGTTTGCCGGACTTGACGAGATCGACTGGGCCGCGATGAAGCACGCGTACGGCTCGGCCGCCGAGGTGCCCGAGCTGCTGCGCGGCCTGGTCAGCGACGACCCCGCCGTGCGCGAGGCGGCCCTCGACGGGATGCACGGCGCCGTGCACCACCAGGGCGACGTCTACGCGTGCACGCTCGCGGCGGTCCCGTTCCTGCTGGAGGCGGCGGGCGACCGCGCGCTGCCCGGCCGCGGCGGTGTCCTCAAGCTGCTGGCCGGCATCGGCGCGGCCGAGGAGGACGACCTCGACTACGAGGACGACGTCGAGGACGAGGAGGACGGCGAGCCGGTCATGTTCTTCCGGGCCGCCCGCCACGCCGTCGCCGCCGGCAGCCCGCTCTTCCTGGAGCTGCTCGCGGACCCCGATCCGGAGGTACGGCAGGCCGCCCCCGAGGCGCTGCTCACCTGCCGCACGGACGTGGGTCCGCTGGTCGAGGCGCTGCGGGCGCGGCTGCCGCTGGAGGGCGACGCGGAGGCGCGGGCGGCAGTGGTGGCCGCGGTCGGCACGTTCGGTCGGCGGTCGGCGGCCGGGCAGGTCACCGGCCTCGACGCGACCGCGGTCGGCACCTGGCTAGCCGAGCAGGCCAACGCGTCGGCCGACGAGTCGTACCGGTTGGCCGCGCTCGCGGAGCTGGCCCGCACCGCGCCCGGCGCGCTGCCGGAGGACGTGGTGGCGACCGCGGTGACGCTGCTGCGGTCGGTGTACGCCGAGGGCACGCCGGCCAAGCCGGAAGCCGGGTTCGAGACGGACACGCTTGCCGGCGCGATCCGCCGGATGTCCGAGCGGGAGGCCGAGGGCCGGCGCGCGCCGGCAGCCGCCGAGCTGGTGCGGCAGCTCAGCGTCGCGCTCGGCGACCGGGTGGACGACCGCGTGCGGCTGCTCACCGAGCTCCTGCGAGCCCCCGCGTGGGAGGCGCGCTATGACGCGCTCCGCCCGGCCTCGGTCCTGATCAGTGGATGGCGTGGCCCGTACCAGGAAATCGTGGCCCTCGTCGGCGAACAGCTCCTGGCCACCGAACCGCGACTGAACGCGGTGGCCGCCGGTGCTCTTGAACATCTCGACCAGCTGGCCGCCCCCGCGGCGGACGCGCTGGTGCGGGCCTTGGAGGCGGCGCCGCGCGAGGCGCCGCACACCCGCGATGGCGGCGCGCCCGCGTGGGTGACGGTGTGGGGGAGCGGGCTGCCGTCGCTGGGGCCGACGCTGTCGACGCTCGCCGCGCTCCGCGACCCGCGCGCGCTGCCGGCCCTGCGGTGGGCGATCGAGCGGCCGGAGATGCCGCGGGACGCCGGGTCCGCCGCCGGCAGGTACGGGGCGGAGGTGGCCGACCTCGTCCCGCTGATCCGGCGGCGGCTGCACGATCTGCCCACAGTGGACGGATACGACGAGCGGCGGTCCGGCCTCGTGGTCGCGCTGGGCCGGATCGGACCGGCCGCCGCGCCGGCCCTGCCCGACCTGCTGTCCCGCCTGCCCGAGCAGGCCGCGCTTGTCGCGGTCGGCCGTCTGGGGCCCGCGGCGGCCGACGCCGCGCCGGACCTGCGCCGCCTGCTCGACCACCGCGACGCCGCCACCGAGATCGCCGCGGCGAGCGCGCTGTGGCAGGTGACCGGCGACCCCGACGCGGTACTGCCGACGCTGACCCGGCACCTCGCGGCCGGCGGTCGGGTCGCCGCCGCGGCCGAGGCCGTCGCCGCGCTCGGCCCGGCCGCCGAGGTCCTGGCGCCCCGGCTGCGCAAGCTCGCCAAGGCCCGCGACGCCAACGGCTGGACCTCGCTGCACGCCGCCTGGGCGCTCTGGCGGGCGACCGGCGACGCGGACGTGGCGGTGCCCGCGCTCACCGCGGCCTGGACGGCCAACGTGTACGTCCGCGAGCCCGCCGCCCGCCACCTCGCCGAGATGGGCCCGGCCGCGGCGCCGGCGGTACCGCTGATCCGCGCGGAGGTGGCCCGCCGGCGGCGGCACACGGCCAGCGACAACGGCTGGAGCAGCGACCAGGTCCGTTCGGACGAGGCGCTGCTGCGCGCCTGCGCCGCCGTGCTCTCCGCCGCCGGCGGTTAGTGCGATGGCCACTAACGTTTCCGGGTCCGCCCGCGGACCCGGAACTCTCCGCCGCGGAGCCGCGGACGGCTAGCGGTCTCAGGCGGGTTGGGCGGCGGGTACGGGCGGGCAGGGGTCCGGGGCTCTGCGCAGGCCCCGGATGCCGGGGACGGCGAGCAGCACCAGGCAGCCGGCCACGCCCACCGCCGCGCCGACGCCGAGCACCGACTCCGCGCCGAACAAGGCCGCCGCCGGTCCGGCGAGGGCCTGCCCGATCGGCACCGTGCCGACCGAGCCGGCGATCTCGTAGGCGCTCACCCGGTTGAGCACGTCCGGCGGCACCTGGGTCTGCACGCTCGTCGCCCACATCACCGACCAGAACGCCCACGCCGCACCGCCGACCGCGTGCCCGCCGAGCAGCAGCCCGAGCGGCGCGTGCGTGGCGTACGTCAGCGGGATCATCGCGAACCCGAGCAGCGCCACCGCGCCGGCGGCCAGCGGGCGGGCCGGGCGGTACCGCATCGCGACAAGCCCGCCGACGACCGTGCCCGCGCCCAGCGCCGACATCGTGAAGCCGTACGCGTGCTCGCCCAGCCGCTCGGTGACGAGACCCGACCCGAGCGGGTAGATCGGGCCGAACAGCAGCACGCCGTAGCCGGCCCAGATCAGGATCACCGACCACATCCAGCTGCGCGAGCGGAACTCGTACCAGCCCTCGCGCAGGTCGCGGAGCATCGAGGCGCCCCGCGCGACCACCGGCGCCGGGCCGAGGCGGAGCGCGACCAGGCAGGCGGCGCTGATCGCGAACGTGCCGGCGTTGAGCAGGTACACGACGCCCGCGCCGAACGCGGCGGTCAGCGTCGCGGCGAGCACGGGCCCGAGGAGCTGGGCGCCGGCGTCGGCGACCCGCAGGGTGGCGTTGGCCCGCTGCACGTCGGCCGCGACCCGCGGCACCGTGCTGGCCACCCCGGGCTGGAACATCGCGGCCGCCGAGCCGGCCAGCGCGGACATCACCAGCAGCAGCCACAGCGACGGGCGGCCGGTCAGCAGCGCGACCGCGACGACCGTCTGGGTCGCGACCCGCACCAGGTCCGCGCCGATCATCATGCGGCGGGCGGTGAACCGGTCGGCGAACACACCGCCGAACAGCAGCAGCGCGGCGAACGGGCCCATCCAGGCGGCGAGCACCAGGCCGACGCCGGAGTCGCCGTAGCCCGCGCCGCGCACAGCCAGTGCCACCGCGACGGGCAGGATCGCGTCACCGAGGAGGGCGACCGAGCGAGCCACGAAGTACAGGCCGAAGTTGCGCGTCCACAAGCCCGCCATGCCCATCCTTCCGTACGGGGTGCCCGGCTGAGCATCCCTTACTAGAAGGCTTCTTTCCAGTTGATTACGATCACGTCCGCCCCTTGTGGCCGCACGAAATACTCAGCGGCCGATCGTGACGACGCGGGCCCAGTCCGGTGGCGTGTCGGGCCGGTACTCCTCGCTGTCCTCCCAGTTCGGCGCCGGTCGCGCGAACAGGCCGACCACCGTGCGGCAGCGCGGCCGCGCCGAAGGCCATGGCGTCTGGCCGTCGGTCAGCGCGACGACCACGTCGGGCTCCGGCCGCGCCCGCAGCGCGCGGTCGAAGCCGGCCCGCAGGTCCGTCCCGCCCCACCGGCCAGCGGGATCTCCGCGACCTGGCAGAGCTGGTGCGCGACCGGTGCCGCCGCGTCGCACGGCAGGACGGTGACAAGGTCGCGGCGGCCGCCCACGGCGCGGGCTATCGCGGTCACCTCCAGGAGCGCGCTGCCCAGCTCGGCGTCGCTGACCGAGCCGGACGTGTCGATCACCACGGTCACCCGCGGCGGGCGGCGGCGCAGGCTGGGCAGGACGGCGCCGGGCACGCTGGTGGAGCGGCGTGACGGCCGGTGGTACGTGTAGTCGTCGCCCGCACCCGAGCCCGACACCGCCGAGCGGACCGCGGCGCCGAGCAGCTCGCGCCAGGGCTGCGGCGGGTGGAACGCCTCCTCGGCCCATCGCCGCCAGCCCTGCGGCACGTCGCCCGGCCGCGCGTTGATGCCCTGCGCGACCCGAAAACGCACCGCGTCCCGCTCCTGGTCGGTGAGGGCGTGACCGCCGTCGGGGCCGAGCTCCCACTCGCGCTCCAGGCCGTCGGCGCCACTGCCGCAGTCGAGCCAGACCCATCCCTGTGTACGCGGGCCGAGCGTGAACCGGCGCACATAGTCCTCCATCAGCTGGCCCTCGGGCAGGCACAGCGTCGCCGGCAGGACCGCGCCGTCCGGGGTGACAAGCCCGTCCCCGAACGCGTCGTCGTTGATCTCGCAGTCCGCGGCGATGTTCATCCGCAGCCGGTCGCCCGGCCCGCTCATGCCCTCGTCCCGAGCGAGCCGGTCACCTCGGCCGTGGTGGTCGCGGAGCAGGTGCGCGACCTCGTGCACCCACACCGCGGCGAGGTCTTCGAGCGGCGTGCGGTCGACGAAGGCGGGGGAGGCGTAGCAGCGCCAGTACCGGTCGACCGCCATCGTCGGTACCCGCGCGGACTCCACCGGGTGCAGCGCGAAGAGCGCGGTCGCCAGGTATGGGCGCACCTTCGCCGCGTACAGGCGGGCGGCCAGCAGCTTGTCGCGGTCCAGCGCGGTCATCGGCCACTCCCCGCGGCGGCCGCGACCCGGGCGACCGCGCCGTCGGCCCGGCGGGAGAGGTCGAGCACGCCGGCGAGCCCTTCGATGGCCGGCGGCACGTCCCACTCCTCGCGGCGCAGCGCGGCGAGCGTCGTGGCCGGGACGACGACCAGGTCCGGCGGCCCGGCCTCCGCGGCGCGGGCGAGCAGGAGCCAGGCGGCCTCCCACCGCGAACGTTCCGGTCGCTGCCGCACGGCCTGGACCACCCCATCGAGTACCGCCTGGCGCAGGTCGCCCCGCTCCGGCAGCGCCGCGCCCAGCGGGTCGGCCAGCACGTCCTCGGGGTCGGGCAGGTCCATGCGGTCCAGGCTGGCCAGCAGCTCCAGCCCGGGGCCGTCGCCGACCGTGCCGCGCACGAGTGCGGACAGCACATCGCGGGACGTGCCGGCCGCGGTGGCGAAGGCGATCAGGCGCAGCGCCATCTCCCAGCTGCGCGGCGACGGCCACGGACCGCCGCGCTGGGTCTCGCTGGTGGGCAGGCGGTGTACCAGCGTGGGGCGGGCGGCCAGCAGTGTCGTCACGGCCCGCCGGGCGAACGCCACCGCCTCGGGCAGCCGGGCCGCCTCGAGCCGTGGCAGGCTGGCGCGGGGCCAGGTGCCGCCGAGGCCGCGTACCACCACGCCGTGCTCGTATGTCCACTGTAGATGAACGAAGCGGTTGGCGAGCGGAGCGCTCAGCTCCCAGGCGTCGGCGGCGGAGGAGCGGGGGTTGGCGGCGGCGACGATCCGCACTCCGGGTGGGAGGCGCAGCGCCCCGACCCGCCGTTCGAGCACGAGCCGCAGCAACGCGGCCTGCACCGCGGGCGGCGCGGTGGACAGCTCGTCGAGGAAGAGGAGGCCTCGGCCGGCGCGCACGAGGTGTACGGCCCAGTCCGGCGGCGCCATCGGCACGCCCTGCCGGGCCGGGTCGTCGCCGACGACCGGCAGCCCGTTGAAGTCGGACGGCTCGTGCACGCTGGCGATCACGGTGGTCAGCGGGAGGTCGAGGTCGGTGGCGAGCTGCGCCATGGCGGCGGTCTTGCCGATGCCGGGCGCTCCCCACAGCAGTACCGGCAGGTCGGCGACGACGGCCAGCATCAGCGCTTCGAGCTGCGGGTCGGGGCGGGTTTCGACGGTGGTGTCGCCGAGCAGCGCGAGCAGCCGCGCGGCGACGTCGAGTTGGCGGGTGTCAGTGGGCATAGGCATGCGTCATCACCTTTGGGAGTGTCGGCGGAAGCGTGAGGTCAGCAGTAGGTGGCGTGGCGCGGGTGCGCGCGGCGGCCGGCGGGCGGCCGTGGACCGGGCAGCGCGATGCCCGGCGGCGGGTCGCCGAGCCCGGCCCGGAAGAGCCCGTACGCCACGCGCCGCCGGGCGGCCGTCTCCAGCTCGTCCCGGAGCGCACCGTCACGCAGCACGGCGGCCGCTCCGATCAGCCCTTCGACGGTGGCGAGGGCGCCGCCGGTGTCGCCGTGGTCCAGACGGGCGCGGACGTCGGCGAGGTTCGCCGGGTGGCGGTGCGCCTCGTCGATCGCCTGCAGGCAGGGAACCGGGGTGCCGGTGAGGGCGGCGAGCAGCTCCTCGCGGCGCACCTCGGCCGGGTCGTGGTCGAGCGGTGCGAGCGTGCCGCCGACGAGCGCGATGCGGTGCACGGCACCGCGGCACTCGACGAGGCGCGGCGCTCCCGGCGGGTCAGGGGCGCGCGGCCCGCCCGCCGGTGGATCGCCCGGCGCGAGGGCGGAGGCGACAAGCGGGTGCAGCCGGTCGACCGCGATAAGCCCGCGCCGCAGCAGCTCCAGGTCCGGCAGCGCCCAGGTCGACGCGTAGGGCAGCACCGGCGCTTGCCGCTCCACAGTGGACAGAGAGCAGGGGAGGACGTCCAGGTGGAGGTGGCGCCGGCCTTCGAGCCGTACGACGACGCTCCCGCCGTCCTGTCCCCGCGACCGCAGCAGGATGCGCGCCTCGGCCGGCCACCGCGCGACCGCGTACCCCTTTGTCCAGGACCGGCCGGCGCGGCCGCGCAGTTCGCCGGTGCGGCGGGCGTCCCACAGGTGGCGGTGCAGGTCGAGGCGGTACCGCCGGTCGGGCCGGGGATGGGGATGGTGGCCGCGCGGGCCGTCCCGCCGCCACAGCGCGATGCTCATCCGCTGCCCGCCGGCCGCCCAGCCCGGTGGCGTACGCACGACGAGGTACATGCCGGCCGCCTCGTACGCGGCGAGCGAGACGGTCAGCCCCGGCCGGAGCAAACCGTCGGGCGCCACCCTCGGCATGTGCCAGCGCAGCAGGTCGGGTGCGAGGTGCCGCAGGTCGGCGCGGACCGCCGCGGCCAGCTCGGCACCGTGTGACCGGGCCAGGGCGCGGAGGTCCACGTCGACGTCGACGTGCGCGGCGCTGCACGCACCCGCCCAGTCACCGGCCAGCCGGCGGGCGGTCGCAGTCTTGATCATGGAGGGCGGCACGGCGAAGTCGCGCACGTGACGCCAGAGGGAGAGGCGGGAATCCGCGGTCGCGGCGGGGGAGCGCATCAGCACTCACCTTGTGCGACGGGGACCCCCAATCTGCGAAGAGTCGAAATCTTCATCGCCGAGAACCATACCGCGCCGCCCACCCCGCCCGCCAGATGTCGAGCCAGGGTCCAGTGTGGAGCCCTCTCTTTGCTACACGTGATGAGTGGCCCAGATGATCATTGACAGGCCAAGTGGGCGGCATCCAGGATGATCGAACCCACCGACCACGGCGCCCCCTCCTCGCGGGGGCGCGGCCGACCAGTATCTGTCCACAATGGACGGCGACGTTTTCGCACGTCCACGTGCTCTCCAGGTCCAGTGGCGCAGCAGACGAAAGGTACCAAAGATGTCTCCTTCCTCTCTGCCACGATGGCGAAGGGGCCTCGTCGCGGCGACCGCCGCGGCAGCCGCCTTCCTGCTCTTCGCCGGTCCGGCCACCGCCGTGCCCGCCGACCCCGCCCCGGCCGATCCCGGCGGCGCCCACGCCGCCCTCGTGCGGTTTGCCGGTGAGGAGGCAAGCGTCGTCGAAGTGGCGGTCGCCGACCGCGACCAGCTCGACAAGCTCGTCGCCACCGGGGTCGACCTGGACCACCACGTCTCACACACGGACGCGGGCATCGTGGTCCACGCCGTGGTCACGCCGAACGAGGTCAACGGCCTGCGCGCGCTCGGCTACCGGGTCGGCTCGACGCTCTTCGACCCGGCCGACAGCGACGACCGCATCGCCGAGCGCGACGCGACGATCGCCGAGCACAAGGCGGAAAACCAGGCGTTCAGCGCGAGCCTGGCCCAGAACGCGGCCGCCTCGGACGTCAAGATCGTCCGGGCCGACTACTACACGTCCGGTACCAGCCAGGTGCTCTCCGTCGAAGCGAAGTGGGCACAGGGACAGACCTCGGCCAGCACGCTGACCGTGAGCCGGGACAGCGGCCCCGGCACCCCGATGGGCTCCGGCGGCACGCAGAGCATCTCCCGTTTCGTCGACGCCGGCGTGTACCTGTACCACCGCGGCGCCGCCGCCGTCACCAGCCGGCCTGACAAGATCCAGATCGTCAGCCCCACCGGCGACGTCGCGGTCGCCCAGGTCAAAGAATGGCTACCGGTCGAGGGCGACGGGCCCGAGGGACCGGGGTACCAGAAGGACTTCGTCACCAGCTACCTCACCCCGACCGAGCTGTACGACCGGATCAAGCGGCTCGCCGCCGAGTACCCGCAGCTCGCCGAGATTGTCGAGCTGCCGTACAAGACCAACGGCTACCGCCGCAAGGCGCAGGCCGTGCTCGGCTCCGCCACCGCCAACCGGGTAGCTGTCGACTCGCTCGCGTGGGGCCACGAGGGCGGCAACGACATCACCGTGGAGCTGGCCGACCCCGGCGCCGCGAACCAGCCGCTGCTGGCCACCGTCACCGGCAAGGCCATCCGGGTCAGCCTGGCCACCGACGCCGCCGGCACGGTCACCAGCACCGCCGCGCAGGTCGCCGCGGTCGTCAACGGAGCGGCGGGCAGCCTCGTCAAGGCGTACACCTACCGAGGCAGCGCCGGCGACGGCGTGGTCGCCCCGGTCGCGCCCACGCCGCTCAGCGACAACCTGAGCGCGCCGGCCAGCGTCTCGCGGGACCCGCACCCCGTGTACGCGATCCGGATCGGCAAGTACCGCGACGGCTCCCGCACCGGTGTCCTGGCCTACGCGCAGGAGCACGCGCGCGAGTGGGTGCCTCCGCTGGTGACGATCGAGACGGCCGAGCGGCTGCTGCGCAACCAGAAGCATGACGCCAAGACCCAGGAGCTGCTTCGTACCCTCGACATCTGGATCGTGCCGTCGATCAACCCCGACGGCGGGCACTACTCGTTCTACGACTTCAACTCCCAGCGCAAGAACATGACCAACCACTGCGCGCCGGGCGGCGAGACCGACGCGCTGGCCCGCAACTCGTGGGGCGTGGACAACAACCGCAACTACACCGAGTACAGCCTCTTCGACGGCTACTCGGGCGCCTCGTCGAGCTGCACGAGCGGCACGTACTCGGGTCCCAGCGAGCTGTCCGAGCCGGAGGACAAGAACGTCGACTGGCTCGCCCAGCGCGCCAACATCAAGTTTTCGATGAACCTGCACTCCTCCGGGAACTACTTCATGTGGTCGCCGGGCTCGTACGCCCTGCCCGGCCGGATCTCCGCGCCGCGTCCCACGCTGGCCGAGGAGTCGTTCTTCTGGGGTGCGTCCTCGCGCATCCTCACCGAGATCAAGCGCCACCGGAACATGGCCGTCACGCCGGCCCGCACCGGCCCGATCGCCGACGTGCTCTACTCGGCGGCCGGCAACTCCGGTGACATGCTCTGGTACAAGTACGGCATCTACGCCTGGAACTTCGAGGTCGGCACGTCCTTCCAGCCGGAGTGGGAGGAGGCGCACGCGGAGACCATGGAGTTCAGCAACGGTCTTGTCGAGCTGTTCCGCGTCGCCCGCGACTTCGACAAGGACAAGAAGCGCCCGACAAGCTCGCTGGCCGTCGCGCCCGGCACCGGCGAGGGCACGGTGGACATCACGTTCAACACGAGCGAACCGGCCGCGGTGTTCTACACCCTGGACGGCAGCAAGCCGACGTACGCGTCGAACCTGTACGCGTCGGCCGGCGTGCGCGAGGGCGGCGAGACGCTGACGGTGCCGTACGGCGCCAAGGTCTTCTGGTTCTCGGTGGACGCCGCCGGCAACATCGAAAACAACTACCGCCCCGACGATCCGAACTCCAAGAACTGGAACCGCGCGTTCGCCGTCGTTTCCGACAGCTGACCCGGCTGCGTTAGGAAACCGTGGCCGGGGCACCTGGTGCCCCGGCCGCTCCTGCTCCGGCTGTGCGGGCCTCCTGGATGGGGCGGTAGCGGTCGTCGAGCAGTGTGATGAGGCTCAGCAACAGGATGAAGAACAGCGCGTTGCCCAGGTTCAGCCCGCCGTCGCCGCGGCCCAGCAGCCAGTCGGCCAGCACGACGAGCCCCACGTTGATCAGCACGCGGACGCCGAACGCGGCGAGGATCGAGTCCCGACCGCGACCCGCGCGGGCGGCCCACAGGCTGATGGCGGCGTTGGCGCAGACAAAGGCGGCGACGCCGAGGAAGAGCTCGCCGTCCGTCGACTGGCGATCCGGCAGGACCCGGCCGTAGATCACGCTCAGGCAGCCGACGAGCACCACCTTTTCGAGCGTGGCCAGGGACAGGAAGCGTCCGTGCGCGACGATCCACCGGTCCCGCCCGGCCGCGGTGGCCAGCCCGGCGGGGAGCGGGTCGGCCGCCACGCGCCAGCGCCAGTCGGGGGCGGGCAGCCGCGGCCGGATCACGAACCAGACCACCAGCGCCGCCGCGACCAGGGCCACCGCGATGAGGGGACCAAACCAGGGGTACGCGGCGAGCGTGTCGGTGAAGTCGAGTTGCGCGATGTGGATCCAGTACTCCTGCGGCAGCTTCACGAAGATCCAGATCACCGCGGCGACGGTGATCCAAGCCCGCATCCCGTAGCGCGCCGGGTTCCGCCGCAGCCGCACGACCTCGTACGCGATGAAGAAGTACTCGAACGTGTTCGGGAAGATCAGCAGGAGGCCGCGCCACTGCGTCAGCTCGAAGGCCACGACCCCGGCCAGCCGGTAGAAGTAGAGGAACGCGGCCACCTGGAGCGCGGGCAGGCTGGCCCAGTTGCGCATCGTCGACAGGTACGCGATGGCCAGGTAGTACATGTCCATCGCCTTGTCGTAGCCCTGGTAGCCGGGTGGGTCGTAGCCGAAGGCCTGGAAGATCGACTGGTCGGCGGCGTCGAGCACCAGCGCGGCGAGCACGGCCGGCAGCGGAAACCGCGGAATCAGCAGCGGCACCAGGAACCGTGCGCCCACCACGACGACGAAGAGGGCTGTCTCTCCCGTCACCGGTGCCAGAGTAATGCCATGCGCCCCTTTCTGTGAGAACTGTACGTATTACGCCGAATAGTGGCGGATGCTGGACGTGGACGCCGCGGTGGTGGAAGCCACCCGACTACACGCAGACGCGACGCTGTGGAGAAGGTCCGCCTCGCCGTCGCCGAATGAACCGCCCGCATGTGGGTGTCTGACTGGAGGTCGCGGTGGCGAACGTCAAGGTGGAGCGAAAGGCGAGCCTGACCCGCAAGGAGGTGGCACAGGCCCTCTCGGCCCTCGCCGCCGCACTCGACGCCGGGTCGAAGGTCGAGGTGACGATGGCCGGGCTTGAGGTGAGCGTCCAGGTCCCGAACGAGGTGAGCACCGAGTTCGAGATCGAGGTGGACGGCGACGAGATCGAGATCGAGCTGGAGCTGAAGTGGTCGACCGCCGCGCCGCCCCCGCCGCCCCCGAGGCCCTCCCGCCGCCGCGGCCGCTGACCTACCCCGGCCGGCCTGGTGGTAGCCCTACCCGACGGAGGCAGGATTTGTGTGCGCCGGAGGCGGGCTCGCGCCTCCATCTTGGCTAATGGTCGGTAGCTCAGGAGCGTTCGCGCCTCGTTGTTGAGGCGTAGCCGCGGCCTGAGCCGCCTTCTTCGCGTCTCGTTTCGCTTTGGCGTGCGTCACCCGAGCTGGCGACTGAAAGACCTCGTTGAGCACTTCAGTCATCAGGGCGAGGACCAGGTCGATGTCTTCGTCTTGACCGGTCGACGAAGTCGCCATGCGCCTGGCTGCCGATCGCCCCTGGCCTGACACCAACAGGGCCGCGGCATACCTAACTCCTCGACGGGCTGACGGACCTGCGCTGGGAGCGGTGCGAGCCGCGCGCCGTTCCGGATCGCCCTTGTCCGGGACGACGTGCCAAGTGTCGCTCACGAAGTAAGGCCGGTCCCTCGTCTGGAGGAAACCGGCCCTGACCTGCGGAAACGTGTGGGCGATACTGGGTTTGAACCAGTGACCTCTTCCGTGTCAATGCCGTTTTTCCGTTCAACCTTTGCTTCGCTGACTTCGATGCTGGCATCATATCGGCAGGTAGATGGCGTATATCGGTGTCATTAAATGCCATGCTCGGGTGTGGCGTGACGCCTGGTTCGCGGACAAACCACGGACAAATGATCATGCGGGAGGGTCCATGGGATATCCGAAGAAACGCCTCGGTCGAGATGGCAAGACTGTGCGGTATACAGCCTGTTATCTAGATCTTCGCGGCGTGCTGCGGTCGGCCGGTACCTACTCCAGCGAGAAGGAAGCCAACAAGGCGTGGCAAGCCGCCGAGGCGAAGCTTGCCGAGGGCAGAGCAGGTGACCCCGCGCGTCAACGCCGACGGTTTCGTAGATACGTCGAGGCGGAGTGGCTACCGCACCACGTCATGGAGCCGACGACCCGCGAGTCGTACACCTACATGATCCGCAAGCACATCCTTCCCCGCTTCGGCCCGATGAAGATGATCGAAATCCTGCCCAGCCACGTCCGTGAGTGGATCACTGAGCTTCGACACGGAGGCGTAGGGCCGGCAACGATCGAAAGCTCAGGTTCATCCTTAGCGCGATCTTCACCACGGCGCTCAACGACCAGATCACGTTCTTGCACCCTTGCCGCGGCGTCAAGACACCGACTGTTCCGAAGAAGCCGTTGACGATCATTACGCCTGAGCAGTTCGATGCGCTCTACTCCAAGCTTCCCGACGCCGACATGCAGTTGCTCGTGGAAACCGATATTGAGACAGGGCTCCGATGGGGGAGCTGACCGAGCTTCGAGGCGTGGACCTGGCAGCCGCCAGCCGGACCTTCATGATCAGCCGTGCCGTGGTACAGGTCAACCCGGAGTTTCATCCCGAGGGAAAGCGCTTCTATGTGAAGGACTATCCAAAGGACAAGGAGTACCGGCGCGTCAAGGTCAGCGCCCAGCTCGTTGCAAAGATTCGAGCCCATATCGAGGCTCAAGAGCTCGAACGAAACGATCTTCTCTTCGCCATCCGATCCCAGGTGGCTCCTCCGCAACCTCCTCTTCAACGGGTGCCTGTTTCCGACGACTTGGGCCTCACAGAACCTAACGCTGCGGGCAGACGGTACCGGCATGGCACGCTGACGGCCTACAACGCTGGAAAGTGCCGATGCCAGCATTGCAAGGACGCCTTCGCCATCTACCGTGCATCTCGTCGTGCCGCGAACCCAGACGCCCGAGGAACCAAGCGCCGAACCATCGACACCGATGGCCATATACCGCGTGACTGGTTCCGGAACCAGGTCTGGACCCCGACGATCCAGGCGCTCGCCTTGGACCATCCCGTTCGTGTTCACGATCTACGGCACGCGCACGCATCCTGGCTTCTGGCCGGGGGAGCGGACCTGCAGGTCGTCAAGGAGCGCCTTGGCCACGGAACCATCCGGACGACAGAGCGGTACCTCCACACGCTGCCTGACACCGATGAGTCGGCCGTCGACGCGTTTGCCTCCATTAGGTACCGAGCGGCAAGCCAGCCCAGGTAGCGGAACGAGGGGCCCTGCGGCTGCGAGGGGCTCATAACCCAGAGGTCGCAGGTTCAAATCCTGTCCCCGCTACAAAGAAAGTCCAGGTCAAAGGCCGCCTTCCTGATTCGGGAAGGCGGCCTTTGATCGTTTGGACCGTCATTGGACCGTGAAACCAGACAGCAGACCGCGGCACTGTCTGATACGTCACAGCCTGCTCCATGTCGTTCTCGCTAGGACTGAACGTCCGCAACGCCGCCGCACACAGCGAACTCGGACAGGTCGTCCCCGCAAGTTCGTCGCGCTCGTTACAGAAGCCTGCCTGTCCCTCCTCGAGGAGATCCGCAAGACCATCTAAGGGGCCTTCGCGGGTGGGCGTGCGAGTACGACAGCCCCTAATGCCACATGATGCCGGGATGGTTCTTGACCCAGCGCGTACGCCGTGCGTTGGGCCAGCCGCGTGGGAGGATCGTCGACGTGCACTACCGGTATGAGGACCTGGGAGATCGCGAGTTCCAGCAGCTCATCCAGGCTCTGCTGGCGTACGTGCTCGGTCCAGCGATGCGAGCGATGCCGATCGGCAAGGCCGACGGTGGCCGTGACGCTCTGCACGAAATGACCGTCTACCAGGTCAAGTTCACACTGTCCCCGGAGGCGGTGAAGGACCCGGTCACCTGGCTCCTGGCCGCCCTCGACAAAGAGGCGGAGAAGATCCGTGCGCTGGTGAGGCGAGGCGCGCGGGAGTACTACCTGGTCACGAACGTGGGCGGCACCGGCAACCTCGACAGCGGCACGATTGACCGACTTGACGCCGAACTGGCGACCCGGTCGAAGTCGTGGTCGATCAAGATCATTCCGTGGTGGCGGGAGACGATCGACGCTCAGGTGAGTGCCGCCCCTGACAATCTGGTTCGCGCGTTCACGCGGATGCTGCCGTCTGACCAGATCATGGCTCTGGTCGCCAAGGAGCCCTCAGAGGCGACTGCTCGCCGGGATCGGTTGCTAGGCGCCTACCTGCGCGACCAGTACGACGTAGACGACCAAGTGAAGTTCGGCGAGGTTGACCTACTTGGGCCCTCGGTGCACAAGCTGTTCGTCGATGTCGAGGTAGTCAGCCACCAGGTGTTCAGTGGTCCGTTCCGGTTGATGGCCCAGTTGGGCGGCGTCGACGCGGACGTTTTCGAAGGGACGTGGGCAGGGACCCCTGGCCAATGGAGGACTGGCGGGGCGCGGCTATTGCTGCATCCGGCCTGGCGCGGCCACGCCGTGATCATCGGCGGTCCTGGGCAAGGAAAGACCACGCTGCTGCAGTACGTGTGCCAGGTGTACCGGTCGGTGTTGTTGGACCGGACGGCGTACCCGGTTAAGGATGAGGCGCCGAACGTCGCCCGCGTCCCCTTCAGGATCGACCTGCGCGCCTACGGTCAGTGGCTGTCTGGACGCGAAAAGAAGGGCAAGAAGCAGGATCAGGTGTCGGTCGCGCTGGAGGAGTACCTCGCTGTCCACGTCAGCGAGCACAGCGGAAACCAGACCTTCACAACTGACGACCTGGCCGCCGTCGTCGCTGGCAAGCCAGTCCTGCTTGCACTAGACGGCTTGGACGAGGTAGCCGACCTGGCGCTGCGAGAGCGCGTCGCTGAGGAGATCGCCAAGACGAAGCGGCGCCTGGACGGCCCCGGCATGGACGTGGTCATCCTGGTCACGACCCGGCCCGGCGCGACGGCGGCGCCTCTTAAACTGGGGGAGGACTTTCCCGAGCTGATCGTGCAGCGGTTGACTAAACGCCTCCAACTAGCATACCTGCGTCGCTGGGCCGAGCAGAACAATCTGCAGACAGCAGCGGCCGAAGGACTGCAGCAGCAGTTCATCGCCAACCTGGACCTCCCGCACGTGCGGGAACTAGCCGGGAGCCCCATGCAGATGGCGATCCTGCTGCACTTGCTGCAGCGGCGCAGCATCCTGCCCGAACAGCGCACCGACCTGTACGCCGACTACGTCAAGGTGTTCTTCGACCGGGAACAGTCGAAGGAGCCGATGGTCGCCCAGCACCGTCGACTGGTTATGGCGCTGCATCGGTTCCTGGCCTGGCACCTGCAGACCCAGGCTGAGCTCGGCGGCAGCGGCAAGGTTGAGCTGGCCGAGATCAAGCGGCTGATCGGCGAGTTTCTGCGCGCATACGACGACACCAGCCCAGACCTGACGGCGTTGTTCACCTCGGTCACCTCGCGCGTTGTCTGCCTGGTCCAGCGCGGCAGCGGCTTCGAGTTCGAGGTGCAGCCGCTGCGGGAGTACTTCGCTGCCTGTCACCTTGCGGAGGGGGCTCGGTCCCGTGGATCCGGCACCAAGGACGCCCGGCTGGCGGAGCTGATGAAACGGCCCTACTGGTCTAACGTGCTGCGCTTTTTCGTCGGACTCCTATCCGAGGCCGAGATCAAGGGCGTACCCACCATCACCCGAGAGGTGCGCGTAAACGCGCCGTTCGACGTCCTCCCACTCACTCGTGCTGTCCTTGTGCAACTGCTGCGGGACCGGGTGTACCAGGGCTTCACCACGGTGGCGGTACGCGGCGCGGTTGAGGCCGCCCTCGAAGGGCCCGGCTGCGTACTAGCCGAGGACGGGCTGCTGGACGACACCGGCGAGTCACTAATGCTGGCTGATGCCGCCGGCGCAGGCCAAGTCGCCGCCTATGCCCAGACCCGCTTGGAGAGCGAGAACGATCCCGCCCAGCGCGACGCCCTAGCCCGGTTGCTGTACCGGCACGGCAAGCCCGAACAGGTCCGGGCCTGGTGCTGGAGCGACGGCATCCGCCAGCCGACCATGAGCTGGCTCCGTACCGCGGCGCATCTACACGCCCTGTCCGGCCTGACCAACGAGCAGGCCGCCCACGTACTCGCGTGTGCCGACAACGCCGCCTCCGGCGGCCGCCGTGAGCCCGTCCTGCCGTTGCTACTTGAGGCGGGCAGTGATGTTGACGACGGGCCCCTCGCGCGTGCCTGCCTGGCAGACCTCGGTGACGGAACCTTCCACGCCTACAGACCAAACGACAAAAACACCTTCCTCGCCCGCCTGTACTCGGCTACGCACGCCGACAGGCTCCACGGAAGCGGCCTCATCGTTCTCGGCACCACCGAACCGCCTGTCCGGCGTCGTCTGCGCCGAGGCGTGCCTCAGCTAACCAGTCCGAAGCGGTTCTTGACACAGCTTCAGGTCGCCATGGCCGCGGCCAACCGGGAAACACCTGACGGCTGGGCTCACCTTATAGACGTGTTAGTCGGCGGGCTCGGCGACTGTTGGCTTCTCCGGGAAGCGGTGATGGCCCTCGAACGACTGCTGCCCACCGCACCCGAAGAACCAAATATCGGCGCCGGCGCGACGCCTGCAGGTATCACCGCCTGGCTGCGCCAGGCCCGCCGTAACAAAGACGACAGCGCATGGTGGCTGCGGCACGTACCGTCGCCCGGCGATAGCCTCGCTGCCCGCACCTGGATAGTCGGCCTTGCACTATTCGCCCGTGCCCAAATCGTGCACGCATGCGTTCCACACATGGACGAGATACTGGCCAACCTCACCGGCCACGACGCCGCAACGATCATCGCCGCCACCACGCGCCGCTACGCAGACAACCACGCCCCGCGCCGACTCGATCTCTACGCACCTCTGCATCACCGGGTGATTAACCCATCCCCGCTGACCGCGCTCCTCCTGCACCTCACCGCGTTCGACGCCACCCGCCCGGAACTCGTCCGGATCATCGCGGACCGCGCAGGCGACGTCCTCGCCATACGTAGCGACGTGACCGCCCTCGCGCTAGCCGCCCTCGCAGACCATCCGAAACCTCTCCAACCCAGGTTGTTCGCTGGCACCCGACCACACCTTCCAGCCGGAACGCTCAACGACGCCCGGGTCAGCTCCCTCAATCTGACCACCGCGACACGAGTGCTGAAACATCCTGGACAGTGGCCTTCGGACCTTGTAACGACCGCTCAAGTCGTGCTCTCCAGTGGACTGCCGCCCGTACCCTCGCTGGCCGACGTCGCACAGAAAGCTCACTGGTTCAGCGACTGAGTGACGCCGGCGATCGGCCGCTGGTACCGGACGGTGTAACGCCGCGACGTCCAGGAGATTGACGGGGGACGGACATCGCGCACGCGGTCGAAGACTTCCTCGAGGGCCGGTGGGCGCGCGGCAGCGACGCGTTCGTGATCGCGACCCCGGGTCAGTGGTGTGCGAACGGACCGGGCCGAGGCGATCGAGACAGCCGCCGCGACGTTGCGGTCAGCCGGTGTCCGTTTCGAGCTGTGGGATGACGAAGAACTCTCGCAGCAGCCGCGGACGCGCCGGCAGCTGATCGAGGCGTTCTTCGGCCCAGACACCGCCGGTGGTTCTGCCCAGCTGTGCATACCGCGGCGGGGCCGGGGAGCGCGGTGACCGAGGCGGAGATCCGTAGCCGGCTGGAGCTGTTGCCACCCGCGCCTCGGCCACGGATCTTGTCGGCGTGACGCGCCGCAGCAGACGCGATGGCTGGTCACGACGTTGACCAGCGTCGAGGAGCGTCCAACGGCTGTGGTGTGTGGCTGGGGCGGCATCTGCCGGCTTTGTAGCGTGAGGCGTGGCAGGTTCAGCTCGCGGCTAGCGAGTTGGCTGGTTCCTATCAGAGCGGGCCCCGGCAGCGGCGGATCTGCTCATGTTGGCGGCCGGGCAGGGCGCCCCGCGCCGTACGTATTGGCTGGCCCGGGCAGCCATATTGCACGACGGAGAACAACGACGCGGAGCGGAGCGGGCCGCCGAGACCGACGCGATGGGCGACTGACCGTATGTCGAGCTCTACACCGGCGTGGACGACTCTAAGTGACCGGCCTGCTGAAGGGCCGGTCGACGTCACGATCCGGGCGGCGTTGCAGGTGCGGTTGGTGCAGCTGGAGGCCGGGGAATCTCGATCCATCCTGGACCGCTGCCTGGCGATCCTTCCTGGCGGTGCGACTTCGTCAGGGCGAGGCCGCGGCGATCCGGGGTTCGTAGGTCCTCTTGGTCGCGTCGAGGCTGCCCCATGCTGCTGGGGCGCCGTCGACGGGGCAATCCCTCCCGGTTGACCAGCTCATCGCGCTGCTCGGCAGTCGAGAAGGCTCCGCCCGACATGCGGCGGCAACGACGGATGCTCAAGGAATACTGGCGCAGTCCCCGATAGAGACCGCCCGAAAGAATCTTGGTCAAGTGTTGGACGGGTTCGACCGCGTTGACGTGCTAGAGATGTCGGCAAGCTGCGGGAGGATGAGATGTTCGATCAATGGGTGGCACTGCTCGTAGCCTCGGTAGGATCGGCTGTATTTGCCCGAGGCCTCGTTGTCGCCATCCGCGAGTTGATCGGGTTGCGCCGGTCTCGCCTTCGTCGCGCCAGTCTTGAGCGGGTCATCCGTACGATGCGAACTGGCTTCCGTATGGTCGACTCGGACGGAAGAGGCGCGCGTTTGGAGCTTCGTGTCGACGACGGGTCCGCCTCCCCGACCTCGGGTGACGTCACACTGCAGCGGCGGTGACCGTGGTGTCATCGGAGGGCGGGCCATGTGGTTCGGATCCCGACGAGGCGGCGTGCTCGGATTTCGCGGAGTTTTACACTTCGACGGTCCGTCACACGCTGCGGGCGATCCGCTCCTTGGCAGGGGATAACGACACTGCTCGGGAGGCGGTCCAGGAGGCGTACGTCCGCATTCTGATGATCTGGCCACGAAGGAATACTCTGCCGGCAGAAGACAACTTGAGGTACACCATTGTGACGGCCCGAAATGTCGTGCTCGACGGTTTCCGGCGTGACCGACGTTCGGTGAAATTCGATGAAGATTCTCAAGTTGGCGAGGACGATCCGAATCTTGTCGCTGTCCTGGAAGAGATGTCGCTGATGTGCGCGGTTCGGGCACTGATAGACAAGTGGCCTGAGCGTCGTCGTGCTGTGGCGATCATGTATCTCCTTGAGGGGCACGACTACGCAGAGATCGCCAGCCGCCTGGACATGGCACAGTCGACGGTACGCTCGCATGTGGGCAAGGCCCGCGACGTGCTTAAGCCGTACCTGCAGCGGATGGAGGAGCTGGACGCAGAGAAGGGAGGTCGTTCGACATGACTGAAGGACGCGACGATGCGCTGCGCGAACTGCTGCTGCGCGCGAACAACGCTGACGTCAACGACCCGCCCTTCGACATTAGGGCTGGCCTCGACGAGGTCCTACGTCGCGCAGCATTTGAGCGTGCTGCGGTCGAGAACGCCGATCTCTCCACCCATTCTCTCGGTCCTCCGGCACCGCCTGCCCGCGCCGGGCGAGGACAGGTGAAGGCCGAGGTCGGTGCGAGCGCTGGCGGGGATACCGGCGCCGCCGGCATCACCGCCCCTGCCGTGATCGAGACCCACCATCAGCGTCAGTCGGCCGCGTCCCCGGGTGACGGAGCCGTCAGGGTCCGCATTTCCGTGATGCAGATTCGGGAGATCATCAAAGAGAAGTGCGGCCGGGAGAGCGCCCTCTGGGCCCAGCTCCAGGACGAGGGCTTCGCCGGCCGTACCTACGAGGCCCTGGCGATGGAGCTGGCCCGGTACGGCACGAGCGTGTTGCTCAGCTTCCTCCACGGCGGCCACATCCACGCCGCCCTCCGGAATGTCGGTCGTTCCGTGCCCGGCCTCACCCAGGCGTTGCGCGACATGACCCGCGATGAAGTCGAAGAGCTCGTCGGGCTGACCATCGCCCACGCCCTCAGGCTCTTCCGTCGCAACGCGCTCGCCGGGTACGGGTGGCAACCCGGCGGCAACACCACCGTCGCCACCTACTTCGTCAACACCTGCACGTTGTGCTTCAGCAACGCGTTCCGGGAGATGGCTGGCCACGGCAGGCCGAAGGAGGAGACGCCGGTGGACTCGATACCGGACGAAGCCGGCGTGACGACGATCGACATCGCGGACCGGCCAGGCACGCTCCGCGAGGCCATGGATGAGAAGGGCATCCGCGGCGTCTTGGCCAGCATCGCCGAGTGGACGGTCGAGGGCTACACGCAGGACGAGATCGCCAAGGAGCTCGGCACCACACCGAGGGCCGTCGAGGGAAAGCTGCGGCGCCTGCGGGACAACCTGCGAAGGCGGGGGATTCGTGACCAACGAGGAACCATGACAGCGGGACACTCACCCAACGTCACCGGCCGCCGGCCACGTAAGTTTGGCCGAAGCACCCCACCGGCGACGGTGGCGGCCTGTGCGGTCGCCGCCGCCCTGGGTCGCGAGGACGACGCGCGCTACATCGCCTACCTCACCGCTCTTGGCCTCGTGACCAGTCCACGCCCGCGGGACCAGGACGTCGGTGTCGCCGACATGGTCGGTTTCGCTGCCGACCCGTTGTACGAGGTGGAGGCGCGTGCCACTCTGCGCGAGTTCCTCGACGCCGCCGCCCGGCCCCGCAGCCCGGCGTGGTGGCCGACCCGTGGCCGCCGGTTCACGAAGCGGGCAGTTCGGGCGGCGCGCGAGACGCTACGGAGGATCGAGAAGGACGTCGCCCCGGCGGTGACAGCCGCACCGGCCGGTTGTAGCTGGCCGCATGCCCGCCCATCCTCGTCGGCGTAGATTCTCACGAGCGATGACATATTTCATGCGCCACGTCATCAGGGGTGGGTCGGCGTATACCCGCCGTGCGCATTCGAGGTCCTAACAGTGTCGTTGCACGTCGGGATAAGGGCGGAATTCTCAGCCTCTACTCGTTCGGCCGCTGGACGCGCGGGTGTGCACGGGGTACCCGAACGTCGTTCGGAAGCGTCCCAGGGAAGTCTGCCAGCCGCCTTGCTTTGGCAGGAATGGGTTCGTAGTCGCCGATTACCTTATTTCATCTCCGACGGCTTGGTTCGGCTGCCGGGGATCTGAACGGTAATGATGTGCCGTGGGATCGTGTCACCATCAACGTTGAACTCGGCATGCCCGATGAGTCTGCTTATGTGGGGGACCGGACCCGTGGCATCGAACGCCTTGTGTCGCAAGGCGACGAGGAAACCGATACGAATGTCGGATCCTTGGTAGGCAACAGCCTGTTTGAGGTAGGCGGTCTTGTCGTCGATCGCGATTTTCGTTGAGTCGACCTTCATCTCTATATGGATCGCGAAGCCGTCAAACTTGACTCGGAGGTCGACACGTCCTCCGCCGACGTGTTGTACTTCAAATTCGGCGATGGATCCAATCGAATTGCCGATGAGGTAATTGTGCAAATCCTGGTGAACTGCTTCTTCGTTCGCGTCCGGATCGAACAAGTAGCCGTACAGGTTGGACTGTGCGTTCGTGCGCGTTGTTACAAATCTGATGATGAGTCGCAGCAGTTCGTCGATGGCGTCTGATGTTTCGGGGCGGAAGTCCGGGCTCTTCGCCAGCGCGGCTCGCGTGTGGGCGAATATTTCGCTCTCGATGAGGTTGAGGCTGTGTCGGCCGATAGTGGCGTTATCGACAGCGCGGGCCAGGTCGACCAGGGTCGCTTTGCTCAGCGTGGCGAGTTCAGTGGCGATGGGCGATCCATGTGGTACGAGCCGGTCAAGCGGTGGCGGCAGCGGCGTAGCAGCCGTACCGCCGGGCTCTTTTCCCTGACCTGTGCCTCCTAGCGCGTGTGATCTAGCCGCGGCCAGGACGGCTCGGGAAGCCTTCAACTGCTCGGTCAATGCGAGGCGTCGGTCGTGGGCTGCTTCGGTCACCTGCTGCTCAAGAGCGTCGGTGTGGTCCTCCAGGTTGCTCAGCAGTCCGGCAGTCCTCGCGAAGCCGGTTTCAATGACTGGTTGTACAAGCATCTGCAGACCGTCGGCGTCCTCGTCGCGACGCACCACGGTTACTGATCGTGAACCCATGTAGATCTGGAGGAGGTCATCGATGACAACCTGCGCCTTGTAGAAACTGTCGCGCGCGAACTCGACGCGAAGCCTGTGGAGGTCGTTCGCGAGTCGCGTCCAGGCGTGTAGTGCTGCCGTCTTCGGGTCACCGTACCAGTGGTTAAGACCGATTGATGCGACGTTGATTCGGCGTATGCGGTCGGCGAGGGACTCTAGGGCGTCAGGGGCAAGCTGTGGCATCGCTAGGGCTTCCACAGTGGGCGGCACGCCCGACTCCTGAAGCAGGCCAAGCAGGATCTCTACGAGGGTGAGAAGTACGCCGGCGTCCTCGCGCCCGTAGGTTTCGGTGGCGGTTCGCAGGTATGCCGCACATGTCTCCAGGTGCCGCGTCATCGCTGTTAGTTCCGAGGCTCGCAGGGCACTGACCAGCTCGATTCCGGCAAGTACCCAAGTAGCGTCGGAGGCGACATCGTCCGGGTCTGCTCCATGACGGGCCGTGCCCTTGGCGGGGTCTATACCTGCGACGAGTCGGACAATGCTGGCGAGGCCGGCGGCGTGCGGCCAGTGGTCTACGGCAGTACCGACGGCACGTACCACTGCTGTACCGACTGGTTTGGGCTGAGGCGCGTCGAAGCGCTCCAGGATGGCCAGCAGCGCGTACGGTGAGCTGACGCCTGCCAGGGCGAGCCGGGTCAGTGCCTCTACGGCGTCGGCTGCTCTTCGCGCGGCTCGGGGATTCGAGGGCTCGAGCTTCTGGAACTTTCCGGCGATGTCCTCCAGCGATGCGGCCAATGGTGGGCCGGCAACGTCGAGGGCCGCTGGTGATTTGAGCAGCATCTCGAGGCTGTCGCCGAAGATGGCGGGGCTCTCGGTCACGGTCACCGCGGCGGTGACAGCCCGCACTGCGTCGGCGTAGCCGTCAGCGCGGTGGTCGGTACCCGCGGCATCACGTACGACCAGACTGACGAGTTGAGCGAGCATCGGGCTGTTGGCCATGGCAGGGGCTTCTGCGGCGATGCGCTCCCATCCCCGAGAGATGCCAGCGCGTCGTCGCCCGGCGGGCGGCCGGGGGCCGATGCGAGTACCGCCGCTAGGTCGTTGGCGAGGTTTGTGGGCGATGGGTCGCTCATAGCCCCCCTCTCAAGGCGGTGACTGTGCTCGCCGAGTCGTAGCGGCCGGTCACGGGCTTCGTACCCGAGTTCTGCTCTTGTTCACCAGACGTAGTCGTCGGCCTCGGCCACGACCCTGTTCGCCTCGGGGAGCAACTCGATCAGCGGCGCGGCGTTGCGGGTTCCGACGAAGATTTGCATCTCGGCTTCGGCGGCTACCGCTTGGAGCGCTGCGACCATGGTCGCGAGATCCGAATCGGGCATCTCTTCCGCGGCGGGGGAGTCCAGGACCAGTAGGCCCGGGTGCCGTCCGATGCCCTCCACGTAGCCGTGCTTGATGAGGGCGATGGCGGTCGCGATCTTGACTCGGAGCTTCTCGCCCTCCGTGAGGCCCGAATAGGTCGTAGAGCGGCCTCCCTTGATCATCGACATGTTCGCCGCGCCGTTCAGCTTGACGTTGCTGAGGCTGTCGGCACCAAAACTAGAGGCAAGCGTCTCGATGTCGGAAGAGATCTTCTTTAGCAGCGGGTCCTGCCCGTCCTTTACCCACTTCTTCAAGACATCCTCGGCTGCATCGGCGACTGCTGCACGGACGGGGTCGACCGGGTCAACGGTCTTCGGGTCGCCGGACTCGGTCAGCGCCATGAGTGCGCCCTCGGCGCGAGCCAGCTCAAGTTCGAGGGAGCGGCGTGTATCGGTGGCGGTCAGGACCTCGCGTTGCGCCTCCGCCATGGCGGCCGCCTGGTCACGTTGCTTAGTCAGATCCTTGAACTGGGCGCTCAACCGTGAGTAGGCCTCCTCAGCCGCAGCAACAGCAGCTTCGGCTGCTTCGAGGTCATCGCGTGCACCTTCCTCGGCGTCTGCCTGGTTGTTCTCGGCGGTCGTCGATCTCTTCATGAGCGCCGAGACGGCATCCCCAGGGACGGCGGCAGCGACAATGACGTCGGCCTTGAGCGCGTCGAGGTTAAGATCGCTCGCGCAGACCGAGCATTCGTGTTTGTCAGATTCGGCTGCCTGGCGCTCTGCCGTCACCGCCGCAGCACAACGTGGACACACGGTCGGACGCATCCGATGGAAGAACTTCGTCGCGAGCGCGTCCTCGTAGCTGGTGTGCAGGCGCGCTCTGGCCGCCTTGAACTGCTGCCGAGCAGTATCGACGATGGCGGACTGTGCGAGAAGTCGACGTTCAAACTCGTGCGCCTCGCGTGAGAGATCCGACGCTCGGCCCGCGAGTCTCAGTACAGCTGCGACGTCCGGAGCGTCTGACGGCAGTTCCGCGATCTTCGCCTTGACCGCGTCGACGGCCCGCTGAGCCTGCCTTCGGTTCTCCCGTACGGCCTCCCTGCGGCCTTCGCCTTCTCTGTCGCCGCTGATCGCTCGGTCTCCATCCCTCGGCGAGCGGTCATCGCGGCAGCTTGCGCGGGCGCCCAGTCGGTGCCTACGAACATCTGCATCATCCGCAGGCCGATGGTCTGCTCGTTGCCGACGATCGGATCGAGTTGATTCGCGCGTACGACGAACGCGCTTGAGTACGCCGGCCAAGCGTGAACACGTGCCTGTGTGTCCGTCCAAACCGGGATGTGCTCAAGACGTAGCCGAGCCATCATCAGCGACCCCATGACGCTTTCGAACTCAGCACCCTCGAAGCTGCCAAGGGGCGTGACCCTGTCCCGGCTCCCGACGTCGCCGAGCCGGACGACCTGCCCTCTGGCCTCGCCGTCGTTTGCGTCGAACGATACGCGTAACCGCTCGGTGCCGACCCTCCAATCGACCTCGACGTGCTCGATCCACAACTTGACATCAGGCTGAAATCTCGCACATCGCCCGGTCAACGACCACATCAAGACGTTGAGAACGGTCGACTTCCCACGCAGGTTACGCCCCGAACCGATGCCGTTCACACCTGGCTGCGGCTCCCAGGTGAAGCTGAACGGAACCGGCACCAGTTCCTCCGCAAGCTCCGCCTCAACCAAGGCATCCTCTTCACTACCTTGGTCGCCAACAGTCCCGGAGTCCGACACAGCGGGCGCCAGCGGACGACGACTCCCGCCGGTACCGTCCGTCTTGTCTCCCGGGGTATGCCCCTCGGCGTCGGGATGTGTCGGCTTGAGCAGCTTCGTCCCGCTGAAATGAATGCGTGTAGCGCGGAGCGGTACCGGGACAGCCTTCGTCGCCGAAGTCGGGATGCCCAGACTATCGAGAATCACATCGACAGACTCGGCGGTCAGCTCGTATCGCCGATCTCCCTGCCGATTCGCCAGGTTCTTCGCCACTTGCTGCGCTAGTGCGGTCACGCCCGCCCTCCACCGTCCGCAACGTCAACAGCCGCGTCCGCCTGCGCCGTCACCCCGAAACCCAACGATTCGAGCCGCTTCCGCACCCGAGGTGCGATCGGAGCGATGTCCAACCCGAGCTCCGTGCCCGCATAGGTCGCCTGCTCGTACTGACGTTCCTTCAAGCGCTGACCGCGGTCATCGCCGGCGACCAACGCCACCAGCGTCACCTGCCTCGCGTACCAACCCAGCACCGCGTCCCGGGCAAGCTCGATGGCCGCGTCAGCGCCCGGCTGTGTCAGGAAGAACTGATTGCGCTGACTCTGCCTCCCCGGCTGACCGGTCCGGGTAAGAGTCGCGAGCCCGTACGTCTCCAACAGCGAGAAGGCGTCGTCAAGCGCCTCGTACGCGCCGAAGAACCAACGCGGCATCGGATACCAGCGCAGATCGGGCTCAGGATCGGTCAGAAGGGACCAAGCCGTGTCCAAATAGCTATCGGCGAGCTGGCCACGCTCGACCATAGTCACCAGTTCGTCGGCCAGATAGTCCGGATTCCGCAGCCAGAAGTCCATAGCCTGCAGCTTCAGCTCGCTCCGGACAACCTTGACCACCTCAGGCGGATCGCCATCAACGACTGGCTCGCCGCATTCCGCAAGCAAAACGAGCAGCCGAATCGCGTGCTGCGTTCGAGTAGCCGCAGGGCGTTCGTTGACTTCAACGGCCTCGGCGTCCACGACCATCGCACCTCACCTACGACCACAGTAACACCGGGACTACTTAAAGTGGACGATACCGACGATGTTGCACCTCGGATAGAGCCGAAGAGGAGACACCAACAGGCGCACAATTGACACCCTCACTCTCTTGTGCCCGGAGATCCGATGTGAGCCGCTACCATGCTTGGGTGGGTCGGGCTATCAGAAACTGCGATTTCCGGCGTTAGCAACGGTGCTTCAGCAGCGATGGAAGGTCCACGAACCGTGCCGCCATGACCGCTGATCACGCTCAGAATCGGAAGCAACTAGCCAGCGGCGTTCTGCCTGCGCAGCCGAGGTAAGTGCTCTGGTCAGGCCGAGCGGCCGCGCTGTGGCCAGCTTCGTCGGTTGATCCGCGTGGCCGTGGAAATTGTTGTGGTCTGGCTGGCGATCACGCTCGTCTCGTACTGCGCTACGAGTATGCGGAGGCGGTTGCTGGCTTGCCGTGCGGCCGCGGCCTGGTGTCGGCGTCGCTGGGCGTCGCGTATGACCGCGAGATTGTCCGCGAACCCGGCTATCTGTTGCAACAGTCGCAGCGCTGCGGCGGTGTCTTCATCGTCGGTGAGCCGTCCCATGACCGCGATTAGTCGTGCCATCGACCGTAGTTCAGCCGCGTCGCCGGAGCGGCTGGAGCGGGGCGGACGTGCGTCGCGAACGGCGCGGTCGAAGATGTCGACAATCTCGCCGAGCCCGCCGCGTTCGCGGCCTTCCAATGCGCGGGCTGTGGAGGCAAACACGTCCGCGGCTGCCTCCGCCAGCGGGCCGAGGTCGTCGACACCGCCAGTCTGCCGGGCGAGCCGTTCGACCTGCCGTCCAGTAGCTGTCGCGGCGCGCCGGAAGGCCTTCGTACGGTGACGGACTCGATCAGCGATCGGCTTCACGGTGGCTGACGCGTGTCCGCCGTGCCAGCGGCGGCGTAGCCGGGGGAGTGTGAGGTCGGGGGCGAGTCTGCCACCGCCGTACCAGACAGTCTCGCCGTCGGCGGTGTGGTGTTGGGGTAAACCGACCGCGTACCCCGTGACCTGGCCAGGGTTGTTGGTGCTGTGGCGGAGGCGGACCAGGACCCCGTTCGCCGCGAGCCGGTCCAAGAAGTCCGCCTCGCCGGTCGCGGCTGCCGCGGCGGCCCGGACCTCGCGGCGGAGCTGGTCGCGAGGTATCTCGGCCCGGCCCTGCCTGCGGGTCTTGTTTTGTTCGGCGGCCGTGGGATGACGGTGGGTGGTGTGGTCGGTGGGTGCGACGCGGTGCAGGTTGTAGCGGCGTTCGAGGTCGCGTGCGACGTTTTGGGCCTTGTATCGGTCGTTCCAAGCCCAGGCGTTTCGGCCGTCCTGGCGGACGAGGGTGGCGACGATGTGGATGTGGTCGTCGGCATGGCGGACGGCGACCCAGCGGACCGCTTGATCGTCGCCATGGGGCGCCAGGCCAACGCCCGCCACGAGCTCTTGGGCAATGTGCTGCCACTGCTGGTCGGACAAGGTCCGGTCGGTCGGATGGTTACGGACCGAGCAGTGCCACACGGTCAGCGCCGGCCGGTCGGCCGCCGTCCGGACGGGCTGCTCCAACAGCTGGGTCAGCTGCTTGAGGGAGTGCTTTCCGCCAGCGCCGAGTTGCGGTTGCAAGGCAGTGAGGTTCGCGGCGCCGTCCCACGCGGCGACCAGGCGCGGGTTGCGGTGTTCTTCGCGTTTACCGGGCCCGAACAGGTAGGCCAGCAGCCCGCCGACTTTGGTGCCGCGTTTGTGAACTTGCGGAATCAGGGCAGCCTCCGGTGGATCGCGGAGGCGGCGGCGTCGAGCTGCTCCAGCACGAGCTGGCACCGGTCCACCGCGTGTTGGAGCCAGCCGGGTGGTTGGCCGCTGGCGTTCAGCGCGGTGACGGCTTGGTTGAGGTTGTTCCCGACCCGGGTCAGAGCGGTACGGGCGGCGAATATCTCCCGCTGTAGTCCGGCCAGCTCGTGGCGGGTCAGACCTGTACCGGAGTCCACGCCGTTGGGGCCGCTGGTGCCGCGGGCGATGTCGAGTGCGGCGGTGGCGCAAAACCCGGCCGGTGTGAGGCCAAGCCGGGTGGCCGCGGCGGTGACGTCGTGGTGTTCTTGTGGGTCGAGCCGGAGGTTGACGCGTCGTTCGCGGCCGGGGGACTGGTGGCGGCGGTCGGCGCCCTGTCGCTGACGGTTAGGACGTTTACGCGGCTCGGGGGCTAGCATCTGGTCACCTCCACCGTGGATCCAGTTGTCGCCGAGGCGGCCAGGGTGCACCGCTACGGGTCAACAGCGCCGCTACGGCAGCGAGCTGGGGTTGACGGCAGCGCTAGGGGCAGCGCCGTTGGGCTATCGACCCAACCCCAAGGACGCGACATCGCCGGCAGCCAGCCGCACAGCTCGCCAACCCGATGCGGAAGCGGAAGGAAGCGGAAGCGGAAGCAGCGAATGAACCAGCGAGGCACACGGCGGAACCGGAAGGAAGCGGAAGCGGAAGGAAGTAGCGGCCGACGTAGCAGATCGCGCAAGACCGGCCAACCCACCTGCGGTCGATGGCGTCGCCTCGCAACGGCACATGCTGCCGCGTCTCCAGCTCTCGCGACACGACTCGCTCACCGAGCCGCTCGTGGTCTCCTCCGCGGCCGTGCCGCGCTGACCCCGCCGGGTCAGACTCAACGGTTCTCGGACGTGTCGACCGCGCTCGGTCGACACATCCGGGAACCGGTAGCTATATCTTGCTCCCCGCGCTAGGGCGAGGGCCTCAGCCGCGCTACGGGGTCCGTGGTGGACCCATCCCTGGGCGAAGACGAATGTGCTGATCAGATAGCCTTCGGGCGTGAACTACTGTATGATTAAAATAGTACCGAAGATGTCGAAAGCGAGGCGATCATGAGGGGCGTTCCGTTCCGGTGGCAGTTCTGTGACAGCTACGACGCCGACTCCTCGAACGAGGTGCGCGCCTGGGAAGGCGCGCACGGGGACATCTGCCTCGCAGTCGCGACCCGTTCGCCGTCCGGGACCTGGCAGCTCGGCTCCGGCGACGTCTGGTCTGCGGATACCGCTGACCCGAGCCTGGTGTTCGGTTCGGTTCGGCGCGGGTCGCGATCGAGCACCTCGCTGAGGCCAACAACGCCGTGCTTGTAGAGGCGGTTTGCCGCTGCGCCTCGGGCGGCGACTGCGACTAACGACGTGTACGGCCTGCTCGGGTGTCGCTACCACCCGGCCGCTCACAGCCACAACCGCCAGACGAACAAAGGAAGCCCTGTGCCTACCAACGAACAGAACACCACCGGCTCCTCGCGTGTCGGCCCAAGCGGCCAGTCCACGCCCGATCGACTTCCTGCGGACAACGACGTGGCCACGCGGCCCTCCGCGATCTACGTCGTGCTGACGACGCAGCGGGCCGGCTCCGGCTTGGTATTCGGTGGCGTGTCGGCGGTCGCCGAAGCCGAACTCATCCGGCAGACCAGTGGGGCGGGTGCGCGTGGCGCGTTGGTAGCCGCCTACGTGCGAATGGCTGACGCTCTGGTCCCGGTGGAGGTCGAGGCCGACGAGCTGCCGCGAGCGGACGGCGGTGCCTACCGGGTCCGGACCTGGCTGGACCGGCAGCTTCTGGGCGAGCACGACGTGCGGGTCCCGAAGCCGGAAACCAGCGCCGGCTGACGACGTTGACCCGCCCGGTCTGGGCCGGGCGGGTCAACGCCGGGGCTTGCGGATCGCTACAACCCGAAGCCCGGCGTACCGCCAGACGGTCCGCATACCCAGCGTAGACACCCCACGGTCCCGCCGCGCCGCCGCAGTGCGCTGCTGTACGGCTGCGCTGGCGCACCCGCCTGCCTTTCAGACGCCGGCGCCCCTTGACATCGTCCCGAGAGGACACGAAGACGTGCTGCTCGCCGCTCCGATCACCGCTCAGCCCGCTGCCTTTGACCCGTCGCTGCCCGGCCTGGTCCGCCACTACGGCGACCTACGCGCCGACCTCGCTCGCGCCGCCCGCCGCGACGAGCAGGCCCGCCTGAACGGCCAGGCCGCCGAGCTGTACGCCCGCATCACCGCGATGTTGCACCCCGGCGAGCGGACCGTGGCGACCGACGCCCTGGCCGCGCTGAACCTGCGCGCCTACCCAGGCGGCCCAGGTGACCTGACTGCCTATGTCGTGGTCGACGTGCACGGCGTCTCGATCGGCGTGCGTCGCCGCACACGGGACCTCTACGTCCACCTGGACACGACCGAGACACCCGACTCGGTCCTCGCTGTCGAGGTCAACGGCGGCGGCGAAACCGACATCCCAATCTGGTGACCACCCCGGCGGTGCTGTGCCGACCTGCGCCAACCGCCACTCGTGCGGCCCTCTTGCCGCCGTTCGACCGACCATTCCACTGGCTGAAGGAGCCCTTGTGAGGACCACGATCCGTGCCCATGAGACCGTCAACGACGGTCAGGCAACGCTGCGGTACGTCGATCCCGCGACGCTGGTCGTAGGCGCCAACGTGCGCTCGGACGCTCAACTCGACCCGGAGTTCGTCCAAAGCATTAAGGAGCGCGGCGTTCGGGAAGCGATCGTCGCCTACGCCGACGAGACCGGCGCCCTGGTTGTGCTGCGCGGCCAGCGCCGCACCCTGGCAGCTCTGGAAACGAAATGCGATGTGGTTCCGGTGCTGGTGGAGCCGAAGCCCGATGAGCCGGACCGGCTGGTGGACCAGCTCGGCGAGAACGACCACCGGCGTGCGCTGCGCGCGGGTGACCGGGTAGCCGCCTTCGAACAGCTCGCCGCGTTCGGCGTCACCCGGGCGCAGATCGCCAAGCGGACTTCCACGCCTCGACCGGTGGTCGATGCCGCGTTGGCGGTGGCGGGCAGCGAGGTCGCCCGCAGCGCCGCCAACCGCTGGGATTGGCTCGACATTCCCAAAGCGGCGATCCTGGCCGAGTTCGAGGACGACCGGGAGGCGGTCAAGGAACTGGCCGTCGCGGCACGGGAGGGCGGATTCGATCACACTGTGCAGCGTCTGCGGGACGCCCGCGCGGAGGCGCGAGCTAAAGCGGAGGCGGCTGCCGCCCTGACTGCCGTCGGCGTGAGCGTGGTGGAGCGGCCGGACTGGAGTGTCGAGCGGTTCATGCGGCTGCGGATGCTCAAGCACGGCGACGCCCCACTCACGGTTGAGAACCACGCGTCCTGCCCCGGTCACGCCGCCTACCTGACCAGCGATTGGGTGCATCCCGACGAGTCCGACGAGGAGGAGGACTCGTTCGACAACGGCACCGAACAGGAAGCCGTCGGTCCGCAGGCACGGCCGGAGCCCTACCGGGTGTGGGTGCCGGAGTACCTGTGCATGGACGCTGCGGCCCACGGTCACGTCCCTCGATTCGGCGGGCACGATTCTGGCACCGGTCGCAAGAAGGCGGCCGACATGAACGATACCGAGCGGGAGCAGGCGCGGACGCAGCGGCGGGACGTGATCGATTCCAACAAGGCGTGGGAGAGCGCCGAGAAGGTCCGCCGCCAGTGGCTGCGCACCTTCCTGCAGGGCCGCAAGGCACCGACGAGCGCTGCCGCGTTCATCGCCGGCAGCCTGGCCCGCACCGACTTCGAGGTCACCCAAGCCGTCAGCGGCGGCAACCAGCTCGCGCACGAGCTGCTCGGTCTGGCGGACCAGGCCCCAAAGTTCGGCCGGCACAGCGCCGCGATGGTCGAGGTCGTCGGCAAGGCCAGCGACAGCCGCGCTCAGATGATCGCGCTCGGCCTCATTTTGGCCGCCTACGAGGAGGGCACCGACCGCAACTGCTGGCGGGCCGGCCGGGACAGTATCGCCCGGTACCTGCGCTACCTCGAAGCCAACGGCTACGAACTGTCCACGGTGGAGAAAAGGGCCTGCGGCGAAAAGCCTAGCGCGGCCGCGACATCGCCTGTGCCGCAGCCAGCCGCAGCCTGAGCCGTGCACTCCCGAACGGCGGCGGCTGCGGACCAACACGCACGCTGTCTGTCCGGGTGCGCGGACAGCTACGCCAGCCAACAGCACAGCTGAACAAGTCCTACGGCGCCCTGCCCGACCTCGCCGATGCGCCGACACGCGCTCCCTGTCCGTGCGTACCCGTCCTTTTGCAGGTGATCCCATGCATGTCCAGCAGCTTTCGCTGTTCGAGCCGCAGCTGTGCCAGCGGTGGCGGACTGGTCGACACACCTGGCGGCCGGTCCACGAAGGCGGCTTTGACGCCCGCCGCTACCGCCTGGTCCAGATCCCCGAGGCAGCCGCCCGCGCCTTCGTTGTGCAGCATCACTACAGCCGTAGCTTCCCCGCCGCCCGGGCAAGCTTCGGCCTGCTCGAAGGCGAGCACCTGGTCGGCGTCGCCGTCGTTGGCGTGCCGATGCATCCACGCGTGCTGACCAACCCGTTCCCCACCCTCGACGTCACCACAGCCGCCGAACTGTCGCGCCTCGTGCTGTTGGATGACGTGCCGTCCAACGCGGAAAGCTTCGTGATGGGCCGGCTGTTCCGGCTGACCGCCGAACACGGCCTGCGGGGTCTTGTCGCGTTCGCCGATCCTCAACCGCGCATCATCGCCGGCACGATGGTGCTGGGCGGCCATCTCGGCCACGTGTACCGGGTGACCCGAGGCCGCTATCTGGGACGCGGAACCGCCAGAACCCTCACCGTCCTGCCCGATGGCACCGTCCTGACAGCGCGAGCGCAGTCCAAGGTCCGCCGGGCCGAACGCGGCGCCGCCGGGGTGCGTGCCCGCCTGGTCGGTTTGGGTGCGCACCGGTACTGCGCGTCGGTGCCGCCGGACGGCTGGAATCCGACGCCTGACGCGCCGGCGTGGAGTGCGCTGCCGCCGTTGCGGCAGCAGGCCGCATGGCTGGAGCACGCCTTGGCCGCGGTCGGAGCTCGCCGGGTTAGGCACCTGGGCTGCCACCGGTTCGCCTGGCCGGTCGGGGACCGGGGATGGCGGCGACGCTGCCCGATCGGCGTCACCGAACTGCCGTACCCGATCGCTATCGATCCGGCGGTGACCCTGTGATCCACCCCGTGGCGAGCGCGGCTGACCACCTGCGGACGTCCGAAACCGGTGCGGGTCGTGCCGTGCCGGGTCACCGCGCGAGGTCTGCCAGGGGTGCCGGCCGTGCTGGCGGGCAGCCATGGCGGCTGCCGCAGCGGCCGACCGTGCAGGAACGGCGGGCGCGGTGGGACGAGCGGGTAGCCCGCCACGGAGTCGGCCCGGACCGGTGGCAGACCCCCTGGGGACCGGTCACCCCCTACACCACCAGCGAGTTCCACCCCGACCCGGCCCGCCGGATGATGTTCTACCTGGGCACCGGCCAACCGCAGTATCTGGGCCGGTCGCCGATCCCACTGTTCCTGGCCGCGACCGCGCTGGCCAGGTACCGGCGTCGCGGCGATGCCTTCCCGGCCCAGATGGGCGCCGCCCCGTGGGCCGGCGACTCAGGTGCCTACTCCGCGCTCATGCTGCGCACCTCCCCGCACGGGCATCCGTGGTACGCGCACCCGGACGAGTACGGCGCGATGTGGACCCGGTTCCTGCGGGACGTCGGCCCGCCCGACTTCGTCGGTATCCAGGACCGGCCGTGCGAGCCCGGCTGCCTGAACCGCACGCGGTCGACGGTGCGTGAGCACCAGGAGGCGACGCTGCGCAACTACCTGTACCTGGTCGACAATTTCCCGTTCGTGCCCTGGCTGCCCACGCTGCAGGGCTGGCACCCGTGGCAGTACGAGGAACACGCCGACATGTACCAGGCCGCCGGCGTCGACCTGGCCGGCCAGCGGGTCGGCGTCGGCAGCATCTGCCGACGTGGATCGCAACGCGACGTCGCAACCGTCCTGGGCACCATGGCCCCGCTGGGCATGCGCATGCACGGGTTCGGCGTCTCGTTATCGACGCCGTTTCTGCTTGTCCGGTGTCCAGTTTGCTCCCTTGTGACTTCACTACTGAGCGGTCGCTGGCGGGTCTGCCTTGCCCAGCGGGATCTTCCGATCCCAGAGGATGCGCGGCCTTGGGTGGCAGAGTTCGGGATCGATCTCGACGGGTGGCTCGATGAGCGAGGCATCGCCGATGGGGTGCCGTTCCTGCTCTCCCCATCGTTCGAGTACGACGTCGAGCTGAACGCGTTCTTCCGGAGCTGGCAGATCACCTCGATGCGCCGGGCCAGCCAGGTTGCGTACGCGCGGGATCTGGCCCGGTTCCTGACGTTCCTGTCGGTGGCGCGCGGCGGCCGTGGCTGGCGGGATGCGACGGAGGACGATCACCTGGCCTTCCACGCGTGGCGGCGCCGTGATCCGGCCGGGCCGGCAGTGGCCGGGTCGACGTGGGATCGCGAGGTCGCTTCGGTCAACCGCTTCTTCGCGTGGGCCGTCGAGCGCGCCCTGGTCGTCGAGACGCCGGTTCCGCAGCGGGTCCGGCGGCTGGCTCCGTCGGAGTCGGGCCGCCGGGGAGGTGGCACGACACCAGCGACCTACAGCCACGACGCCGCAGCCGAGCGGGTTCAGTGGCTTCCGCCGGCGGAGTATCGGCGGTGGCGGGACGTGGGGTTGCGCGGCTACGGCCCCAACGGGCTGCCAGACTCCCGGTTCCGGGGCCGATGGGCTGGGCGCAACGCCGCGTTCGCCGACCTCATGGTGCGCACGGGCCTGCGGCTGACCGAGCAGGCCAGCCTGCTGCGGCCGGAGGTGCCGATCGGGCCTGGGCAGGGTGGCTACCGCCGGTTCTGGCTACCGGCCGCGATCGCCAAGGGTGGCTCGGCGCGCTGGGTCTACGTCCCGGATTCCATGGCCCGCGAACTTGGGATCTACGTCGCCGTGGATCGGGCTGAGGCGGTCGACACCGGCCGCCGAGCCGGGCTCTACGACCGCATCCGTCGCCCGTTGGTGATCGAGGACGCCGCTCGGCCGGTGGCGGTGGCGTTCGACGGGCGCGGTTCGCGCCGCGTGGTGAAGCTGGCTGCGCTGGACCCGGCTGAGCGGCGCCGGGTCTTGGTGGCGGGTGAGCACGGGCTGGAACCGGCCGCGCTGTGGATCAGCGAGTACGGCACGCCGGTCGCCCCATCGACCTGGAAGAGCGTGTTCGCCGATGCCAACGCCCGGTGCCAGGCCGTGAACGTGGCGTTGCGCGTTCACCCGCATATGCTGCGGCACACGTTCGCGGTGGTCACGCTCGAACAACTCCAACGGGGTCACCTCGTCGCGCTGGCTGGGCAGACCGCCGAGCAGCGTGGCCACTACACCCGCATCTTCGGTGACCCGCTCGACTGGGTCCGGCGGCGGCTCGGTCACCGCTCGCTGACCTCCACGATGATCTACCTGCACGCGCTGGCGGAGCTTGAGATGCACACCCGCATGGCGCTGGTGCCCGACGGATGGGAAGACCCGCACCCGCAGGTGCTCGCCGCGGCGGGTGCTTCGTGAGCGGCCGGGGCACCACCGGGCGTGGCCGCGGCGCGGTGATGCCCGACAGCATCTACGCCGCGTCGGTCGAGCTGGCCACCACGGGCACGGACGTCGTCTTCGCCGGCGAGGACGGCCGGACCGCGACGTTCGCCTTCGATCGGTTACCGCTATCTGGCTGGCATGAGCCGCTCGCGGCGTCGCTTCGCCGCCTCGTCGGTCCGGCTGGTGGGCGCCGAACGCGGTCGTCGGCGGAGGACGTCTGGGGCACCGCGCTGCGGTTTCTGCGATTCCTCGCCACGCTTGACAAACCACCGGCGCTGCCCGGTGAGGTCCGCGCCGAGCACCTCGAACAGTTCCTCGCCCGCCAGGTCCGCGGCGACGAACGCAATCGCTGGCGCCAGATCCGGAACCTCGCGATGCTCTTGGAGCCGTTGCGGGAGACGATCGCGCAGGAGGTGCTGGACTTCACTGGCCAACGCAAGCCGGTCCAGGAGCGTGCGTTGCCCGGCTATTCCGATGGTGAGCTCGATCGACTGCTCACCGCGGCCCGCTGCCAGGTCGCCGGGATCCGGGACCGGATCGCCGCCGGCGAGGCGCTACTGGCTGACCTGCACGCCGACCGGATCGCGCACAGCGAGACCGTGCGGGAGTTGGCAACGATGGCCGGCTCAGGTGTGGTGCCGCACCGGCCTGGCCTGCGCACGGCCGGCGAACGGCTCGCGCTCGCACAACGGCT
The DNA here is from genome assembly GCF_011764425.1 of Phytohabitans houttuyneae. Lineage (NCBI taxonomy): Bacteria > Bacillati > Actinomycetota > Actinomycetes > Micromonosporales > Micromonosporaceae > Phytohabitans > Phytohabitans houttuyneae. The sequence goes on from NZ_BLPF01000004.1 coordinate 1,275,453, forward strand.
GTTCCTCACCCGCAGCGACGTGATCCCGCTGTTGGTGCTGTTGGTTGGCGTCACGGGACGCAACATCGAGACCATCAAGGAGCTGCCCGCCGAGCACCGTGTCCTTGATGGCCAGGCGGTCGAGCTGCGCGTGGTGAAACGGCGTCGCGGCCCGGGGAACTGGACCTCCTCCGTTACCTGGGAGATCGGGCCGCCGCACCGGCAGTTGCATACTCCGGGCGGGCTCTACCTGCTGCTGCACCGGCTTACCGCGCGCAGCCGCTCGTTCAGCGACACCCCGAGCGCATGGCCGATCTGGCGGCACGGACGGCAGGCACACGTCGATGGCGTCGCCGAGCACTTCGATCCGTTTGCCCGCGAGCTGGACGGGCTCCGGTTCAAAAACACGCGGTGGGTCGCCGAGCAGGGCCTGCTGGCCGATCCCGGCCCGGACGGCGAACCACGGCGGTTCCCGCTCAGCTTTCCACGGCTGCGCACCAGCATCGAGGTCCGCCGGACCAAGCAGATGGGTGGTCACCTGCCGTCGGCGGCCCGCACCAACACATTTCCGGTGTTGTTCCGGCACTACCTGCGCGGCGACCCGATCGTCACCTCCTGGGCCGAGGACGTTGTCGGCGAAGCCCTCGTCGACGCCGAGCAGGCGGCGCTGGCCGCGCACGAGCGGGCCCTGCGCACTACCGGCGGCCGACTACGGGTGGTCGGCGGCCCGGTCGACCCCGGCGCGATCGAACACGACGCCGGGCTTGATCCGGACCGGGCACAGGCCGCCGCTGCCGGGCACCTGGACACCGGGTGGAGTGCCTGCGTCGATCACGATGCGCATCCGGCGACCGGCCGCGCCTGCCAGTCGACCTTCCTGGACTGCTTCCACTGCGGCAACTGCCTCATCACCCGCGACCACCTGCCGCGTCTGCTGGCGCTGCTCGACGCGCTGGACGAACGCCGGCAGCAGATCAGCGAACAGAACTGGTGGGACCGCTACGGGCCGGCCTGGCTCGCAATCCGGCACGACGTGTTGACCCGGTTCACCCCGGACGAGGTCGAGGCCGCCGCACGCGCCAAGCCGGTCGATGCACTGCTTGACCTAATCGAGAACCCGTGGGAGAAGCCATGACCAGCCTCGCTTCGGTGCGACCACAGCCAGCCGCGGCTCCCCGGCGCCAGCACCCGCTGGAGGAGATGTTCGTGCTGCACGGCCGGGACCTGCGAGCGGGAACCGCCCTCGCCGGCACCGCTCGCTTCAGCGACGACGTCTGGCCACTGGCGCCGATCCTGCACCGCGGCGACCAGCGCAGCCTGATCCTCGACTTCACCACCCTGCCGAGCGGCCGCCGGCTGCTTGCCAAGGAGCTGATCTACTCGCTGCTGTCCGGACCGCTGCCCCGCGGCGAGGTCTGGCTGGACCCGGTCACGATCCGCGAGACGTTCAGCGAGCTGAAGCGGTTGTTCGGCTGGATGCAGCAGCGCCCCGGCGGTGACCAGACGAGACTCGCCGAGCTGACCCCGGCGGACCTGTTGACCTACCAGCACCATCTGCTGAACACCCTGCCCGGCTCGACCTCGCGAGGCCGGGCTCGCGGGGTGGTCCGCCGGTTCTGGCGGCACCGCAACAACCTGCTCACGGACCGGCTGACGGTCGACCCCCGCCGCATCGATGGCTGGGGCGAACCCAACCGCCACCCGGACAACGAGAACGCCACCGACCGCATCCCCGAGACCGTGTTCGGGCCGCTGCTGGCCTGGGCTCTGCGGTTCATTGACGACTTCGCCGCCGACATCTTGGCCGCCGACACCAAGTGGCGGACGCTCCGGCACCAACCCCGCAGAACCACGATGCCCGGCGACCAGGTGCCCGCAGCGCTGCGGAAATTCCTCGACGAGCACCGGGCGCACTCCCGGCCGCTGCCCGGCTACGCCGGCCGACCAAACCTCACCAACATCGCCGAACGCATCGGCGCAACTACCCTCCAGCTGCGGCCACACCGCAGCGAGCTCGACGCCGTCGCGGCGATCGTCGGCCTCTCCACGGCCGGACAGCTCGACGTCCCGATCACAGGCCGCCTCGACGGACACCCGTGGATTCCGGCGATCGCGAGCATGCACAAGGGAACCCGGCACGGCCTCGGCACCCTGGCCCGGCTGCTGCAAGCGGCCTGCTACGTCACCATCGCGTTTCTCTCAGGTATGCGTGACAGCGAGATCAAGCACCTGCGCCGCGGCTGTCTGCGCGTCGAACGCGACCCGAACGGCACGGCCTACCGCTGGAAACTGCACGGCACCGCGTTCAAGGGCGAACGCGACCCGTCTGGCAGCCCGGCGACCTGGGCCGTCGGCCAGCCCGTGGCCCGCGCTGTCGAGGTCCTCGAACGACTCCAACCCGACCGCGATCTGCTGTTCGCCCGGCTTCCGCACGGACCGGGCAACGGCCCCGCAGCCAAGGGCCTCACCACCGCGCTGGTCAACTCCAGCACCAATACCCAGCTCAACGAGTTCAGCGACTGGGTCAACGCCTACTGCGCCGAACACGGTCGCGCCGACATCATCCCGATAGTCAACGGCCAGCCCTGGCGGCTGAAGACCAGCCAGTTCCGCCGCACCCTCGCCTGGTTCATCGCCCGCCGCCCCGGCGGAGCGATCGCCGGCGCCATCCACTACCGGCACCTGAGCATCCAGATGTTCGAGGGCTACGCCGGAACGTCCGACTCCGGATTCCGCGCCGAAGTCGAAAGCGAACAAGCCATCGCCCGCGGCGAGCACCTGCTTGCCATGGTCGACAAACACGAGCACCACAGCCTCAGCCTTACCGGCCCCGGCGCTGCAGAAGCACACCGCCGGCTCGATGACTTCGCCGGCAGCCCCAGCTTCGCCGGATCAGTCATCACCGATCCCCGCCGACTCCTGCGCCTCATGCGCAAGCACGACCCAGCGATCTACCCCAGCGACTACGTCACCTGCGTCTACGACCAGGCCAAAGCCCTCTGCCACAAGACGAACAGGGCACAGCCTGACCTCGTCGGCTGTTGGCCGCTGGACTGCCGCAACACAGCCCTCACCGAGTCCAACCTCGACACCTGGCGCGCCGAGGCCACACGCATCAAGGGCCAACTCCAGCAACGTCCCGCGCTGCCCCCGCTGCTTCACCACCAGCTCACTGATCGGCTCAAGCACCTGACCAACTTCATCGCTCGCCACGAGGGCCAACCCACATGACCACCCGGACCCCACTGCCCACCACCGAAGCCGTTGCGCAGGCTCACGCCGCAATGCTCGCCGAGTGCACCGCCCAGGGCACGCGGCCGACCGTCGTCGAGCTCGCACGCCGCCTCGGCCTGACCAACCCGACGTTCTGGCGCCACTTCCCGGACACCGCCCGCGACGTCGCCGCGGCCCGCCGGAATCCGGGCCACGGGCACGAGCGCCCGGGTCGCCTGCAACGCCTCGAAGACGAGAATGCCCGCCTGCGCCATACCAATCGGGAGCTGACCACCACGCTCGAACTGGCCGAGAGCGTCATCCAGCGCCTCACAACCGACAACCACAGACTCCGCCAGGAACTCGAGTCCATCAACAGAGTCACCAGGATCAGCGACCGACGCCTCGCCGGCACCGAAGCGGCAGAGGTCGGGCGATGACGATCTTCGGTGGACCGACGCTACGCCGATGGACTTCCGGCCTGTGGACTCTCAAGCCGATCGATGCTGGCTGGACTCTCTTGCGACCCTCCTCGAACGCCAATACGTTCCGCTCCAGCGGGAACCTTTTGGAATTTAACCTTACGCTGAAACACATACGGATCGGTTGCGAAAGCGCGAGCAGCAAGATGCTCGAAACCGTCGAGGAAAGGCTTACCTCTCACTCGCCGCTCGGCCTCGATATGCGCTTCCATCGCGCTCCATGCCCGCCGGAGCTTGTAGTTGATTCCTCCAACGAACATGCGTTCGTCCACGGTGCCGAGGGCTACGAGCTCACCAGCAGCGTTGTAGTACCAGGCAACATAGTACGCAGCCGAGCGGAGGGGCTCCGGCAACTGCTCGAAACCAAGGTCCGGACTTGCGCCAGAGAGCGACTCGATGACAAGCCGCTCCCGACTTTGAAAATCGTCGTTTACATATTCCTTGATCAGCAACTCGATCATGACGGGGAGATCGTTAGCCTGCCGCATCGATTTCGTCTGCACGGCAGAGAGCAACGTGGACGATCCAAACGCCACCACCGAGATAACCATTGCCATCGCCGAAATGACCAGCTCGGAACTCATGAATTCATAATGTCAGCGGTCTGCAAGGCACGACACGATCAAGTCCACCGCCAGCCTGGCAAGAATGATCCACCGTCCTACCGCCAACCGAGCCGCCGCACCGGGCGGGATCGATCGCACAGACGTGAGACCGCGTCAAATTCTACCTGGCCAGTGTTCAAGCACACAGAAGTCAAAATCAACGCGCTGCGGATCGCCGGGCACCTGCTGTCGAGCTGCGATACCCAAGCGTGGTCGGCGACAGCCAGGCACGAGCACATCCGACTTCCCGAGTGCCGCCACCTGAGCCGACCTGACCCGGTCACCGGCCGCCGCGTGGCCACCGACTGCCGTAACTGTTTCCGCTACGCCGTCCGGTACCGCGAAGAGGTCATGGACGCGCTGCGGCAGGCCGGCACACCGAGGCAAGACAAAGACGCACCCGCAATGGCGGCGTGCCCGCCCGTACCCACACGTCGCAGGCTCGTCGGCCGAGTCAGAACCACCCGCCGCGCGGCCCCGCTTCCGGACCAACTCGCGCTGTTCGGCCCGTAGCCAGACGAACTGCGAAGCGCCGATCTGACCGGCGTCGGGCACCACCGATGCATCTACTGCGCGATTGAAAGCCATCCGAAATGTTCTTCCCGCACGTTCCCCTACGCCGTTAGGAGTCCGTCATGACTGGTCCGCCTGCGGGTGACCGCATCTCTGAACTGTCCGCCGGCATCGCCTTGCCGGTGGACCTGGCCGAGGCTGACGCTCGCCGGCTCGTCGCCGCGCTGGCGGCCCGCTACGGGTGGCTGTTCCTGCTGTGGGACCGCGCGGACGGCAGTGCCGTGCTGCGCGAGTACCGCCAGGACACCGCCGACGAGGTGAGCCTGGCGGAGTGGCGGCGTGTAGCCCGCACGCCAGCTGGTGCCGAACTGGCTGACACTGCACGCCGCGCGTACGTCGTCAAAGAAACGATCATCGACGGGTTCGGTCAGGCTGGCCTGGAGTGCGCGGAGTGCGCGGTCCGCCTCACCGAGCCACCGGCCGTCACCGGCCGGCTGTGTAATGCGCACCGGGTCGGTGTAAACGGGCAACCAGCGGTCGCGGACCCGTCCACCGAGGGCCTGTACTGGATGACCGGTTAACGCCTGTTCTTCGCCGCGCCGCGTCCCCAGGACCACGCTCCGGCCCGGTACAGCGCCAGCGAGGTCGATGTCACGAAGCTGGACGCCGAGGCCAACGCCCAGGCGCTGGCGGCCCGGGCACGGTTGGACGCCTTCGCGGCGGTCGCGGTTCGTGATGCGGCGCCGACGAACCCGTCGACCGGCTGGGTCTGCGTGTGCGGCAACCGGACCACTGCGACGACCGGGTTCGTGCCGTGCGATGTGAACGGGACGCTGGTCGACCAGGCGAGCCCGGGCTTCTGGCTCTGTCCGCAATGCGGTCGCGTCATCAGCACCGGCGGTGCGGTGGTCGCCCGGACCGACCCGACGCTCGTGGACCTCGGCGATCGGCCCGCGGCGTGGCCCGGCCGCGGCTTCAGCACACCTGGCATCGGCAGAGCGTGGCTGCACCTGCCGACCGGATCGGCCGGGTTGGTCGGCGTGCGAGCGCACCACGACCACGGCCCGATCGCCGACCAGTCCGCCAGGCTGCTGGACCCAATGCCACGCGCTGACGGTGATCCGTGGTCACCACGCACGGCCGCCGACGTCGACGCCGCCCTGGACCGCTGGGGCTGGCGAGTCATCAGCCGCGCCGAGGCGGCGACCCGGCTGCTGGCCGCCGGCTACCAGTTGGGCACCAACCGGTCCGCCGGCCACCTGCTGTACGCCGACGACCTGGACGACACGACCTGGCGGCCGAGGGACGCCGGCCACGGCCTGGAGGCATTCGCCGCGCCAACCGAGCCCACCCGATAACCGGCCCGCCACTCGTGCGACGCCCTGCCCGCGGAGCGGGACACCCGTGCCACGGCGAGGCCGACAACCGTACACCGGCGGCGCTGCCCCTAGCGCCGCCGACAACCCCCAGCACGCAGGATCCCCGGATGCCCGAGCAGGCCCGGCACCTCGTGCGAACCGACGTGAACGAGCGGTCCCGGCCGGTGGCGGCAATCCCCGGACGGGACCTTGATCGGACATCGGAGGTCCGACCCAATGACCGACCCAACGACCCTGACCGCGCCCACGAACCCGGCACCCCACTGCTCGCCGCCGGCATCCTGCCGCTCACGGCGGCCGAGCCCTCGCCCGGCCGTGCGGCGGGCGGTGACCGCATGAACGAGACCTTGGAGGCGGGCCGCGAACTGCTGGCCTGGGCAGGCCAGCATCGCGAGCTGCTGGTAGCGGCCGGCTTGGCGGCGACGGTGTTGCTGCTGGTCTGGACGGTGCGGCGGGCGATCCGCAGTGGCCGGCCGGACAGGTGGCTGGCACGGCTGTCGTTCCTGGTCGGGTTCGCCTGGAGCGGCGAAGCGATGTGGGAGGTCGCCACCCAGCAGCTGCACCTGTCGTATGTGTTCGCCGGGTTCGCGTTCTTCCTGTTCGAGTCGCAGATGGCCACGGCGATGATGCGCGCCGAACGACATCAGGCGATACACCACCACCCGGGTAAGCACGGCCGGTCGGTGTGGCTGATCGCGGTCGTCGCCGGCGTGATCGCGGCCATGGCCGGCGACAGCACGGTCGAGTCCGTGCTGCGGCTGGCGGTACCGCTGCTGGTCGCCCACCAGTGGTGGGTCGGGCTGACCGGTGACGGCACCGACCGGCCAACGGACGCGATCACCTGGACCTGGACACCACGCCGGATCCTGGTCACCCTCGGCCTGGCCCGCCCCGGCGAGCACGACCTGAAGACGGTCAACCGGGAGCGGCAGGTGCGGGCGATCGCGGTGGTGTCCCACCGACTGCACTCCACCTCCATCCCGTGGCGGCGGTCCTGGCAACAAGCGCGGCTGCGCCGGCTAGCCATGCACGCCGACGACGACATGCTCGACGACGCCCGCGCCCGGGTCGAACGCGTCTGGCAGGCCGCGGACCGAACCCGCCCGGTCGACGCCGCCGAACGGAGCATGGCCGCCGCCGCACAAGCCGAAGCCGCCGCCGCACACGCGCAAGCGCAGGCCGCCCGGGTAGCGGAAGCGGAAGCGGTCGCAGCGGCGCAAGCCGCAGCCGCGCACGCCGACGCGGAAGCTGAGCGGCGCGGCGCAGCGGAGGCGGAAACGCAAGTGGCGCGCCGGCAAGCCGAAGCCGAAGCGGTGGACCGCACCAAGGCGCAAGCGGAAGCCGAAGCAGCACGCGCACAGGCACACGAAGCGCAGCTGCGGGCATCGCGGATCCAGGGGCAAACCGAGGCGGCGGCGTCGGACCTGCGGCGACGCGCGCAGGCAGCAGAGCAAACCGCCGCCCAGGCCACGCAGGCGGCGACAGCGGCGCAGCAGCGCCAGCGAGAGGCCGAACTGGCCGCGGCGGCCAGCGAGAAGACCGCCTGCGGCGAGGCACGGCGCCGGCAGACGGCCGAGGCCGACGCCCGCCGCCGGGCCGAGGTCGCCACCGGGCTGGAAGCTGACCTGGCCCAGACTCGTGACCTGCTGGCCCAAGCGCAGGCACGTCACCCGCGCCGGCCACGGCGCAGAACCACACCGGCCGAGGATCCCCGCACCTTCAACGGCGCCCCGATACCCGAGGTCGACGGCGTCGGAGCAGACACCGTGCTGGCCGTGCTACAGGCGTCGGCCGCACATCCTCACGACACCCAGAAGCAACTGGCCAAGCGGGTCGACGTCACCGACCGCACCGTCCGGGCGGTCCTCAACGCCGCGCCGAACCCGGCCGTGGCGACGGTCTGAACAGCCGGTCACCGGGTCGCCCGCCCGGCACGGTGACCGGCCCGACCTTCGCATCCACCGTCACCCTGGCCAACCGTCTCGGGTGGGACACCTAGCAGAGGACTCTGCGCACCCGGCCCGGCAGTCCCGGTCCGTCCGCCAACGCGACACACCGGCACTGAGAAGCAGGAGATACCAGACACCCAGGCGGGAGAACGCGTGGCCGACGGGTACCGGCGGTACAGTGACCAGCGCCCAGCCGACGGGCCGGCCCGCGCGCACCGCGGGCGGTAAGCAACCAACGGATGGTCCCTGCACGTGCGGGGCCGGGAGCGGGATGGAAGAGCGGGTCGTCAACGGTCGGCGCTGCACGAACCGGCCCGGCGCGGCCGAGTACCTGCAGCGCAGCCTGCAGACCATCAACCTGGTGGCCTCACCCAAGCGACGCCCAGAGACCGGCTGGCCCAACTACGTCGACAAACAGGACGGCCAGGAGTGGTACGCCTTCGACGACCTCGACGCGTTCCGCGCCTCCCACCTGGACATCAAGCAGGCTGGCCGGCGTGCACGAGTTCACCAGATCAGCTTGGACGGCGACCCGGACGAGTTGATGTCGGCCAAGGACTTCTACACGCTGCTCGGGGTGGACGCCCGGACCTTCTCCTCTTACGTCGACAAGAGCAAGCCGGCCTGGCACGAAGACCGCGACGGCTACCTGCCCAAACCCGACAAGCAGGAGCCCGGCCGCGGCGGCGTCCAACGCCACTGGAGACGGCGCCGCGTCCAGAGCTGGATCAACAACCGCCCCGGGTCGGCGTCCAGCCCTGGCCGCCCACCCCACGGAACCCGTTGACCTCCCGGAACTACCTCGTCTCATACGTGGCGGGGGCGTTCTCCTGTGGACCGGTGAGCGTGTCTGCCTGAACGGCCCTTTGAGCACCGAGTCCATCGCCGCTTCGCCCGTGGGTGCGGGCGGCCGGCTCTCCCACCGTCGGCCGTAGGCCCGAGTCTTGTCGCCGGGCCGGCGGCGTGGCTGTGACCTCGGGGGCGCCTCAGCTGGTTGATGTCGGCATGGTGGGGCAACCCGGCCGGCAACCGTGTTTGCTTGTCAGAGAGCCCTGCTGTGAATCCTGTCCGCGTGTCGGTGACGCGCCGCGAGCGGCTCGCCGCAGCCGAGGAGCTGCGCTGGCGCGCTGTCGGCCTGGCGCGGATATCGGCTCGTCTACTGCGGCACGTGCTGCGGCCGTGGTTGCGGCGGGGTGGTCGCCGGCTGATTTGCTCTGGGCGCTCGTTCACGAGCCGGGCGGCTGGGCCTAGTCCCACACGACCGACTCCCGCACGCCGGCGGCATGGATGCGGTAACGGGCTCGCGCACTGGACGAGCTCGGCCGGTTTCGCTTTGTCGAGGTCGGCGACAGCACCGCGCCCGGGCCGAGGGTGCCCCGGCGACGTGCGAGCAGGCGGCGGCGTGGGCGGCAGAGCTCGCCGTGCGGGCGGCCGAATGCGAGCAAGTCGCCGAGCGGTACCAGCGTGGCGGCGAGCTCGCCCGTGCCGCGCTCGCCGAAGCGGCGCGGGCGCGCCGAGCACGCCGGACGCTCCCAACACGTGTGGATCCTTCGACCGCGAGAGTTGACCTTGTCGAGGAGATGCGGACCCAAACGGGGATTCAGCATGGTCGCTCTGGCGCAAGCATGGGATCCTGAGAGGCGGAGCCACCGCGTTGTATTGATCCTTTAGGGGATCAAACACGAAAACAGAGCACGGCTCACGATTGGAGACGAGTTTGAAGAGCGGTCAGATCGGCGCTTAAGGAGCAGTGAGTGGAAGTCCCGCTGGCGATCATCGCCAGTGCGACTTCTCTGCTGATATTTGGCATGCGCACCTGGCTCGTGTGGAGACTAGGGAAAGAGGCACTCGATGAGGGTGCGGATGTCAAGATCGGCGGCCTGAATCCTCTGGCGCCACCGGTCGAGATCCATTCAGGATCCCGCCCGCCGTTGACACAGTCCGAACGGCACAGACAGGTTAGCCAATAGGAGCGAGGTACCACCGAGCAGGAGGACCGATGTTATAACCACGACTGGTCGAGACTTTAGTCGATTCCAGTCTCGATTCGAACATGAGGTCTCGACGCAGCAAAAAGGCGGCTCGTCCCTGATGGGCGGGCCGCCTCTCTTTGTGCTCCGAGGCCGTGTTGAAACATCGACGAGCATCTGGCTCTCGCTCGCGTGGTGCTCGCGCAGGCCGCACAGGTGCGCAGCCCGCGTGGATCTGTCCCCGCCTGCCGGGGGACCTACTACGTACGCAAGCAACAGGTGGTGGGCTGCCGCAGGGCGCTGCCCCCAGCGCGTCACGCGCTAGGGGCAGCCCTGCCCGCACCCTGTCCCCGGCACCGTCGCTGCCATCACCGGCCCCACAAGCCGGCACCTGGCAGCAGCGGAAGGGACGACGATGACAGCCACCGGACCCGGCACCACCACGGGCGCTACGTCGGCGCGGGCGTGGACCCGCGACGCGGTCGAGGCCCTCGGCATGACCACCGACGTGGAGGTCGCCGGCGCGTTGACCGCATTGCAGGGTGCGTTGCGCGGCTTTCGCCAGATGGGCCAACGGACGCAGGGCGCACCGACCCTGGCTCCCGCGGTGGCGGGCCGTTCAAACGCCGCGCGTGGGCGGCCGGCGACGGTCGAAGTCGTCGACTGCGTCGACACCACGCGGTGGCTCGTCTACGCGCGGAACGGCGAACTGGTGGACGACGAGCCGGGGGGACGCCGGAAGGTCGGGGCGACAGTGACCGAGACCGGTGGCGTGTGGAAGGTGACCCTTTTCGGCGTGAGGGAGGTGGGAACGTGTTGAGGCTGCGGCGCCGCCTCGCGACCATCGTCGCCGCGGTCCTTGCCGTGGTCGGGTACCCGTCAGCGGTGTTCGCCTTCGATCCGCTCGATCCGGTCAACTGTCGCACGCACCCTGAGCATCCGATGTGCACGGTGAAGGTCGACGAGCCAGGCGGTACCGGTGAAGGGATGCGAAGTGACTCCGCAGGCTCGGGGGAGCAAGGGCCGCAGCGGTGCACCACTCGGTTGTTGTCGCGACAGAATCCGCCACCGGGCGCCGGCCCAGGGGCCTGGTACGAGCGCAGCTGCGTGACAGGGGATGGCCTGGCCAACGTGACGACGGTGTGGCTCGCGGACGGCGACGTCACGGCGAATCTCGGGCAGCAGGCCGTTGCCATGCTACGGCTGCCAGCCCTGCGGATGCGGTTGAGCCCGCAGCCGCCCGCGCCGCAACTGGTCAACCTGCCCACCTGGTTCTGGGTAGATGCCTCCTCATGGGGTCGCCGGACGGCGACTGCTGAGGCGGGCGGGTCGGCTGCCACCGCGACCGCGACACCCACCCGGGTTACCTGGCTGACAGGCGACGGCAACCACGTCACCTGTACCGGGCCAGGAACGGCATGGAGACCCGGCATGGACCCGCTCGGCGAACCACCGTGCGGCCACACCTACCGGCGGCCATCGGCCGATCGCCCCGGCGGCGAGCTACTTGTGCGGGCCACGATCACGTGGCGGGTGACCTGGGTCGCGACCGGTGGTGTCACCGGCCAAGAAGCAGACCTGTCCACCACCTCCGCGGTCAGCGTGCGGGTCGTCGAAACGCAGGCCATCAACGTGGGGCGGTCTCGGCGATGACGGTTCGAGAGCCGGGCGCATCGGGTTGGCGGACCGGCCAAGCGCTGGCCGCGCGGCGGCGTAGCCTGCCCCATCTACTGCTGGGTGCGGTGCTCGTGGTCGGCTCCGCGCTGGGTATGGCGGTCGTGGAGTCACGACGGGACAACCGCTCGGCCGTCGTCGTCATCGCGCGGCCGGTGCCGCTGGCCGGACCGTGGAGGGCGCCGATCTGGCGGTGGCCAGGATTTTGCCGGATCCGCTGGTGCGGACGGTCGCAGCGACCAGGATGGCTGACCTGGTCGGGCGTACCGCGGCGGTGCCGTTGACCGCGGGCGCCTTGCTGGTCGACGGGCAGCTCGGGCCGGTCGGCTGGCCCCCAGTCGGGCAGGCGGTGATCGCGGTACCGGTCGAGGCCGGGCACGCACCGTCGGCCCTGGCGAAGGGGAGCCGGGTCAGTGTCGTGGTCCTGCCAGCAGGCGGGCAGGCGGGTACAGCCGGTGCGCCAGTCCGCGCTGACGCGATGGTGTACGAGATCGACGCCGACGCGGGCCAGCCGGGCACGTCGCACGTGACGCTGATGCTGCCGGACGCCGACGCGACCAGGATCGCGGCCGCTTCCGGCGAAGCGGTCCTGATCCTGCGAGCGGCCGGCTGAACGGAAGGTAGGGACGTGACGCTCCTCGTCGTAGGGTCGGTCAAAGGGGCGCCCGGGGCCACCACCGCGGCGCTCGGCCTGGCTGCCTGCTGGCCCGGCCAGCCCGTCCTGCTCGTGGAGGCCGACCCGCATGGCGGCGACCTGGCCGCCCGGTTCGGCTGCGCGGAGACACCAGGACTGGCCACCGCCGTTGCGCAGGCACGGCACGGCACGGAGGCGGACTGGCCAAGCGCGCACGCACAGTTGCTGCCGGTGGGCTGCCCGGTGCTGCTGGGGCCAGCGGCTGGCAACGCAGCGTCCGCTGCGGTGACCGCGCTTGCGGCCCACACACCAGCTCTTGGCCACCGGTCCGCGCCGACGCTGGTCGACGCCGGCCGGCTCTCTGCATCGGCCGCGACGACCGCCTTGGTGGATGCGGCGGACATGGTTGGATGCGGCGGACATGGTCCTGTTCGTGGTCCGGCCAAGGCTGGACCATTTGGCGCACCTGCACGCGAGCCTGTCGCTGCTTACCGACCCGGTTCGTCGGCGGGCACACGTGGTTCTAGCCGGTGCGGGCCCTTACACGGCGGCTGAGGTGCAGCGCGAGCTACGCGTCAGGGTCGCCACCGTGTTGCCGCACGACCGACGCGGAGCCGGTGTCCTTTCCGGCCGGTTCACCCCGACGATCGGGTGGCGCCGCCTGCGGCTTCCCCGCGCACTACACCGCCTAGCCAGCGGCCTGGCCGCCGCGTCCCTACCTGCGTCGGCGTCACCGACAGCGCTAACAAGGGAAGGCGCCTGATGCCTGAGCCGACGCTGGCCCCGCCCGTCAACGCAGCGGGTCCGATCGACCCGCACCTGGTCGTGCGGTTGCTGCGGCGGGTCTCGGCCCGTCTGTCCGCAGTAGGCCGTCCAGTCGCCGGTGCCGAACGCGGGCCTTTGGTCGCAGGGTTGATCGCGGCCGTGCTGGACGAACACGTGCACGAGCTGATCGAAGCTGGCCAACCGCGTCTTGAGCCGCACGTCGAGGCCCGACTGGCACGGCAGCTTCGAGACGCGTTGACCGGGCTGGGCGGATTCCAGCCGCTGCTCGACGATCCCGAGATTGAGAACATCAGCGCACAAGGCTGCGACCGGGTGTTCGTCCGCTACCGGGGAGGCCGCCGCGCCCGGGTGCCGGCCGTCGCCGCGTCAGATGACGAACTGATCGAGCTGGTCCGCGCCACGGCCGCGCATGCCGGGATCGAGGAGCGACGCTTCGACCGCGGCTGCCCCCGCCTGTCAGTCAGGCTTCCCGACGGATCCCGCATGTTCGCTGTCGGATGGGTCACCGAACGTCCATGCGTATCGATCCGCCGTCATGGGCTGCTCGACGCCGACCTGAATGACCTATGCCGGCTCGGCACGATCAGCACGGCCCAAGCGCACCTGCTGGCCGCGTTGGTGCGGGCGCGACGCAACATCGCGGTCTCGGGCGGCACCGACAGCGGCAAGACCACCTTCGCCCGCGCACTGGCCACCAATTTCGACTTCCACGAGCACATCGTGGTCATCGAGGACGTCACCGAACTCGCCCTCGACCAAGACGAACGCCGTCATCCCGATGTCGTGGTCATGCAGACCAGAGAGCCAAATATCGAAGGCCAAGGCGGCGTCGACTTCACGATCCACTCATCCAGCTCCCGGCAGGTACCAGCACGGTTAGCAACGTATGCGATCCAGGCTGTCGAGCGCCTGGCGTTCGAGGCCACCTACGCGCTGGTCGCCGCCGCCGTGCACGTCATCGTTCACTTGGAGAAGCTCAGGGACGGCACCCGCGTGCTGTCCTCCCTGCGCGAGGTCGTCGGCTTCGACAACGGGCAGGTCGTCACCAACGAGGTCTACCGACCCGGCCCCGACAAGCGCGGCGTCCCGGCCGCACCAGTGCGCGCGTCCACCATGGATGCGCTGATCGCCGCCGGCCTCGACCCCGAAATCCTCGCGGCCGAGGGGTGGTAACGATGCCGATCGTGCCTGCCGCCCTCGGGGCGGCCTTCGCCGCCGGAATTCTCCTGACGCTGTATGGCGGACGCCGGCTTCCCCGCCCGCCACGCCTGGTCAGACGACGCCGGCCGCCCCGACCTGCGAGCATCGCCGGCGCCGTCCTGGCCGCGGCGACCGTGGCTGCACTGACCGGCTGGCCCGTCGCCGCCGCCGCGATAGCCGCGACAGTGTGGTTCCTACCGACCATATGGGGCGCGGCCACCGTCGAACGCCGCGCCCGGGAACAGATCGAAGCAGTGGCCACATGGGCGGAGATGCTCCGCGACACGCTGTCCGCCGCAGCCGGCCTCGAGCAGACCATCCAGGCCACCGCGCCCCTGGCACCACCCGCCATCCGCCGCGACGTGACCGCCCTCGCCGACGCCCTGCGGGTCGGCGCACGGCTGCCAGAGGCGCTGACCCGGTTCGCGCAACAATCGGCCAACCCGACGGCGGACCTGGTCGCCGCCGCGCTCATCCACGCGGCCAGCAACCAAGCCGCACAGCTGGCCGACCGGCTGGCCGTCCTGGCGAACGCAGCCCGGGAACAGGCCACCGCCCGAGACCGGATCGCCGCCGAACGCGCTCGCACCCGCTCCGCCGTGCGAATCATCGTTGGGCTCACTCTCACCATGGTCACCGCGATGACCGTCTTCAACCGCCCATTCCTGGCCCCCTACAGCAGCCCGACCGGCCAACTCGTCCTCGCCGGCATCGTCGGCGTCTTCGCCGCCGCGTTCTGGTGGCTGCATCGCCTCGGCAGGCTCAACACCCCACCCCGGGTTTTGGACGTCGCGAAGGGCGCCGCTGGAGGTCTGCGATGACGGCGACCGTCGTGCTGGTCGGCGCGGCAGCCGGCCTCGGAATCGCATCGATCTTCACCGGGCTTCGGCCGCCACGGCCGTCGCTGTCCGCCGCGCTCGACCGCCTTCACCGCCCCGCGCAGCCAGCAACCCGCGGCATTGACGGCCTCCGCGTCGAGTTGGCCGGCCTGCTGGCCCGGTTCGGGGTACCTGCCCAACAAACCCACAAGGACCTCGCCCTGCTCCAACGGCCCCCGACCACCCACCTCGCAGGCCAAGCGACCGCCGCCATCACCGGTCTCCTCATCGCCCCGCTTGTCACGTACGCCCTTGTGCGCGGCGCGTCCCTGGCCATCCCGGCTGGTGCCGCGATCGCCGGCGCGGCCCTCGGCCTATGGGTTGTCGAAGCGCGACTGCGCGCTGAGGCGAGGCGTCTGCGGGCAGAACTCGTCCACACTCTCGCCGCGATCCTCGACCTGGTGACCATCTCGCTGGCCGGAGGCGCAGGTATCGAACAAGCCACCCACGATGCCGCCAACATCGCCCACGGGTGGGCCGCTGATCGCATCCGCACCGCCCTCGCCACCTCCCGGCTGACCCGCCAGCCGCCATGGCAGCAGTTCCACCAACTCGGTGTCGACGCCGGCATCCCCGAGCTCGAAGAACTCGCCGCCTCGCTCACCCTGGCCGGCAACGAAGGCGCCCGCATCCGCGCCTCCCTGGCCGCCCGCGCGCACGCGCTTCGTACCCGGCAAACCATCGCCATGCAAGCGGCCGCCAACGCCGCCTCCGAACGTATGTCCCTGCCCCTGGTCATGCTCGGCGTCGCATTCATGATCTTCCTGCTGTATCCGGCCGTTGTGGGCATAGGCGCGGCGATCTAGAAGGCGGAACTCAAAGTGAGCGCATCCCATCGTCAAACGGTTCCTGAACAGATGGAGGTCACGAAGGTGCTTTCGAACAGCCGTGTCGTCGCGCGTGTCCGGCACGAATGGAAGACCCGGTGGCGGCGCGTGCGAGCCGAACCGGACCGGGGCGACACGGTCCAGGAGCTAGCCTGGGTGCTGTTCTGGCTCGGCGTCATCGTCGGCGCTACCGCGCTCATCGGCCCATGGGTCGCCGGCAAAGTCGGCAGCATCATCGGGTTCTGACCATGACCAGGCCGAACAATCCACCCCGGCAACGACGCCTGTCGCGACACGATCGTGGGTCAACCACCGTGCAGACGCTGCTGTGGACACCGTGGCTGCTGACCCTCGCCCTCGCCGGCGCCCAAGCCACCGCCTACGGCTGGGCCTACCTAACCGCACGCCACGCCGCCGACCAAGCGGTCCAGACAACCAGACTCGACGGCGGCACCGCCGACCAGGGCCGCGCCGACGCACAAGCGGTCCTCGACCAGGCCGGCACCGGCCTCACCGCCACCGAGATTCAGGTCATCCGCACCGAGACGACGGCCACCGCAGTCATCGCCGTGCGACCGGTAAGGATCATCCCCCTCGCGCCGCTGCGCACCGTCCACGTCGTCGCGACGGCACCAGTCGAGCGATTCCAGCCCTACACCGCGGCCACATCATGACCCAACCCGGCGTACAAGACCGGTCCCGGCCGGGACGCCCACGCTTGGCTGATCGCGGCAGTGCAACCGTGCAGATGACCGCCGCGCTGCCCTTGCTCCTACTGCTGCTCGCGTTCGCGCTCTTCGCCGGCCGGGTCAGCGTCACGCGGATCGACGCCAACGCCGCCGCGTCCGCCGCAGCCCGCGCCGCATCCCAACAACGCCAACCCGCTACCGCCCCAGCTGCGGCCGAACGCGCGGCACACGCCGCCCTGGCGGGAAAGGGTGTCAGCTGCGCGACCCTGACCGTGGACACGGACACAAGCGCCTTCTGGCCCGGCGGCGTCGTCTCCGTTTCCATACTCTGCCGCCTGTCGACCCAGGCGCTGACCGGCCTGCGGATGCCCGGAAGCGTCGTGCTGCGCGCTACAGCGATCAGCCCCATCGACACCTGGCGGGCTGATGAGCAGGCAGCATCATGAACCGCCTCGCACCTCCCACACGGACCCGGGTGGTCGAACTATCCCGAGATAGTGGGCAGATCAGCGGTGGCATCGCTGGAACCGTCCTGCTGGTTCTGCTCCTGGCTGGCCTGCTCACCGATCCCGCCGCCGCGATCGCAGCGCGTGTGAGACTGTTCGATATCGCGCAAGCAGCCGCCCGGGCCGGAGCCGACCACATCGACATCGAACTGCTCCGCAGCACCGGAACGGTGGTCCTCGACCCCCAAGCCGCCCGCCGCGCCGCGACAACCTTCCTGGCCGACACCGGCACCAACGGCGCCGTCACCGCGACCGAAACACAAGTCACCGTCACGATCGCGGCCAACCAGCCAACCATCCTGCTCACGCTGGTGGGCATCGACGCCCTGCCGATCACCGTCACCGCCACCGCCGAACCCCAAACCGGCAACTGACACCATGAAACCGCCGACACCCAGAACACGGACAGCCGCCGCAGGATCGATTGCGCGACGGATCGGTGCTGGGGCCGCTCTGGCGATCCTGCTGTTCGGCGTTCCCTTCGCCCTGGCCGTGTTCATCGGCTGGCCCGCACCATCCAAGCCGCCGACCTTAGACGAAGCCCGACAATGGCTCACCGCTTCGATCACCGACCGCGCCATCATCGACGCCCTCGCCGTCCTGCTGTGGTACCTGTGGGCACAGTTCGTCCGGTGCCTGATCGCGGAAACCCGCGCCGCGCGTACCGGCGCCACCGCACGGCGGCTACGCGGCACCGCCGGAACTCAGCAGCTCGCCGCCACCATCATCACCACCCTCACGATGGGCATCGTCGTGACCACCGCCGTCGCACCCGCAGCCATCGGACTCACCCCTCTGGAGCCGACAGTCGCGGCACATACCGCGACGCGGATCTCTGAGACCGCCACGCCTATCGCCCCCGACGGCACCGAGAGAGCCAGAACCGGCGAATCGGACCCAGCACGAACCGAATCCACGGCCTACATCACCATCCGGATCGGCGCGGCCAGCTACCGGCACCCCGTCACAGCCGGCGACGACCTGTCCACAATCGCTGAGCAGTGGCTTGGAAACGCCGACCGATGGCCCGAAATACACGCCCTCAACCGCGCCGCATTCACGCCCACCAACGCCGGCGCCGGTGGAGCCCAACCAGCAGCCCTGAACCCGGGCAGCACTATCGTGCTTCCGCGCGACGCCCGCCCACCGAGCTGGACCCGGCTTGCCCAGACCGTCAACGACTCGGCCACGGGACGGTCAGCTGTTCCTGCCAAACCCGAGTACACGGTGGCACGAGGCGACTGGGTCTACCACATCGCCGCACGGTTCCTCGGCGACGGCGACCGCTACCCCGAAATCGCTCGCCTCAACAACAACCTCGAACGCGCAGACCGCCGGTTCCCCGACCACATTGAACCCGGCCAGCTCCTCACACTCCCGCCCAGCGCGCGCGACCGCGGCCCACAACCGCACGCCAACGGATCCGCCACCTCGACCGCACCACCGCGCCCGCCTCGACCCAAAGCCGAAACGTTTCCACGGCAGCCACCGCCGACGGCACTACCGTCGTCCGAGGCAACGAACCCCGACCGCGCCGCGCCCCCCTCACCTTCGGTAAAGACCGGCTCCTCGCCGGACTCGGACGACTCCACCGGGGTCCTTGACACAGTCCTGCCCACCACAGCAGTCCTGGCCTGCGCGGGCATGCTCGCCGCCCTCGCGCTCTACCAACTCCGCGCCGCCCGCCGCCGCCAGCGCCAACAGCGACAACCCAACAGGCGTATCCCATCGGCCCCAGATCCCACCATCGAAACCACCGTTCGGGCTAGCGCACGACCAGCCGACGTTGACCGGCTCAACGAGGCCCTGCGCAACTTGGCGGCCGGGCTCCACGACCACATGCCAGCCGACCTGCCCGACGTCGCCGCAGTGTCCATATCCGCCGGCGACATTGACTTCATCCTCACCCACCCCAACCCACACCCCCCATCGCCATTCGTGACGGACCAATCTGGCCGGACCTGGTCACTGCCACGCAGCGTTCCGCTTGCCGATGACGATCAGGCCCTGGCTCCACTACCCCTGTTGGCCACCGTCGCCTCTTCACCCGACGGACACCACCTGCTCATCGACCTCGAACGCGCTCATCTCGTAACCATCAGCGGAGACCGACGCCGCGCTACCGACCTGCTCCGCTACCTGGCCGCCGAACTCGCCACCAGCCACTGGAGCGACGACACCCAAATCGTCCTGGCCGGCTTCGACCACGACGACGCCCGGCACCTAGCCGCCCTCGGCGGCGACCGAGTCACCACCGCAACATCCATCGCCGAAGCCATCGCCCGCGTACAGCGCCGCGCCGCCGCCACCATCACCGCAATGACCGACACCGGCCTCCACGCCGCACTCGAAGGCCGAATCGCCGACCTCATCGCCGACGCGTTGATGCCGCACGTCCTGCTCATCGCCGACGCCAACGGTCACGAGGACGCTTCGTCGCTCGCGGGAGGCTCGCCCTCCCACACCGCAAGGTCGTAACTCACGCGTGGAATTATCGCGTTCAGGTTGAAGGCGCACGCGCCGGGTGCTGCGCTGATCCGTACGCGGCTGCGCACATCGACCGGTACGCCGACAGGGCCTCCGGTGGCCGATTCCCGGCGTTGTTTCAACGGACAGGGCTGTGGGTGCCCGCGTTCTGTGCGGGGGAGTGGGCCGGTGGATGGGCGTAGCCGTGTGCTGCGTGCGGCATGCAGCCATCGATGGTGGCGGTCGGGATCAGGTCGTCACGCCGCGTTGTCGCCTGTTGCGAGTGCGGGCTGGCCAGAGGAACATGCCGGGATGGTGAAAAGCTGGTTCTCCATCGCGATATGTGGGCCCGGACCCGCCGGCGGCAGTCCGTCGGCAGTTCTGGGCACCGCTTCCCGGCCTTGGGGGTCTTTTGACAGCGCGTCGTGAGAGTCCGGACGGTAGGCTCGGCGAGTTCGTCCAAGCGGTCATCGATGGGGTTTCGTCGCTGACGCAGGAGCAACGCGCCGCGCTGGCCGCCGCTCTGGATTCCGTTGGTTCTGCCGCTGTGCTGCCCGGTATTGAGCAGGATGAGCTGCGACTGGGTGACCTGTTCCGTGAGCCGGTGAGCGTTTCGAAATCCCGCCGAGAGCAGTTGACGTCGGTGTCGCCAGTTTCGGCGGGTTCAGACCGGACGTCATTGACCTCGGACAAGCCGGCCCGGTCGGAGCGAGCCTCGGCGGGTCGCACCAGGCGGAAGAGGCCCGTGGCGCCGATCGAGTCCACGCTCGAGGTCCAAACTGTTTCTGGGCCTGCAGCCCGAAGCCTCGCGCGCACCCAGTACGAAGCCATCTGGGAGGTGCTGCAGTGGCTCCACGACAATCCTGATGACACTGATGCGTCGGCCCAGTCCGAGTCCCCAAGAATCTGAAACGGGATGAACTCCACGTCGTCGATGTGGCGGCCTCGGGTAAGGACCGGCCTGACGGGTGAGCTTCAGCTGGCCGGACCGGAACTCAGCCAGGCCGATGGGTCGAGCCCGAACGACGCCATCGCCGCGAAGATGCCGGCTCCGCGGTTGTCCTCGATCGGATGCTCGCCTTCGCTGGGCAGGGGTTCGCCCATTGCCATGCCCCGCGTCATGGCGGCGTGGGAGACGAAGACGTGTCGTAGTGGCTGGCCGTCCCGAGCTGCCGTCAGCCAGTAGGAGCCGGAAACCGTCTCGGCGCCGCAGCCGACGACGGTGCCCAGGGCGGTCGACATCGCGACGATCATGTCCGGGCTGTCAGACAGGACCATCGATGTATCGACCATGAACGCCCGGCCGTCGAGCTCGCCGAGCAGCATGTCGAACTTGCCGGAGTCGATGTTGGCGTCCGCGGTGCGGTCGACGACCGATTCGACCGTGAACTCGCCGGTGTGCCGGGACAACTCCTGGAGCAGGTCCGTCGCCGAGGTGGTGACGACGATGTACCCGTGGTGCGGCGTCGGTGACCAGCGCGGACAGATGAGGGGCATGCCGTGAATGGGCGAGGGTGCAGGGTTTGTCGTCGCCCATGTGGTGGCTGGGGCGAGGGCTGGACATGCCCAGGTAGCGCCGGCCATAATATTTACTGACGCCGATGTACTCGGCGCTGCGGCGCGATCGACCGCAGACGAATCCGGTCGATTTCCTTGCGTCTTGTTCCTGCGCCTTCCCCGCCACGTCAGGAGTCAGCATGCCCAAAATTCGTCGTTTCCGCTCCATCCGCCTGTTGGCCGCGACCGCCGTCGGCTTGCTCGCGGTGGCCCTGTTTCCCGCGACCAGCGCCCAAGCGGCTACGGCCCCGTTCACTGTCTCCGTCAAGGGCGGCTACAACAACACCCAGTCCCTCGGCACCGCCACCGGCAGCGTGACCGCGACGGCGGGAAGCAACCAGGCGAGCTACTCGGTAACGCTGTGCGGGGAGAGCACCTACCCGAGCTCCTCAGTCACCATCGCGGCGGGAAGCGCCACCGCCCTTCACACGGTCTACTACCAGAACTGTCAGACCTTCAGCGGCGACCTCAACTCCAGCTACGGGTTCACCACCGCTCAGATCACCGTGTCCGGGTCGACCTTCTACCCGGGCAACCAGTACACGACGTACACGAAGTCCAGGACCCTGTACTTCTGATCCACCCCCTCCACCACCTGACCGCAGGTCCGTCATCGGACAACACACGAGCCAGGTCAGGGCTTCACCCCCTGACCTGGCTCCGTGTCGGGTTGGAGGCCGGCGCCGCCAATTGTGGCGGTGTCAACGCCCAACAGCGCCCTCACCACAGGCGGACGCCGCGGCCCCACCCAGACCAACATCCGCTCATGGCTCCCCTCTGTGTCAAGAGGGTTGGTGGGGACTACGGTTTAGGCTTGCTGTCGGCGGGTCCGGGAAGTGACTTTTCCGAAGAGCCGGCGTGGGGATGAGAGCTGGTCACGCAGGACTTGTAGACGTGTCCCGGTGTCCTCCCGGACCCGTCGCGGCCGTGGCGACAGCGTCGTTGATCATTTGTCGGTAGACGAGGTCGGACAGCCGCCGTTTCAGGCTTCGCATCGCTTCCATCGACGTCTTGCCGGCTGCTTTTCTGCGGTCGAAGTAGGCGCGTCCGAGGGTGGCGTTGCGCAACTGAACTGTGGCCATGATGTGCAGGACCCGGTTGATCTGCCGGTTGCCTGCCCGGGAGAGCCGGTGTCGTACCTGGTCGCCGGAGGAGGCGTCGATGGGTGCGGTGCCATTCCAGGAGGCGAAGTGGGCCCGGTTGGGGAAACGGGTGATGTCGCCGACCTCGACCAGGAGCCGGGCGGCGCCGGAGGGTCCGATGCCGTGCAGGTCCATCAAGGTGGTGCCGGTGGCGGCAACCAGTTCCTTGAGCTCTTTGTCGGCCTGCTTGGAGCGCTGGTAGACCCGTTCCAGGTCGGCGATCAGCTCGGCGGCCACCCGCCGGCGGGCCTTGCCGACCGCGTCCCGCGGTCGGACGGTGGCCAGCAGCGCCTTGGCCTGAGCCGCGGACAGGCTCTTCTTTGCCCCGCCGGGGATGAGCTCGAGCAGCAGTTGGTGCAACTGGCAGACCATCCGGGTGTGGTCGTCGCCGAGGGAACGGCGGCGGTCGACCAGCAGCCGCAGCACGGCGAGTTGCTCGTCGTTGACCAGCGGCCGTAGGCCGCTCATACGCGTGCCGACCAGGGCGACGGAATGGGCGTCGGTGGCGTCGGTCTTGCGGCCTTGTCCGGTGACGAAGACACGTGCCCGAGCGGACAGCTTCGGTGGCACGTCGACGACCTGCTCGCCATCGGCCAGCAGGCGGGTGGCGATGTGTCGGCCGATACCCTCGCAGCCCTCGATCGCCCAGACCCGGTCCGGCCACTGCTTCGCATAGGCGACCATCGCCGCGAAGCCGGCGCGGTCGGTGCCGAACCGGCCGCCACCAAGGACAGTCTCGTCGGCGGCCATCACCTCGATCGTGGCTGAACGCTTGTGCGGGTCCATGCCGATGACCACTCGGTCCGACAGGGTCACAGGTCCTCCACTTGCTCGATCCGACAACGTGTCGAGCTGGGAGGGCAACGCTTCTTCGAGCTGGGCAATCCCCTCTTGAGCCTCTCCCCGCCCATAGGCGACGCCCGGGACCGCGCAGGCCAAATGAGAGCCACACAACCAGTGCGGGCAGCCGATGAGAGAGCGACAGCCCGGACGCCTAGACAGAAGCCTGGCCGGGCCTCGGTCCTACCGCAATGAAACAAGAAGCCGATGAGCGCTCGATTAGCGGTTTGATTTGCGCGCAGTCGTACTCCCGGAGGACGAATTGCCTCTGGCATGTACTCGACGTGATAGCTAGCTCCAAGTTCGTCTTGAAGTCGCAAAACGAGTCGCCGGCCGACGGCTACAAACCGCTCGGCATCGTGTTCGGAATCGAACCCACCCGACGCCGGCCAACCCGAAAGGGTGGCCTCGAAGTCGGCTTTCCACTGGGCGAGGTCGGAACGCAGGCTGTCGCTGAGTCGCAGAGCCTGGGGATCAACCTCGACGTTGTCGTGCCCAATCGTCTGCGTAAGCGGAGATCGGCCTCGAGCGGCCATCACCTTGATCCAGCGTCGAGGTGCTGGCCGGTCCAGCAGTTCTCGCGCAGCCGCAACTATGTCGGCCTCGATGTGTTCGGCGTCCTCGGGGTGATCGTCCAGCGTTGACGCCAAGCCCACAAAGATCCGCAGGTCCCCGTTGTCCCGCACCTTCTCAGACGCCAGCCAGAGATCGTTGGCTCCGCGGGCCGCCCCAATACGTCCGGCCACGATGTCGCCCGCCGTACGCCGGGCCAGGTGCCACTGCCCGCGGTCGGCGTCCGGAAGCTCGATGTCGAGTTCGCCCAGAGCAACGCGAAACAGATCCGACGAGTCCCGGACGTCCCATCGTGCCTGCCCGCGAGAACACGAAGAGCAGGACTATCCAGGCCGCGAACAAGAGCGTCGGTTGCGAGTTCGGGGAGATCATCGAGTGGGAGCCTTCCGACCGCCATTCGCCAGGCCGCCACCTCCAGCGGATCTGCTTCCGTCACGGGCTCAGCGTAGGTACGCCTCGTAGTCGAAGCGACTCATTTGCAACAAGGTCCAAGTCCACGTCGTCCAGCCCAGGATCGGTCAGCTTCGCGACCGTATGGCGCAGCCCGGCGCCTATGCCTGATCGTTGCCGTGCCGCCGCGCGGCGCGGATGAGTCGGCACGCAGGACAGGTCAGCGTGCCGGTCCGACCAAGTTCGACGCCAAGATTCGCCGTCTCGGCTCCGGCCTTCGAGGCCAGCCGGTTCCAGCCAGCCCATTGCCTGCCCGGGCCAGTGGCTGCCGTGGGCGGTGCCGTCGACGAGCGCGCCAGCCCGCGGAGAAAACCGCCGATGGCCGAAACGGCGTGACCGGGACAAGCTCACGCAACTGGCCGCCGGCCTTCAGCTCCGTGTCAAACTACGCACACGAAGTTAAGTTCATATGTGGGGCCTTGGTGTCCTCGGGCATCGAGAAGCGTGACATACTCTCGCCACTGGCCGGCGTACAAACAGGTTCGCTCGTAGAAAATCGCACCATGCCCCTGAATGCACAAACCACCGGCACCGAAATTGTCGGCAACGCGGAATCCTGGTTGGCCATCCCAGCGTCCACCCGAAATATCGCATTCAGCATCGACGTAGTTGATTTTTAGGATTGGGTCAACACCGACCTTACCAACTGTGTTCTCGATAGTCGTAATCGTTGGCTCGGACGGGGTGGATGCCGATCGTGGCGGCGCGGTGGGGCCGGCTGGCAATAGGTATTTCCATCCACCGATCGCGAAGGTAGTGACCGCGATCAGACTCACAAGTACCGATAGCAGCACGACAAATGGGTGTTCATCCAATTTTCGCCAGCTCCGAATTCTCAGCGCCGAGGTAGTCGCGCTCGCCCGCCCGGCGATGGCGTCCAGCCCGCGGGCGGCCAGGTCGTCGTCGAGCGCGTTGAGGCGGTAGGCCCGGCCCGACTCACCGGTGAGGTGCGCGGTTACCAGACTGATCGCGATGGGCAGGTTGCCGCATCGCCGCACGATACGCCGGGCCACCTCAGGATCGGCATCGACCCGCTCGGCGCCGACGAGGCCGGCCAGCATGCAAACGGCCTCATCCTCCGACAGCGCGCCCACGCCGATGCGCGCCGAGGCGGGCAGATCGCGCAGCTCGACCCGGCTGGTGACGAGGAAGACGCTGGGCCCGCCGACGCTCACGGCCTGGCGGATCTGGTCGGCGTCGTGAGCGTCGTCGAGCATGATCAGTACACGTTTGGAGTCGACTGTCTCCCGGTATCGCCGGTACGTAGCGTCGTCGTCATGGGCGGAGGCCGGCCCTCCCAGCCGGATAGCCAGCTCGCGAATCAGATCCGCCGGCGGCAACGGCTTCTCCGACGAGCCCCGCAGCCGGATCAGCACGCGCCCGTCGAAGTCTTTATCGTGCTGGGATGCCGCCTGCGTCATCAGGGTGGACTTGCCCGAGCCGGCCAGACCCTCCAACACGACCACCCGAACGGGCGGGCGGCCGCCCCGGCGTGGGCGGCTCAGGTACTTCGACAAGACGGTGAGTTCAGCCTCGCGGCCAACGAAGTGCGTGGGTTGGTGCGGCGGCTCGGAGTCCACGCCGCCGCCGGACGGCGCGGACTCCGGCCGGAGCACCGGTCGCGCCTCACCCCGCAAGACGGGCACCAGGACACCCAACGCGGCGGCACTGATCTCACGGAGCTGAACGTGCGATCCCGAGTACGGGGTGAGGAATGCCGGCAGTTCCCGCGGCGAGCGTCCCGGAAGCACGATCGGCACGATCTTCTCCAGCCAGGCGCCGCCCTTGTCCCGGTACACCTGCTCGCGCAGCAGGCGGGCCTCATACCACACCCCCCGCCCCTCGTCGGGCGGGCCGTCACCACGCGCCCGCTGCAAATACAACGGCGACGCGATGACCAGCACGAA
Source organism: Phytohabitans houttuyneae (assembly GCF_011764425.1). Classification (NCBI taxonomy): domain Bacteria; kingdom Bacillati; phylum Actinomycetota; class Actinomycetes; order Micromonosporales; family Micromonosporaceae; genus Phytohabitans; species Phytohabitans houttuyneae. Next base: position 1,301,672 of record NZ_BLPF01000004.1, read on the forward strand.
GTCGGCCTCGGCGACCTGCCGCTCCATCCAGTCGACCCACTGCGGCGAGGAGTCGGCCACCGCCGTGTCCAGGCGGACATCGAAACCCAGCGACGCCAACACCCGGGAAAGGGTGCCGACCGCCGCCGTGTGCTCGGCACCGTCATGGGCGTACGAGACGAACACCCGGGGCATGGCATCGACCACGTAGCCCATTGTGCCAGCGCGCGACAACGCCGCACTCCATCGGTTTCGCGAGATCGTAGAAGTCGATTGGGCCGTCCCCTCGGCGTGGCTAATGTGCTGTCCATGCTCGGCAAACCTGAGCAGGTCGACGCCCACTGCCTGCTGTCGTAGTTACGTTCGGGCTGTCAAGGCCGCACGTTGAGCATGGCTTGGACTTTGATCTGTCCATCGCGCCGGTTGTACTTGCGCGGCTGTAGATAAATCAGATGCCGGAGTGTTCCGTGGCGGCGCTGCAGCATCAATCGGCCTGGCAACCAGGCGAAGCCGTCAGCCAGCAGCTGCATGCCGAGCCAGGTTCCGGCGGCCAGGACGACCTCGCGAGGGGTGTCGGACGCATCGCTGCCCAAGCTGCTGCCTCCGTTGACGCTCAGGGTGTCAATGACGTGGCGGTGGATCGACCCAGCTGTTGAGACCGAGCCGGATCCGATGCTCCCCGGAGTATTCTCGGTCCGGGTCGGCGAGTCGATCAAGGCGCGCTCGCGGCGATATGACATGGTCGTGGCTCCGGGCGCAGCGATGGAGACGACCCTGAAGGCGTTCACGCCTGCTGCCGCCCGCAGTGCGCGCGGGTGGAGGTCCGCGTAGGCCGGATGGGCAGGCGCGGACGCGGCCTGGCAAATCCTCGCCGACGATGCGGCGGGTGGTCTGGGGCATCAGATGGACGCGGAGCGGGTTCGGGTTAGCTGGGACAGCCGGAGTCGCCGGTCGGCTCGCCGTACTTCACGACCGTTAGCACGATGCGTGTACTGGACGGTGGGGTGCTCCCGGGGGTGGCTGACTGGTCGGTGACTACCCAGTTGCGGTCGATGACCTGCGAGCGGCCCTGTCCCGTACCGTCCTGCGAGTTCAGGTTCGAGAATCCTGCCGATTGAAGAGCGTCCTGAGCCGCTTGCAGGTCGCTGCAGACCACGTCGGGTATGACACCGTGGCTGGGCGCGGTCGGCTGTCGCATATCTGAGGGCTTGCTCACGGTCAACGTGATGGCGGTGCCGCGGTCTACCTGAGCACCTGCTTTCGGGCTCTGCGACCGCACGATCCAGTTGGTCGAGTTGACCACAACGCGCCCTTTGCCGGTCGCGTCTTTAGTAGTGATGTTGGTAAATCCTGCCGCGGACAGTTGGCTGTAGGCATCAGTGAGCCGTGCGCCAGTCACCCCCGGCATGGTTGTAGGTTCATGGGCCGTCGATAGCCGTGCCGGGATGGCTGTGCTGTCGGCGATCGGCGCAGGGCTGGTTGCCCCGCTCAACCGGGAATTGCTAGTGGTAGTTGCGACGGTGGCCGGTGCCGGCCTTGTCGGCTGGCTCTGGCCGCTGGGGCCGGTATCCCAGACGAACATCTCAATGATGACCAAAGCCCCCAGAGCGGCCGTGCTGACGCGGCTGACGTTGGTGTTCACAGCCTTCTCCCGTCGTGCGCCTACGCCTCGGCGGGCCGCCAGCGCGTTTCCCATACGGGTCTCGCCTCGCGGGGCCGTAATCGCACACCTCGCCCGCGGGATAGCTGCGGGCGCCGGTTGCGGCGGCGTCGAACTCCTCGACCGTTACCTTCAGTATGGACCGCGGCTCGGCGGGCCGTGTAGAAGTACCGGCAAGCGGCGGCCGGCCCAAAATCGGGTTGGTGCATCCGACATGGCCAGAGTGATTGATCGGCTCAGGCGTCGGTCGATCCTTCACTCACCGTCCCTTGCCGACACGCAGATCCGTAGCAACTTATTGTCACCGCCTACCGTGACCACGACGCCTCCGCGCGTCATCGCACGGCCCTCCCGCGACACTCCGCCAAGAGACAACGGAGGGCCGTCGCCCACCACAACCCGCTCACAGTGCCGCCGGAGACGAACAAGGACAACCACCCAGTGGTTGCCCTTAACCCATCCTCACCGCCAACGCCGCCGGCCTACCCCCTCATACTCATCCTGAGTGCCGTCGAACAAGCTGGGTATCGAGGGCGGCAGCAACGGCGGACTGCTGATGGGTGTCATGCTCACCCGCTACCCCGAACTGTTCGGGGCGATCGTCGCCACCGTGCCGCTGCTGGACATGCGCCGCTACACCAAGCTGCTGGCCGGCGCGTCGTGGATCGCCGAGTACGGCGACCCCGACGACGAGGCCGACTGGGCCTACCTGCGCGAATTCTCGCCGTACCACAACGTCCGGCCCGACCGGCCGTACCCGCCGGTCTTGTTCCTCACCTCGACCCGCGACGACCGTGTCCATCCTGGACACGCGCGCAAGATGGTGGCCCTACTACGCGAGCACGGCTACGACGTGTCCTCTACGAGAACGTGGAAGGCGGGCACGGGGCGGCCGCCGACAACGAGCAAGCCGCCACCCTCTGGGCACTGACCCTGGAGTTCCTCAGCCGCGAGCTGCGCGGCACAGGTCGTTGAGAAACCACAAGTCCGGCACGCTGGAACCGCTAACCACCAAGCCAAGCCGATCGGGAGCAAGCAGGCCCAGCCGGACGGAACACTCGCACCGTATCCGGCACACGGGGATCCGGCCACCAGCGAGCCACGGACTTGGCGATCACTCAACCAAGATCAGGTTCACTCAACTGCCGAGATGAGGGAGGCGTCCGTATGGTGAGTCACCGCAGTGCTGCTGCGAGTTCGGCGGCGTTGTCGAACGCGGGTGCCGCCCTTTCAGATTCGTCTCCCGTGAGCGTGACGGACTGGGCGCGCGCCAGCATCTTGGCCGCAGTCTTTGGATCGTGCAGCACCATCGCGAGTTCGGCGCGGTAGACCAGGACCTCTACCTGCTCGACCGGGTCGTCGTCGGCTTGCGGGCGGGCCAATGCGCTGTCGAGGATCCGAACGGCCTTTCCGACGCTTCCCCTAGAATCGGCCTGCACGACAGCATTCGCTAGGGCCTTGGCCAGCCGCCTGGCAGGCGTGGTGGCCGGCATGGGCGCGGTGGCGGCGTCCCGATGGAATCGGATCCAGTTGCCGCCCGGGTCGATGACGCTGAACCCGCCCAACCCGTCGGCGTTCTTCCGCACCCCGCACCGAGTGTTGAGTGACAGCAGGTCGTCAGCGCCAACGCCCTGACCGACGCCGGCCGCGCCGCGGCCACCATCGAACGCGCGCTCGCCGCGATCACCGCCGCCTACCGCGCCGCCGGCGGCTGGAAGGATGGCTCGGCCACCCTGCTCGGCTATCGACGACGTCGACCGCTGGCAAGCCAGTCCACTGGCGGGTGTCGGCCTGTAACTCGGTCCTCGTCGGTCTCGGACGTGTTGGTAATAACGCGCCACCAGCCGCAAACTCGGGTGATCGTCCTGGCAGGAGATTGGCCCCTTGAGTCTGGTGAGACCGCCTTAGGTGAGCCTCCGAACACGGACCACCCGCTACGATCCATATATAGGCCGCGTGGTGAGTGTTCTGGCGGTAGCCATTGTGGATGCCGGTCGGACCGGAACCGGTGTAGATCGGCCGGCCGAGTCGCGGAGGAGGCGCGGTGGGGGACGCGACGCAGGCACCGGAGCAGATCATCTCACTGCCGCAGGGCGGTGGATCGGTCCGCGGCATCGGCGAGACGTTCACACCGGATATCCAGACCGGGACTGGCAACATGACGGTCCCGGTCATCGTGCCACCTGGACGGCGAGGCCTTGAACCGAGGCTCGATCTCGCTTACAGCACCGGCAACGGCAACGGCTTTTTCGGACTCGGTTGGACGCTCAGCCTAGCCGGGATCTCCCGCAAGACGTCGCGCGGCGTACCTGTCTATGACGATGACACCGACACCTTCATCCTGTCCGGGAACGAAGACTTGGTGCCGGTCGAAGAACTTGCCGGGATCGGCACTCGGTACCGACCGCGGAGCGAAGGGCTGTTCGCTTCCATCATCCACCACTGTGACGCCGCCTCCCATCAGGACTATTGGGAGGTGACGAGCAAGGATGGCCTGGTCAGCCGGTACGGAACTCGCCGGCCGGCGACGAGCACCACGTCCTGGCGCGACCCCGCGGTGATCGCCGACCCAGATGTGCCACATCACATCTTCGCCTGGAAGTTGACGGAGACCTGGGATCCGCTCGGCAATGCGATCACCTACGAGTACGACGCTGATGCCGGCGAATCGGGCAACCACCGGTGGCGGCAGCCCTTATTACGCACGATCGGCTACGCCGACTACATGCCGGCGGGTGGTACGGCGAGGTTCCTTGCCACCGTCACATTCGGCGACGAGGAACGGGAAGATCCGTTCTCCTCCTATACCGCCGGGTTCGAGATCAGGACCAGTCGTCGCTACCGCACGATCACCACCGCAGTGCACGCCGATACCGACCAGCTCGTTCGACGCTACGAGCTGGACTACCAGGCCGACCCGTACAACGGCGTCACGCTGCTGACCAGCGTGACGGTGGTCGGCTTCGACGACGAGGGGCCGCCTCTCGCGACCTGCCGCCGTTAGCCTTCGGCTACGGCCGCTTCGATCCGGCCTCCCGCCGGTTCCAGCCCGTCTCCGGTGCCGACCCTCCCGTGGGGGCGCTGTCCCGCGGAGACCGCGAGCTGGTCGACCTCACCGGCGACGGGCTGCCCGACGTGTTGCAAGTCAACGGAGTGGCCCGCTACTGGCGCAATCTCGGCAGCGGATCGTTCGACCGGCCACGCCCGATGGCGGGCGCGCCGGCCGGGCTCTCGCTGGCTGACCCGGGTGTGCAGCTGCTCGACGCCGACGGTGACGGGCGCGCCGACCTGCTGGTCACGACGCCGACCATCGCCGGCTATTTCCCGCTGCGGTTCGGCCCGTCGTGGGGCACCTTCCGTCGCTACCGGAATCCGCCGAGTTTCGGGCTCAAGGACCCTTGGGTGCGGCTGATCGATCTCGACGGTGATGGTGTGACCGACGCGCTGCATGCCCGTGGCAGGTTGGAGTGCTTCTTCGCCGACCCGGACGCCGGCTGGCGCGGCCCGCAGCCCGCCCGCTCAACGGATCCCGAAGGGCTGCCGCCGCTGCCCCTCACCGACCCGCGAGTACGGTGGGCGGACATGACCGGCGACGGGCTGACCGATCTCGTCCTCGTCCACAACGGGAGCGTCGAATACTGGCCGAACCTCGGCCACGGCCGCTGGGGCGGACGGCTTCGGATGCAGGACGGTCCACGACTGCCGTTCGGCTACGACCCCGCCCGGCTGATGCTCGGCGACGTGGACGGTGATGGCCTGGCCGACCTCGTCTACAGCGACGGCGACCGCGTCACGGTCTGGTTCAACCGCAGCGGCAACGGCTGGAGCGAGCCGGTGACAGTTCCCGGACCGCCCGCGGGCGGCTGGGATGTCCGGCTCACCGACCTGCTCGGCACCGGGACCGGCGGCGTGCTGTGGAGCCGGGATGCTACGTCGCCCGGCCGCCCGTCGATGTACTTCCTCGACCTCACCGGAGGGGTCAAACCTCGGCTGCTCGTCCAGGTCGACAACCACATCGGCGCGGTCACCAGGATCGGCTACCGGCCCTCCACCGCCTACGCGACGGCCGACAATGCCAGCCCGCACACCCGGTGGCGCACCCCGCTGCCGTTCGTCGTCCCCGTCGTGTCCCGCGTCGAGTCCGTCGACCAGATTTCCGGCGGCAAGCTGACCAGCACCTATTCCTACCGGCACGGCTACTGGGATGGCGCCGACCGCGAGTTCCGCGGTTTCGGCCGCGTAGAGCAGTTCGATTCTGAGACTATCGTGGACTATCACGCTGCCGGCCTGCATCCTGATGCCTCGTTCGGCCCGGTCGGGCAGGCGTCGTTCTCCCCGCCCACGTTGACCCGCACCTGGTTCCACCTCGGCCCGATGGACACCGACGACGAGGACCGCTGGGCCGAGCTGGACCTGCGGGCCGAATACTGGCCCGGCGACCCGCACCTGCTCGACCACAACGGCGGGGTCCGTCGGTTCCTGCGCGGCCTCCATGATCCGGCCGGACGGCCAGCCCGGCGGGACGCGCTGCGGGCGCTGCGGGGCCGGGTTCTGCGCACTGAGCTGTACGGGCTCGACGGTACGGCCGAACGGGGCAGGCCGTACACGGTCGCCGAGCACGCCTACGACCTGCGAGAAGAACCGGCGGCCGGAGCACCGGGCCGGCCGCGGGTGTTCACTGCCTTCGAAGTCGCCACCCGCACCACCCAGTGGGAACGCGGTACCGACCCGATGACCCGGTTCACCTTCACTGGCGACCATGATTCGTACGGCCAGCCCCGGCGGCAGACTGCGGTGGCGGCGCCCCGCCGGTCGACCCGCCGCCAGTCGTTCACCGTCGCCCCCGTCCACGCCGGCCAGGGCCGCACGCTCCGTCCCGACGAGACGCGGATACTCGCCACCCATACCCGTACCGGCTACGCCGAGCCGGACCAGAGCACCGCGATCCACGACCGGGTCGCGCAGGTGCGCACCTTCGAACTCGCGGACCCGCCCGGTGTCGACGAGCAGAGGCCGAACAACGTACAGGAAGTGCTGGCCGACCAGCTACGGGCCGCCGAAGCAGTCCGCGACACCTTCGAGCGTCTGGCTGCAGCCGACACCCGATTGATCGGGCATGTCGTCAACCACTACGACGGGCCTGCCTACGTCGGGCGGGAAGCGCGTCAAGTCGGACCGCACGGGCTGCTGACCCGCAGCGAGACGCTCGTCTTCCGCGACGGCACAGGCGCTGAAGACACGCTCGCCGACGCATACGGCCCCTGGCGCCCGGACTACCTGGGTGGCACCGACGAGCCGTTGCCCTCCGGCGCGCCAGCAGCGTTCGGCGCCGACCTGGGCTACCGGCACGAGCCGATCGACCCGGCCGACACCGTCCATGCCGCCGGCTGGTACGCCGACACCGCCCGCAACGCCTACGACGTCCAGTTGGCCGCGGCGGGACCAGTGCCCGGCCGCGGCCTGCTCCTCGGAGTCCAAGACCCACTGCGCCACGAGACCCGAGTGACCCCCGACAAGTACGGGCTGCTACCCGCAACGGTGCGGGACCCGGCGGCCCTGACCTCAACAGCCGTCTACAACTACCGGACCGGTCGGCCCAGCCGGATCATCGACCCGAACGGGAACGCGACGAACTACCGCTATCACCCCCTCGGTCTTCTCTCCGCCTTCCAGCTGGACGGCCGCGCGGGTGAAGGCGGGACCGACGAACGTCCCGAGATCCGGTACAGCTACGACCTGTCCGCCTACGCGCAGCGCGAGCAGCCAGTCTCGGTGCATACCGTTGCTCGGGTATGGCACGCCATGGACGGTCTCCGGCCCGACGATGCCGCGGACGACGTGATCGAGACCCGGGAGTACTCCGACGGCTTCGGCCGGCTGGTGCAGAAACGCGTCCAGGCCGACGACCTGGCCTTCGGCCGCACCGGCGACGACACCGGGCTGACCATCCCCGATGCTCACGGCGAACCGGAGCCGGTGCCCGGTCAAGCTGGCGGGCCCGCGGTCGGCACCCGTGTCACTGACCGAGTCGTCGTCAGTGGCTGGCAGGTCTACGACAACAAGGGGCGAGTCGTCGAGACCTACGAACCGTTCTACGACTCCGGCTGGGACTACCAGCCGGCGGTCGAGGCACGGCAGGGGAAACGAGTCGCCAACTTCTATGACCCGCGCGGCCAGATGGTGCGCGTGGTCAAATCCGACGGTTCGCGGCGGCGGACAGTTTTCGGCCAGCCCGACAACCTGGCCACACCCGACATCATCGACCCGACCCCGTGGGCGGTCACGACCTACGACGAGAACGACCTCGCGCCAGACAGCCGCAGCCCCACCGGCGCCTCGCTGGCCGGGCGCGCACCGGTGTCTCACCATTTCACGCCCACGACGGCAGTCGTGGACGCGCTCGGCCGGACGGTCTGCCAGATCGTCCGGGGCGGTCCGGTCCCGGCGACCGACTTGCACGCCACCCAGACCGGCTACGACATCCGCGGCAACCCGCTGACCGTCGTCGACGAACTAGGACGGGCCGCGTTCGCCCACGCCCACGACCTGACGAACCGGCCGTTGCGGGTCGACAGCATCGACGCCGGGCGGCAGATCACCGTGCTTGACGCGGTCGGCAACACCGTCGCCGCGCGCGACTCTCGTGGATGCGTGGCACTGCGTACATACGACGTGCTGAACCGGCCGGCCACGGTGTACGCCCGCGACGAGGCAGCCGCGACGACGACGATGCGGGAACAACTCACATACGGCGACCGCGGCGACTCCGCACAGCCGCCGACCGATCGCGCAGCGGCCCGCGCCCACAACCGGCTCGGCCGACTGTGGCGGCACCTCGACGAGGCCGGACTGGTCACCGTCGAGGAGTACGACTTCACCGGGAGGGCGACCAGCCAGGTCCGCCAGGTCGTCAGCGACGCGGCGATCGCCGCGGCCGAACCGGACGGCTGGACCGCGAACTGGGCCGCGCCCGGCGCCCAGGCCGCTTCGCTCGACCCGACCGAGTACCGCACGACCACCCGATACGACGCGCTCGGCCGGGCAGTCCGGGTCACGGTCCCCACCGCGGTCGGCGGGCAGCAGGACCGAATCGTCACCCCGGCCTACAGCCGATCCGGCGCCCTGCGGTCAGTTTCGGTCGATGGTGTGCCTTACGTCCGGCTGCTCGCCCACAACGCCCGCGGCCAGCGGGTGCTCGCCGCCTACGGCGACGGAACCCCGGACGGCACCGGACCCGGAGCGGTGACCCGCTACGCATACGACCCGGACACGTTCCGGCTGGTCCGGCTCCGCACCGACCGCATGGAGCCCAGCCCCGACGACACGTGGATCGGTACGGGCGGGACCCCCGTCCAAGACCTCACCCATACCTACGATCTGGTCGGCAACGTCACCGTGATCGAGGAACGCACCGCCGGCTGCGGGGTAGCTGGTCCGGGCGACGGCCGCAACGCGCTGATCCGCCGATTCGGCTACGACCCGCTCTACCGGTTGACATCGGCCACCGGGCGCGCCTGCGCCGACATCGGCCTGCTCAGGCCGCTCGACGACGTCCCCCGCTGCGGGTCCTATCCGGCCGCGCCGAACCAGGCCAACGCACCCGACGCCACCACCGGCTACCGCGAGACCTACACCTACGACCCGGCCGGGAACCTCCTCGATCTGCTCTACCAGGTCACGACCGGGCCGGCGCCACCGAGCTGGCACCGCGTGTTCGGGACGGGTGGCCTGCCGCCGGAGGATTGGCCGGACGCGTCGAGCAACAGGTTGACCAGCGTGCGTAATGCCGGCCAGCCGGAGGTGACCCTGACCTACGACGACGCCGGCAACCTGCTGACCGAGACGGACTCACGTCACTTCAGCTGGGACCACGCCGGCCGGCTGGTCGGCTTCCGGACCACCGCCGGCGCCGGGACCTCAGTCTCGGCTCGCTACCTCTACGGGGCGGACGGCCGGCGGGTGAAGAAATGGGTTCGGCGCAACAACAGCGCCTCCCTCGACGAGAGCATCGCCTACCTCACTGACCTGGTCGAGCACCATTGGTGGGCCAAGAACGGCGGCGGTCACAACAGCCTTCTCCAAATCCTGGACGGCAGCGGCCGCATCGCCGTCGTCCGAAACGGCAGTGACGTGCACCCCGACGACGCCGGCCCTGCCATCCGGTACGAACTGGCCGACCACCTCGGCAGCGCGTCGGTCACCCTCGACGCCACCGGCGGCTGGATCAACCGCGAGGAATACTTTCCCTACGGCGAAACCAGCTTCGGCAGCTTCCGCCGCAAACGCTACCGCTACACCGGCAAAGAACGCGACGAAGAATCCGGCCTCAACTACCACGCCGCCCGGTACTACGCGCCCGGCACGTGCCGATGGACCAGCCCGGACCCGCGTTACAGCAGCGCCCGCAGCAACCGGTACGTCTATGCTGCCGGTCGCCCGATGGATCTGTCGGACCCGGGAGGTCGCGAAGAACGCAAGCCGGACGATACCTCGACACCGTCCTCCCTGCCGGTGGTCTCAGCGGTTCCGAATCCCGGCACGGTCGTGCGCAAAACGAATCCCAACATCAACCGGGCACCAGAGACGATCGGCATGAAGGCGCGCGACCCCACCGCCACGAACTCACCGGGCGAACACGCACTCGGCGAGCATCTCACCACCGAAGGTCGCCCGTCGCGCTGGCTGTCGGGGAGCGACACGTGGCTCGGCGACCCGAAGTTCGAAGGAACTCGATATTGGATCAGTGTGCCGATCGCCCAGGCGAACGGTGTGAAGGTGGTATCGAACGAGGAACTCCTCGCCGACGTCGACCGGATGGTGAAGGAGCGCGAGAGCAGCGGCTTCTCGGAACGGGTCGAAGGGATGTTCAAGCCGGACCAGGCCAACGTCAAGGAGACGTTGTTCCGCGACTACGTCCCGCCGTCGGCGATCGAGTCCGGATGGACGCGCGGCACGAAAGGTTTCGGCACCGGGCTAATGCTCTACGGCGTTTACAACACGTCGAAGAACCTGACCGAGGCGACGATGCAGTCGATCGACCAGGGCACGCCGGCGCCCGTCGTCAAGCAGGGCCTCCGCGAGGCCGGTGGCTGGGCCGCCGGCATCGCGGGCGCGGAGGCCGGCGCTGCACTAGGCGCGGCCTTCGGCATCGAAACGGGTCCTGGAGCGGTCCTCACCGGCCTTGCGGGCGGCATGATCGGCGGCACGCTCGGCTACCTCGGCATGGACGTGACGATCTCGACCGCCGAGCAGATCCCTGGACCGATCGAGACCGCTGAGGCCATCGGCAACATCGTGGACCGGCTGATCAGCTGGCACTTCGGACCGTATTCCTACATACCGCCGTGGTGAGCGACCTACCCGGGCCAGGCTGCAGTGCGGGCGCGGTAGCTGATCACCAGGAGGATGTCGGTGAGGCCGCCCTGGGCGATCCATTCGCGGGTGTCCTCGCTGTCGGGTAGCTGCAGCCGCCAGGTCCCGGCCGGGGCCTTGCCGGTGATCGGCAGCCACGGGCCGCCGTTGGAGCGGCGGGTGCTGACCACCTTGTCCACCGGCGCTGCGGTCCCGCCGAGCACGGCGGTTCCGCCGTCTGCCCGGAAGTGCAGTGTGAGGGTGGATAGCGGCGCGGGTGGGTCGGACTCGGTGATCAGGGCGAGTGCGATCTGGGTGATCTCGAGTTCGGCCAGGTTGACCGGGAAGTCGAGTGCGCGGGTGCCGAGTGATACGTTCAGCGGGGTGTCGGCGGCATCGGGGTTGGTCAGGTCCCACCACGCGTCGGGGAAGTCCTGTCGCAGGCTGAACCCTCGCTCGCCCTCCTGGGTGCGGTCCAGTTCCCGGACGACCCGGGCCCGTAGGTCGGCGCTGTCGATCGCGGTGTAGTCGATGGTGAGCAGCACGTCGGCGATCGTGGAGAAGTCGAACGGGTTGGCCGGCTTGGGCATCCGTAACTCCCAGGTGGTGTCCACGCCTTGGCCTTCGAAGGCGTCGCGCAGACCGGTGTGCGGTTCGAAGTCGAAGACGCCCCTGGCGTTCATCGTTTCCATGAGCGACAGCGTTTCCGGTTCGCGGCGCAGGATGACGGTTTGGAAGACGTCGGGTCCGACGACGATTCGGGAGGTTCCGCTGCTGCTGAGGGTCGCTCGGATGCCCTCGGCGGGGTGAGGGCCACCACCGAGAGACTGACCCGCCGGATGAGCCGGAGGTGGTGCCCGGGGAAGTCCTCGTCGAAGAGCCGCATCGGCGTCGCGAAGGTGACGACCCCGTCGGTGCGCAGCCGGGCGAGGCCCAGCGGGTCGAGTTGGGCGAGCGAGATCGTCCGCGTGAGTTGCTGCCTGCGCCTGGCGGTGGTGAAGGCGTACTGCTCGAGTTCGGCGATGTCCTGCAGGAGACGTTCGGCGCCGGTGAGACCGCGGCGGTCCGGCCCGGTACCCTCGGTCAGTGCGTCGAACCCCTGGGCAGGCGGCTCCCAGTAGTCCGCCTGGATCGCGGGCGGCTGATCTTCCTGCCGTTCGAAGGCGAGCTGGGCTGCGGCGAGCTGCGCCATCGACGTTCCCTGCTGGAGGTACCAGCGGTAGGTCCGCTCGAGCACGTCCGACAGCCAGTCGTACAGGTTGACGTTGGTGAACTTCGCGGCCTGGAATTCCAACAGTTGTTCGGCGTTGTCGGCTTGGATCTCGCCGATGGCGCGTTCCTGCTCGGCGATTCGCACCCCGTCGGTCTCGACGGTCACCTGGGCGCCGGCGATCGTCCGGTCGAACCGGGCGAGTTGCTGCTGGAGCTGCCAGGATTGCTGGGTCCGGGCGTAGCCGGCCTGCAGCGAGTTCCACTGTGACCAGGTGGAGGCATTGGCGGCCCCTGCGGAGAGCGCCGCACCCGTGGACGAGGCGAGGGCGGCGAGCTTCTCGTAGGTCTTGGACGGGTCCCAGTTCGCGATGGCGGAAGCAGCGCTGAGCCCGGCGGCAGCTGCATACGCGACCGCGGCCGCCAGCTGCAGGCCCGCCGCGGTGCCGAGCAATGAGAGCGCCTCCCGCTCGAAGGCCAGCGGCCCGGCGGAGAGCAGATCGCCGAAGTAGTCCTCTTGGAATGCTGCCCGGTCCTGCTGGGCCTGGGCCGCGGTGACCCGGTCCTCGGCCTGCCGGACGCGTAGCTCCTGGACCTGAACGCTGGCGCGCGCGACACGCACCTCTTGGCGGGCGCGGAGCAGGCTCAGTGCCTCGGCGTCGCGCTTCTCCAGCGCGGCGAGCATCGTCGACTCCGCCTCGCGTGCCTGGCTGGCGAGCACTCGGGCCTGCTCGACTAGCGCGGTGTAGCGGTACGGGGTCGGTGCGGGTGCCCGGAGGCCGGGCAGGACCAGCTCGCCGTCGGCGCCGATCATCGGCAGGCCGGAGGTCTGGTCGGTCGGTGCGGCGTAGAGGTCCAGCGTGCGCCGCAGTCCGGCAATGTTCCGGCCGGTGCGAAGCTTGAAGAGGTTCAACTCGGCGTGCAGCCGCAGTCCGGTAAGAACCGGGTTGGGGCTGACGCAGAAGGTGGGGCCGGCGATCGACGGTGCATGCGGCAGGAGGGTGGGTTCGAGGCTGGCGGTGACTCTCGTCATCACGGCCGCGACGCTCGGCCCGACGAGCGTGCCCAGCGCGGGTACCCGCGGGTCTGAAGGGCTCGGCAAGGCGTCCCGGAGGATCGGCGGTGGGGCGGCCGCGAGTGTGGGTTGGACGGTCGCCGGGATTCGTACGATGACGTCGTCGCAGCGGCCGAGTCGCTGCCGTAAGACAGGTTCGTCGAGCAGATCGACCGCGGATCGGTAGAGCACGCGGGCCCGCTCGACCGATTCGGGGGTGTCCCGGGTGAACTCCGCGTCGGCGTAGTCGAGTAGGCAGCGGATGAGTAGTTGGAGGGTCCCTCTCGTGTAGGAGTGCGGCCGGATCGCGGCGACTGCGTGCGGGTTGAGTGGGTCGCGGACCCAGGTCAGCAAGTCCCGGGCGTAGCCGGTGGGGTCGGCCGGAGCGTCACCGGCGGTGCCGTGTTCGTCGAGGACCAGCCCGTAGTAGCTCTTGCGATCCGCTGCTGCTGCGGCGTAGTCGAAGACGATGCGGTACCAGTCGAGCGCGTGGTCGTAGTCGTGCGAGTCCTGCAGCGCGAGCGCGACGGCGACCGGCAGGTCGTAGAACGCTTCTTCCAGGTAACGCCGCACGGTCGCGGGCGCGGTCAGATTGGCGCCAATCAGCGCCCGGGAACGGCTCGCCCGCTGCCTGGCCGGCAGGGTGTCATCCAGGCTCCAGGGCCAGCCGCCCAGCCAGCGTGGAACGCTCCAGGCCGGAGGTGTGCAACCCGCCGCCCGCAATGCGATGGCCGTCAACTGCCGGCCGAGGACGGTCGGCGAGGTCCCTGCTCCGACGACGGAACGCTGCTGGAACGGGGTGCCCGCTGCCGGCGTTGTCTCGACCAGGGTGCCTGGGTGCAGCGCCACCTGGTCGGGCACCCGATCCAGCCGGGCCCCTCGCCTGGGGGTCAGTGCGGTACCGGTGGCACCGGTGAAGTTGCCTGCCCGGCCGAACGCGAATCCGGTGGGGTCGCCCGGCCGCAGGAGGTCCGAAGGCAATTCGATCCATTCGTTGGCGGCGACGTCGAACTTCCGCAGCCACAGCATGTCGTTGCCCAGGACGACGATCTCGTCGGCACCGTCACCGTCGAAGTCGCCGGAGACTGCTGTCTCCGCCGGTCGGGTCGCGGCACTGAGGTCGAGGTTCGGCAGCGTGCCCCATTGCCCGTTCTGCGCCGGGTTTGCCGGATCATTGCCGGGCCGGAAGTCGGCGATGATGATCGACGTGCCGGTGCCCGCCCGCTCGACGAGGGGGAAGATGGCGATCTCGTCGCGGTCGTCGCCGTCGAAGTCTCCGGTGACGCCACCGAGCAGGCGTAACTCGTCGCCGGAGAGGTCGAGCACGGTGTGGAGGGGGTACTGGGGATTGACTGCGGCGGGGCCCAGCGGGGCCCAGCGTCCGGAGCCGGGAAGCACGTCCATTACCCAGAGATCGTTGCCCTGGGAGATCTGGCCGTTGACCGGGTCGAGTGCGGCGGCCAGTTCGTCCCGCCCGTCGCCGTCGAAGTCGCCGGCGAGCACGAACCCCGGCCGGGGGCGGCTGATTTCGGGGCCCTCGGCCCAACTGGCGGTGTACGGCGCGCAGCGGAACGCCGCGCGGAGGCCGATGTCGATGCTGCTGCGGTGGTCAGGTGCGGTGGGGTCGGTGCCGATCAGGGACTGCTTGGGCTGCATACCCTGGTCGGTGTTCCCGAGGATCCAGAAGGCGCTCGTTCCCGGTACGTCGAAGGGGAAGGGAAAGTTGATCCGGCCGGCGACGGCGATCTCGGCCCGCCCGTCGCCGTCGAAGTCACCGGCCACGACGTGGGTCGCGCCCAGCTGCGGGACCCACCCGGTGGTATCGCCGGTGATAGTCCAACCACCGCTGAACGACAGGACCGTCGTATGGGCGCCCTCGCGGACCCAGGCGATGTCGTCGCGGAGGTCGCCTGCGGCGGTGGCCGTGAAACGGCCGACGACGACCCGGGCATCCGGTGGGATGGTGATCGGCGGGGCCGGCAACCGGGTCCAGGCGGCACCGTCGTAGCGCAGCACCACCGGGGCGGCGTCCGTGGTCGGGACGACGACGAGTTCATCCCGGCCGTCGCCGTCGATGTCGCCGCTGAGCAGGGCCCGCGCGGTGATGGCCGCGGCGGCGTAGTCGGCGCCGCCGTCGACCGGCTGCCAGGTGCCGTATGCGCCGAGGGTGACGAAGTCCTCGCGGGCCCAGTTGGTGCCCTTGGCGTTGAGGGATCGGGCCCGCCGGACCACCTCGCGCCGGTCGCCCTGGATTACCTCGTACTCGAATCCGACCCGGGGTGGCGTGCCCGCCGGGGTCGCGAACAGCCAGGCCCTGAACTCGGTCGCACCCGGCGGCGCCTCCAGGGTGGTGGCTTCGGAGTCCCAGGTGGCGGCGGTCAGGTCGTACCGGGCGAAGGACAGCCGCTCACCCTCGACGTCGCGGGTCTGTGCGAAGACGAACCGCCACTGCTTGCCGCCGACCCAGTGATCCGGCGCGTACTGCGCCGCGCCGACCAGGGTGGTGACGTCGCCAGTGGCGAAGGCGTCCAGGCGGTGCCAGAAGCTGAGCGCGTAGCCGGTGGCGGCAGCGGCGGCCGAGATGTCCTCCAATGCCCAGTACACCCGCCGGGAGGACTCGCTGACCGTGACGAAAAGCCGGCAGTTGGTGGTCCGGCCCGGTGGCGACACCAGCAGGAGCGGGGTCCACGCCGTTCGCACCTGAGCGCAGATGATCTGCCCCTGGTCCAGCCGGGCGACGTCGGAGAGGTATTCGGCGTACCGGCCGGCGATGCGCCGGGCCTGCACCGGCGTGAGCTGGCGGGACGACCGCAGATCGGTCAGCGCCTCGGTCAGCGCCGGTGACTGGTAGCGGCGTAGCGTCGGGCGCAGCAGGTTCTCCGGGTACAGGTGGACGAGCATCGCCGACCGCCAGGTGGCGTAGGACCCGATCCAGCGCCAGTCCTCGTCGAACGTCGGCGCTTCCAGGGCCAGGTCGGGGTATGCGTCGTGCGCCTGCCCGGTGCGCACCGACCAGAGCAGGGTCAGCAGCGTGTCGATGGCGTGTGCGACCCGGGTGGTCCGGCGGATGCCGGACTCGGCCGTGTCGACCAGCAGGTGGTCGGTGACCCACCGCGCCCCGGCGCCGAGCCCGGGTTGGGTCGCCGGCACCGGCAAGGCCGCGAGCAACTCGTCGCGGTAGCCGGGCAGCGTGGCCTGTTCGGTCCGCGCCACCGCGTCCAGCACCGCGGCGAGCACGGCGTCGTGCTGGTCGGTCCTGGCCCGCACGGTTGCCCGCCACGACCGCCTTTCCGTGTCGCGGACCCGCCAGGACCGCGGGGACGTCGGCGTCCAGGTCTCGTCCGGCAGGACGAAGCTATCCGGTCCGAGACGGACCCGGTCGGCAGCGGCGGTGTCCTGCTCGCCGGCCTGCCAGGCGCCGAAGCGGCGCTCTTTCACGCAGCGCAGGAGGATGTCGATCAGGTCGTCGATCTCGGTGTCGAGCAGCGGGCTGCCCGCGGCGGCCAGGTCTCTGACTGCGAGCAGCCGTCGCCACGCGGCGAGATCCAGGCGTACCGGGGCGATCACGTCTCGCACCCGGAGCCCGAGCAGATCCGCGAGTCGCTCGGCTCGGGTGACCGGGCCGAGCAACCAAGCCGCGGCCAGGGTGGCGTCGAGGACTGCTAGCTGGGCGGGACTGGCCTGGTCTGGCGCCGCCATCAGCTCGGCCAGTTCCCGGAACGCGGACTCGGTCGAGAACCCCAGCTCGCCGGATATCACTTCGCGTGCCGCCGCGGCTGCCGGTCCGGTGGCGTCCAGGTCGGCCTGCAGCGTGGCGATCCGGCCCGCGTCCGGGCCGAACACCTCCTTGACCACGGTCGGCGCCGAGGTCGCGGCCCGCCGGGCGGCCAGATCGGCCCGCACGGCGGCCCGCTCGGCGTCCGTCCACAACCCGGCCAGCAGGGTCGCGTCGACCCGCTGCAGCCATCCGGAGCCGGTGTGATCTGCCAGGACCGCCCGCAGGGCGTCCTGGTGTGCGGTGAGCTCGCCCACCCGCTCGGCATGGCGCCGTTCGGCCGCGCAGCCGGGCCCGGGTGCGTTGCCGGTGCGGATGCTCTCCACCGGCACCAGATCGGGATCCACAGCCGGCGGCCGGCAACGGACCTCGAGCCCAATGAGCCAGGCCTGACGGTCCTCGACCGGTGACAGCCAGCGGGTCTGTGCGAGGCGCAGCACCTTCCAGAACGGCATCGGCCGCCCCGGCGGGTTCTCCTGGGCCAGCCAGACCGGGTAGAGCACGGCGGACTTCCGCGCGGTGGCGAGTGTGCGCTCGGCGTCCGCCCACCCGGGTCCGGTCGGAGTCAGGCCGTCACCGAAGACGGCGGTGACCTCCGCGAGCCGGCGGAACGCCGCCACGCCCACGTCGCCGAACGTCGCGCTGATCGCAGTGACGGCGGCGGCCACGGTGTCCGGATCCTGGTCGTCGAGCTCGCCCGACCGGGCCAGCACCCAGGCGGACCAGGTCAGCGCTCCGCCGGGGACCACCGAGCCGAGAGCGACGCGCAGCTGCTTCTCCCAGCCGTCGGGGCGCGCCCCGGTGACGGTGTCCGCGTTGCCGGCGAGTTCCTCGGCGCGGCGGGCCCACAGCACCCGGGCCTCGTCGCCGGCGACCGAGCGAGGCAGGTCGTCTGCGGCCACCCTTTCCGGGTCCACCAGTGGTAGCGGGGTGCCGGGCTCCGGGGGCCAGGCGCCCTCGGTGACCGGACGCGGGGTGACGACGAAGGTCGCGGCGTCCAACCGCACCGAGGCGGCGGCCTCCTCGGCCAGCCAGGCCGGGAAGGAGGACCGCCGGTGGGCCAGAGCCAGGATCCACCGGAACTCGGCCTGGTCGGCGGCGGTGAGCGGAGGCGCGGTGTCGCGCAGTGCGAGCAGGCGCAGGAACGCGTCGACGGGCAGGTGCAGTTCGTCCCGGACCGTAGCGGTAGCCGCGGCGCGTTCGGTAGCCGGTCCGGTGAGGATCGAGTCGGCGAGGGCGTCGAGGTCTGCGGTGGCCCCGGCCCATGGCGTTGCCAGATGCTGGGGATTGGACGTCCGCATCGACGTCAGGAGGTCGCCGGTGTCCGGGCCGATCTGCCGCAGGCCGGCCAGAACGCCGTCCAGCCAGGCCCGGCGGCGGATCCAGAGGTCGAATACGCCGTCCGGTGCCGCCTGGCCCGGGGTGGGCACGGGGAGCCGGAAGTCGTCGGGGCCGATCACGGCAGGGTCCACGATCGGCCGGCGGATCTCGCCACCGGAGGCAGCGCCAGGCCGGAACGGGTCGTCGGGTACATCCGCGGCGTCCCACTGCTCGCGCAGCCGACGCCATCTGTCCACCACGAGGGTCGGGAAGATCCGGACCTGTACGTCGGCGTCGGCGACGGCCTCCGGTAGCCCGAGGAGGACGCTGCCGGTAAGTCCGCTGTCGAGCACCTCGCGGAGCACGACGGGCCCGTCTGTGGGTCCTTCGCCCAGGGCGACGTCCTCGGTCCAGGCGGGGTCCCGGCAGGCGCGCACCTCCGCCTGCCCCGGCGTGGTGCGGCTCGCCCGCAGGTGGAGGACACCGTCGGGATCGGTGTTCGCGCAAGCCGGATCGGCCGACCAGCGCGCGCCGTTCACCCGCCAGCGACGCACCTGGCCGGCGCCGGTGCCCTCGACCAGGCCCTGGGACAGCCGATCGCGCCGGGTCGACGCGAGCCCGAACAGTGTCTCCAGCGCGGCCATGTCGACGGTGGCGGGATCGAGCAGCATGCGATCCAGCACGTCGGGCCGGCCGCCGGCCAGGCTCACACCGAGCCGTTCGGCCAAGGCCGCGCGTTCCGCGGCATCGGCACCCGCGGCCAAGCGCAGATCGTCGAACGACGCCCCCGCCTCCAGGAGGAGGGCCCGGTAGGCCGCGAACGCATACCGGGAACCGATCCCGGCTGGGACGACCGGGCTGAGATGCTGCCACCGGCCGGCGTCCGGGTCGTAGTCGAGGACCCAGATCGTGTTGGCCTCACCGATCGAGAGCACGAGTTCGTCCCGGTCGTCACCGTCGACGTCCGCCGCGACGACCGACCAGGCCGGCCACCGCCCGTCGGGCGTCCACTCGATGTCCGCGCCCAGCGGATGCCCGGGGATCGGCGAGAGGTGCGTCCACACGCTGTTGTCGTCACGGTGCATCACCCAGCCGGCGTCCCGGCGGTCCAGGCCCAGCCTCCGGTGGGTGAGCACGACGAGTTCGTCCCGGCCGTCCCCGTCGACGTCGGCGAGAACCGCGAGGTCGGCCGGCAACTGTTCGGGGCTGACGTCGGCGGCCGGACCGTCGGCGAAGTAGGGGTTCTGGTCGAACTGCGCCGGCGGGGTGTAACGCCACTCAATGAAACGGGTGGGTTCCGCGGCCGAGGCCGTCACCAGGTCCGGCCGGTTACTCGCGCTGACGCTGCCCACCAGCGCGTGCGCGGTCGGGCCCGGCAGGATCTGAACCACGTCGGCTTCCAGTGGCTGACCCGACGGTGCGACATGCGCCCACTGGCCGGGCGTCCCGCCGTACCGGAGTACCGCGATGAAACGGCTGTCCGGATCCTGCGGCACCGCGATGATCTCCTCGCGACCGTCGAGGTCGACGTCGCCTGCCGTCGCACGCCCGATCCGGGCGCGCGAGGGATTCCCGGGGGCAGAAAAGCAGGTGAAGGCCACGCCGGCCGCGTCACCGGGCGCCGTCAGCGAGACCCAGGCGTCCCCGACGAGGTCGTACACCCAGAAAGCGTCGAGGCGATCGCCGACGCCCCCGACGTCCGGCGGAGCGGTACCGAAGGCCACGAACTCGTCCAGCCCGTCACCGTCGACATCAGCCGCCAGTGCCCCGGTCACCGATCCGACGGGCAGCACGAGGTCGGCACCGGGACCAACACCCGGTCCGGGCCCCACCCGGATCCACGGGTCCTGCCCCGGCGCGACGCCCGGGTCGAACTGCAACACCCAGTACGCCGCACCCGCCGATCCGTCGATCGTGACCGCGACAGCCAGCTGGTCCCGGCCCAGCGAGTCGGCCCGGAACCGGCCGGCGAAACCGGCGATCGCGTGCGTCCCGAAGGGCAGCAGCAGGGCGGCCCGCCTGGCGTCCCCACCGGGCCGCAGGTGCTGCCAACGCCGCACCGCCTGGTCGTAGTGAAGAACCCACAGACCCGACCGCGCCGGCTCCCCCTGCGTCACCCACTCCTCGTCGAAGCCGAGCACGAGTTCGTCCCGCCCATCTCCGTCGACGTCCGCAGCGACGACGAAGGTGACCCGGTGGCTCAGCGGCGAGACCGCAGCATCCGGCGCTCCCGGTAGCTCGCGGCCGATCAGCTCCTCCATGCTCTCGACGACCAGCCTGACCTGGGAGACCTCTTCCTCCGTGGCGGGGCAGTCCAGGGGCAGATCCGGCAGCGGCTGGCACAACATCCGAGACAGGCCACCGAGCGTCTGCTGGATTCCGGTGTGCGTCATCCGGCCGCTGAGGTATCCGACCAGGTCCGCAAGGTACGCCGACGGGCTGGTGGCAGCCCGGCAATCCTCACAGCCACACTCCTCGACCTCCACCGGCGGAGCAACCAGCCCCGGTGGCACCGGCGCACCGTTGGCCGCCGTGACTCGCGCCCCCGCCACGAGTGCGGACGCGATCCTTTCCTGGACGCCCTCGCCCCTTCGCGTCTCCTGCTCCAGACGCGCTGATTGCTCCTGCGTGTCTTCCGCGACGACGGTCACCATCGCCGGCCCATCGCCAGCCGACGGCACCTGCCGCCCACCGTC
The DNA here is from genome assembly GCF_011764425.1 of Phytohabitans houttuyneae. Classification (NCBI taxonomy): domain Bacteria; kingdom Bacillati; phylum Actinomycetota; class Actinomycetes; order Micromonosporales; family Micromonosporaceae; genus Phytohabitans; species Phytohabitans houttuyneae. Next base: position 1,322,716 of record NZ_BLPF01000004.1, read on the forward strand.
GTGCGCCACCAGCCCCACGGCGGCGACACCCCCCGGCCGAAGGCCCGGGACACCCACACGAAACGCTTCAGCGCCCGGTATGCCGGAATCTGCGGGTCGTGCCTCGACATCGTTGACGGCCTCACCGTCAACGGTCACCACCGCATCGAGAAAAGACCCACCACCACCACCGACCACGAGTACGAGAAGGTCGAAGGGTGCACCCGGCGAGGGAACCGGTGCCTCGCACATCATTCGCAAACCATCGGATTCCGCGTACACGTCGCCCCCCGGAGTCTCTCCGTCGGCTGGAAGGCCGCACGCTCCATAGTGGTACAACCAACCGACGCTGGAAACTGTTCATGACCTTCCGTGGAAAGGCGCGTGAAAGCAAACCGGGCAAGCGCACGCATAGTCGCCGACCTCCATGCCGCCCGCCGTCGAACTCCGCATCATCGACGGCGACCGTCCAACGCCCCCATCCCGGGGTGCGAAGTACCACCTGTGCAGGTCGTCGGAAGCGAACGTCAAGGTCAGCCCTCGGATCTGAGCAGCTCAATGGCCTGAAGAACGTCGATGCGGTGCGCAGAGTTCTCTCCAGCCAGGGGCACGTCACAGAACTGTGCAGTGCCAGTAGGCACGCTGATCATCGAAGCCACGGTTCCGCTGGCGCCGCCGCGAAGTCGGCGATGATAAAAGCAAAGGTAGCGTCTCCGCAGCACCTACCGGCGTAAGCATATCCACCTCAGGCGGGCGCTGCTGGGCCGACGACCAGCAGCAAGCAGGACGGGGCTACGGCGGATCACCGGCGACGTCGACCTCGGGTATGCCGACCGTCGGCAGCCAGTCAGCCGCGAGGCGCGTGCATAATGACGGCGACCTCGGGCAAGGCAGATGAGGTCGTAGCGGTCGGGCCGGAACTTTGTCTACCAGCATTGCCCAGCCGAGCGATCCGGCGACGAACGCTCAGCCCGTAGGCAGCAAGGTCCGGCTAAATCCAAACAATCCGGCTGGAAAGTGGCGACGAATCCGTGGGCGCCGACTGCGGCGATGGCGACGCCGATCCATCACAAGCCTTTGTGTTCGCGGACGCCCCGCCAGTGCCGCAACTCCGACCTATGATCTCGCAACTGCTCGTGGGAGTATCCCGCCCGGTTCACAAGGCTTATCGCCGTCCTCTATGCCGCACCTCGCGGTCTTCGAGGCGCAGCAGGCCCGCAATCTGCTGATGGACCTCGACGACCAGGTCCACCGGTTCCGGTTCTTGATCCGCGACCGCGACACGAAGTTCACCACGGCGTTCGACGCCGTGTTCGCTGCGGCCGGCATTGAGGTGGTGAAGATCCCGCCACGGGCGCCGAAGGCCAACGCCTATGCCGAACGGTGGGTCCGCACCGTGCGCGGCGAGTGTCTGGATTGGACGTTGATCTGGAACGAGCGGCAGCTGCACCGGGTGCTGACCGAATACCTGCGGCACTACAACGGGGTGCAGCCACACCGTGCCCTCGACCTGCAGCCGCCCGTCCCAGTCCGCGTGGTGACCACCATCGGTCCCGCTCCCGCGCCGGCGGCTGTCCGGCGGGTCGACGTGCTCGGCGGGCTGATCCACGAATACCAGCGTGCCGCCTGAGCCTGTCGCTCGCTGGGGCTGCAGCTGGTCCGTTCCCGGCCCCGGCGGCCTGGCAAAGCCGGTGGTTATCCATGGGCCTGTACGCGAGCATCGCGCCGCGGCGCGCAGACCCAGCCGACGCTACGTTTCCGAGGGCGACCCATGCCGCCTCGCCATGCACCTCACGATCGATTCGCGAACTGGCACCCCACAAGCTGTGTACACCGCTGTAGACGCCCTTGTTGTAGTTCGCGATCCGCTCCTCGGCGAGCCGTGATCACCTTCCTTCCCCACGACGTCTTGCCGGCGACGTTCGTCGGCCCGTTGGTGATCTCCTGGTTGTCGCCTGCCTCGAAGATGAGAGTCTTGTCGTTGACCATTCCTTGGAGCGTCGCCCCGGTGAGGCAGTCTGCCTGTAGCTCGTAGCGCATGTCTTAAAGCTGGGTTTGCAGCTGGCCTTGGACCTTTGTGAAGTAGCTAGGGCACTCGGCTGAGTGCGTAGCTCACTGGCCGGCACGCGAGGGGAGGATCGGCGCCACTTCCTTCATGACCTTGGGAAGATCCTCGGGTCTGGCGCGCTTCACGATCATCGACACGAGGATGATCCGCTCGGCTGCATGGATTGCCACGGCGACGATGCGCACGGCGAGAAAGGCACCCGCGATCCACGGGCTGACCTGGAAAAGTGGCTCAAGCTCCGCGAGCCGCATCGATCTACTCCCTCACTCGGTCTGGCCGAGTGAGGCGCGTAGGTCTCAGCCCGACCAGCACGCATCCACGTAACTGGCGAAGCTGAGGTCCCGCGCCCGACTTTTCTGCAAGATCTCAGTGGTGCGAGTGGCGTGATGAGGATCCACGCCACGTGGAGCTGGGCGGCTCCCTGCTGATCAAGCAGGTACCCCGCCTGAGGGGAGGAATCGCAGACTTTCGCAGTCGGGTCACGAAAGCCCACAGGTAGTCCCTTAAGCAAGGCGACCACCATCTTGCCGAAGCCGCCGTCCTGGTGGCTCCTGGCAAAGACACGATGAGGATAGCGTCCGATCGAGTGTTCTCGCCAGCACCCCTAGACGAGTAAGTCGTAATGGGTTTAGTGGTCGTAGGCGATGAGTGACCTGGTCACGGGCTGGCTGGTTGCGCGGTTGTGCCAGATGGCAGCGGTCATCGCGAGCAGGCGCTGAGCGATGCGGGCACCGACACCTTCGATTGAGCGTCCGCCGTGTAGTTCGAGGTCGAGTTGGCCTTTCAACGTGTTGTTGACCGATTCGATCAGCTGCCGGACCGGTTTGAGCAGGTGTTCGTCCGGTCGTGGGGTCCGGTTGCGATACGAGGGTCGCAGCAGCCGGATCCCACGTTCGGCCAGCCACCGGTCAAGTTCGGCGGAGATGTATCCCTTGTCCGCGATGATCAACTGCCCGGTCCGGGCGGAGAACAGGGCAGGGTTCTCTTCCAAGATTGCGGTCAGGGCCTGACGGTCGTCGACCCTCGGGCTGGCCAGGCTCCAGGCGATCGGCAGACCGGACGGGGTGCACACCAGATGCAGGCGCAGGCCCCAGAACCAGCGGGAGTGCGACGCGCAGTAGCCGTATCCGGCCCAGCCGGCCAGGTCCGAGCGTTGCGCGGTCGGTCTGGAGCGGCCGCACTCGACCGGCGTGGAGTCGGTGACCCATACATCGTCGTGCCACAGATCGGTGTCCGCCGCGACGACCCGAATAGCTCGCTTGAGAAGTGGTAACGCCGCCCGTAGCCGTTTGTTGTAGCCGGACTGGCCCGGCAGGTAGGGGAACGCACCGGGCAGATGCGCGGGTAGGAACCGCAGCCATCGCGCCTCGGAACGGACCCCGAGCAACGCTTGGGCCACCGCGATCGTCAGCAGTTCGGCATCCGAGAGCCTCGCAGGGCGACCCACCCGCCGTGGACGCCCGAGCCAGTCATCGATCTTCACGTACAGTGCGGTCAGAAGGGTGTTGATGTCTGTCTTCACAAACGGATCATCGACACCCTTCACCACGCCCACAACTCAGGGGTAGTTAGGACTTACTCGTCTAGACGGACGACCAGTAGACGCCAGCGTGCGGCGCCGTGCTGCTACGCTCTCGCTCGTAGCGATCCGCTGGGAGGAACCCCGGGCAGAGCACTGGAGTTTCTATGGAGATGGCGCTCGTTACGGTGTCGCTCGTCTTGACGAGCGGGACCATCGCGGCTACCGCACTGTTCGCCGTGCTGACGAAGGACGGTGAACGGAGGGCAGCCGCGATAAGAGTGCTCGGGATGCTGCTGCGAACGCAGCGGCGCCAGTAGGTGAGGCGGGGACGGCTGAAGCTGGCCGTCCCTTCTCATTGCGAGACTGTGGTTGAAACGCCCGAAAGATGCAAATCCTGCAGCGGGGTCAGTCGGCCAATGGGCGACAAATGCACAAGGGGTCACTGCAAGATAGGTTACTGTCTATATGAGTGCAACACGCGTCTACCCGCGCACTCCCTACCACATATATGACATGTGTGCGCGAGCTTCCTGCGGTGGTAGTGCTGCCGCAGCGGGGTGTCTTCGTGGGCAGCAGTGACGATCCGGCGCCAAGGGTCGAGCACCGCTACGTCTTGGTCGAGGATTCGTTTACGCAGGTTACCTGCCGGTACGAGGGCTCCGTCGAGTTGCCCGCGGGCTGAGCCCGATCACTGACACCCTCGGTGTACAGGTGTCCTGGCCGCGCCATCGGCGGGAGGGCGCGGCGCGTCATCCGGCCTGCGTGGCCTGCGCCCCGCGTTGGAGCATTGGCGGTACACAGGTGGGCACAAACTCCGGCTGGTATCGACGACAGTAGGTTGATGAGCCAGCGACGTGGCCGTTCAGCCGCAAACGCGGCCACGTCGCCGTCAACGCACGGATTTGCCGAGTTGAGTGCACTCGATCTGCATATAGGATATTTCGGCACTGCGCGGGCGTAGTCCTCGATCGAGTTCTTTGGAACGTATGGCGTCTGGTCGCGCGGTCAGTGCCCGAAGCGGCCGACAATAAGGCGAAGACCGACTTTCCGGGCAGGTGCATCAGGTCCGGCTAGCGGAGGCATGCGGCGCCTAACATGGTCCACAATGACTGCATGAGTCGATCGGGGCGACGCGTCATCACGGAGCGCTGCTTGTCGGCGGCCTAATAGTAGGTGCTCTCGGCGTGGCGTTTGCTGCTTGCCGCAGAGGGCGAGAGGAAATGGGCAACAATGGACTCCGGTTCGCTCTTACCTGGCCGTCACGATGGTTCGGCGCACCCGACTAATCGCCGTCCCTCTTCACAACCTTGGCGGCTATTGCGACCTTTCCGCCCGTGACAGTGTGAGGCCTTTGCGCCACCTCGCGAGGTGACCTTCGTTCTCTACTCACCGACAGTCCACTCTCGATGGACGACGATAGTCGATGCCTGCAAATTAGAGACGTGACGCGGCGGCAGATAAGGGCGGCAAACTATCCGCGCCAGCTATCGACACCGGCGCGTCCTATGTGGAGTAACGAAGGACCTTTGTCGTGCCCGTCTCCGTCGTGTAACGGCCCACGAAACGAGTCACATCAGCGCTGCGTGAACCTCTTCGAGGAAACGAGGTTCACACTCTAGGTGAGAGAGTCGGCACGGTACGTGTTGTGCGACACGCGAGAGCGAGGCGCTTGCGCAACGAGGGCCTATCGGGTAAAAAATACCTCGTTGGGAGGTCTGGGCGGGCATACATCAGTGGTTCCCGGCCATCTCTATGTGGCTGGAGCGTGATGGCAATGCTTGGCGCAGGCAAGCAAAACTCATGGGCGACGATCGTTCGGCGTTTGGGAGTTTCGCCTCGGGAGCGATGCAATACCGATGTGACTTGTCCCGATATTTTTGAGCTTGGGGACGGCACATTCGCTGTCATTGGCACGGATGTAACGGAAAGGTTATCCGGCTGCCTACCGCCAGACGCGGCACGAGGCCCCCATGAACGCATAGTCGCCATCACCCGTGAAACGCTGGTGATGGCGCGGTCTGACATTCCTGAGAAATAGTCCATTAGGCCACGTCGGTTAGCGTTTCTGGCTTCAACTGTTCCCACTCGTTGGCAGGTTGGTCGTTGGAGGATCCCGACCGCCACAGATTCGCTTGTTCCAGCACGGCTTCGTACTCATCGCAGATCTCGCCAGCAAGTCTTGCGAACATGAACTCTGATCCACCGGGAACCAGCACCGAGTTGCGCGCCCTAGCGGTCGTCTTCCAGAAGTCTCGCATTAGAGGGCTTCTAAAGACGTACCTAAGTGCGCCGCGCACCTCGTCGTCACTATAGACGCTAATAGACCATTGCAGCCGAATGTGCTGCAGAATCAGATTCGCATAGATGTATTGGCGACGGCGCTTCAGTGGGGCATCGGTTCCATATATTGGCCATACTTCGGCCAGGTCTGGATCGTCGAGGGCAATCTTCTGCAGATCAACATGAAGACGGCGAAGGTTAGCCTCTGTACTTCGATGTAGTTCCGCCTGTGTCAGGCTAAGTGATTCTCGCTGGGAGGCGAGTTCGACCCGCTGGCCTTTGAGCTCATGGAATTGCATCCAAAATGTGACGACAAGGGCTGCGCATGCGAAGCCAGAAAATATGGTATTCAATACTCCAAACGACTCGCCAATGCTGCCCCAAACTGCCCAGGTTGTGGCAGCTTCGTCGCCTTCCAACTTTGCAACCAGTCCGAGGCCCGCCAGTACGATCGCGCCAGCCAATGCGGCGACGGCTGAGGTCCAGAGAAAGGCGCGGATCAAGGACCAGCCTGGCCGTCTTCTGCGTTTTGTGGCGGTCATGAAGCTACTCCCTTCTCCGCCCGAAGTTGATCGGTATGCGCACTATGCCCCAGCCGCAAGGTTTGATCACCCTCACAATGATCCCGAAATTGCGTATCGCAATTTGCGCGGATCGCAACCGTTGCGGGTCGACTCTGGGCAATACACGCCGACCGCGACAATCCACGGGCAGTCTCCATACCTAATGATGCCATCAGCCCAGCTGTGCGACCTACGGCTGCTAGACATAGGAGCATGAATGAGTGGGAAATTGGCAGGCCAACTGCAGCCATATCGCAGAGCGCCATAACGCGGTGAGGAGGTTTGCCAATCGACTCCTGTCGCCGACCTTACGATCTCTATGAGTTGATCCTATGATCTCGACTTGGTGACCTCGTCGGAAGACAGATCCTTGAGGCATGTCGACAGCAAGGATGGTCGGCGTTCTGATCTGCCGCGATCAGGGCGGTGTGGGATGTTGGGACGCGAGGGTGGTGCGGGCTGTGCTTGTGCTGCCGGTGCTTGGTCGTGACCCGGCTCTCGCTGACGGCCGGGTCACGGCCACGTGGAGTAGGCGCCTTCGACCGTGGGTGTGGCGGTGGTGATGGTCGTGTGGCGGTTGGGCGAGCGGTGACCGAGCCGAGTTCGGTCGGCCAGTTCGTGTTCGCAGCGGCCGGGTGAGCGATCTCCGGCCTGCCATTCGGCGCCGATCGCGAGGCTGATGGTCGGCGTGCTCTCGTAGCACGGATCGTTGAGTTGATCGTCCGATCAGATGCCTGGAGGGCAGGCGTCAGGGTGGCGGCTCGGCCGTCCGCCGCCTTGACGGTGCGCTGGGACTGGGTCGGCGAGCGTTGGGACTGGCCTTTCACGCGGCTGGCCGGCTCTGCGTGGCTGGCCGTTGTTTCGGGACATTGTGGGAAGTCGGTGGGTGCTGCTATTGGTGATGGGGGTACCGGGATCGGGATAGTGTTCGCGGAAATCGTTGTGTGTGGAGGTGTGGGTCGTGGCGCGGCAGGTTATCGAGACTTTGATTGACGACCTCGACGGCAAGGCTGCCGAAGAGACGGTGAGGTTCGGTATCGACGGGGTGGACTACTCCATCGATCTGTCGGGCCGCAACGCGAGCAAGCTCCGGTCGCTGCTGTCTACCTATCAGGACGCCGGTACCCGTTTGGGTCGGTCGACGGTGTCGGGTCACGGGCGGCGTGAACCGGTTGGTGGCCGGCGGGCCGGTGGCCGCGAGGAGAACCGGGCCATCCGGGAGTGGGCTGCCAAGCAGGGCAAAGAGCTGTCGGAGCGTGGCAGGATCCCCGCCGCCATCGTTGAGGAGTATCGGGCCGCTAGCCGCTAGGTGGCTACGTGTGGATTAGGTCCGACTTCGCAGGGACCGTGCCGCGGTGCGGCAGGCTGCGTCGAGTACGGCAGTTCAACGCGGGATCTGGCCTCTAGGTGGAAGGCCAGGTCTCGTCCACTCGGTCTGTCCGCGGTCGCTGTTCCCGTCGCCGGTAAGATCATCATTGTGGCCCGGCGATTTGGCCCAGGCGAGTCGCCCAAAGCAGCGGCTGTGGTCCGTTGCCCCTTGCTCGGTACGAGTGGCGGGTGTACGCCGAGAGGGTTGACTACTGCACGCAGGAAGACGCCTGTCGTGCGTTGCTCGGCAGCCGGTTGACGAACTCCTTCTTCGTCGGGTTCGCTCCGGTGAACACGACGACCAGGTAGCACTTGGACGGGTTTCGGTCTACCGGCTTGCTGTGGAACCTGTACGGGCTCGGGTGGCCGGTGAACTCTTCGAGGGCGTAGTAGTTCGTCGTCTCGTGCTCACCGACGCCGGTGAGCCGCACGAAGACCCAGGGACGGTCGGTGTCTGGGGCACGGCAGCCGTAGGACGCCACGACATCGAACGCCTCCTGCGTCGGCTCGATCCTCACCTCCGCCTGGAACAATCCAGAACAGATCTTCAACGGGGGCGGCGGCCCGACGCTGGCAGAAGGCGTTGTCGAAGGTGACGACGGCGGCGGCTCGGACGTCGATGTCGGCGACGTCGACGGCGCCGCGGACGTCGGTGCCGCAGGTGTCTGGTTCTGCGGTCCAACGGTGGGTGACCAGGACGTACCCGTGCCCGAGCCGGATTGCGACTTGACGGGTCGGCTGTCGAGCATCCATCGGGCTCCTGCGGTGCCACCGGCGCCCAGGAGGAGCGCCCCCAAGATCAAGGCTGCGAGTAGGCGAAACGACAGAGAGGCGATCTGCCGTCCGCGGCTCGTCGTCCACCAAACGCCGAACACGACCAGCCCGACGGCTAGGACGATGAGCAGCGTCACGAGCAGCGTTTGCCACGTCGACGAGACCAACTGGGCAACGCTGGCGATGGCACCGAACACGGCGAAGGCAGCGCTCAGAAACGCGGCCTGTCTCTGCGTCACCCTCCGGCGCGCGGGTGGACTGGTGCCGCTGGCGTCAGTGTGGTCGGGAGCTCCGTCGCCAAGACCCTGATCCGCGCTCAAGGGTTCTCCAACACATCGATCCGCAAGGCCTGGCCGACAGGATGAATCGCTGTAGCACAAATCCTGCGGACAGCGTGTGCGCCGCCATCCACCTCGACCTCAACGGTCCGAGCCTGAGGTGTCCAAGATCAGAGGGCAGTCCCACGATCGGCACCCGCCGATTGGGTCAGGCCGCCAGAGTGTATGGGGGACCGCCGCCCCGTATGGCGCCTCAACGCTCGGTGTCACGAGTCATCCGCAGCATCCGCTCATGCCGAGAACCGCGCACCCGATTTTGGTGAGAGCGGTTCCTATGATCATGCAGTGATTAGCGTACGGGCGATCGTGTGTCACTAAACTGTCAATACTCCTGACGTCAATTTGTCAAGTGCGACCATCTGTCGAGCGTCGTTGCATGTTGTAGTGTCAACCTGAACGCTTCGTTGCCGACGCTGCCGCTAGGCTGATCGAAGCGAATGGCCTTGCATCCACTCAGCTAGACCTCTTGTTCCATCGCTTACCGAGAGTGAGATGTCATGTATCGCAAGAGGAGTCCGGTTCCTGGAGCACTTCTTCCAGTAGCTCTTGTCGTCGCCATTGTCATCCTGCTAGTGGCGCTCCTCTTCTAGCGTGAGAGGTCGAGGAGATATTCGAATCTGGGCGACGCCGACCCTCTTGGCGATCTTCCTGTCGCTCGCCGTGGCATACGCATATAAAAATGGAGTCTTTACCGGGGCTTGGCTTCGCGCCAACAAGGACTCGGTCACGTCGTTCGGCGTTCTCGCCAGTACCTGCACTGTGGTCGCGGGTGGCATGCTGTCGTACATCAGGTTTTTTCGAGGGCGGACTCTCGTACGGCGCGCAGAACTTTCTGTGGATGTACGTGTTCTCGAATCGCCTGATGGAGCTCTTTTTCACTTTGTAACCGTCACCGCTAAGAATATCGGTACTGTAGCCTTGATAGACCCGAGATTGTCATTGCAGACGGAAGCATGGTTGAGTGACAATAGTATTGCTCACTCCGAGATTGGGTTCGACGGTTGGTTCGAAGTGTCAGATCATGGGCTCTCGCGAGGTAATAGATTTGCCGCGGTTGACACTGGTGAGGTTGCAGAATTCTCTCTGGAAAAGACTTTCGAATCCTCCGTCTGGGCGGTTCGCTACGTTGCCATCTTGGAGGTAGGAAGGCTTTCTTGGTCGAAGCATGAAGTCGTCGAGAATGTGAAGAAGACGGGGTAGGCCCCTGTTCGAGAAGCTTTGCGCCTATGCGCACATCTGCCGCGATCGGGGCGCCGGGTGTCCTGCGTAGGCTGCCAACCGGGCGGCGGCCAGGACAGCGAGAAGCAACGCGGCTAGGAGCCCGGCCGCCAAGTCGGTGCAGGCTGCGCGTCCACCGCTGGTACTCGCACCTATCGACGGATGCCCGATCCGGACCAGGTTATGGGCGTCGACCATCAAACCAGTTCGGTTGCCGTGGTCGCCGAGCACGTGGACGTTCGCCGTCATGCAGTCGCGGGGCTGGACATGCGTGCGCACGCTCGGACGTGCCAATCGCCCGCCAGTAGCGAACAGGCCGGCCTAATGTATGTGTCCGCCTTGGCTGTGTGGTCGGAGGATTAGATCATGGGGACCGACCTGGTAGTTGGCGGTGGCCGTCTTGACCGCTGTCTCGTGGACGCCGACAAACTGCTCTGTGACTATCGAACCGACGACGGCCTGCGGTATCTGGACTGGAGGCCGACCACGGATCCGGATCGGCTGATGCCGGAGGATCTCGCTGTTACGATCCTGATCAACTCGCGGGTCGGGCCTGCGGCTTTCAAGAGCGTTCAGGATCGAGGCGTCGACCTGGATCTTGAAGGGCTTCCCGACATGCCGCTGGCCCAGACCTCCCTGGAAGTCCGCGGCAGGGTCGCGCGTCTGATTGCCGACGTCGCGCAGTGGAAGGGATTCGCTGCGTCGGTTGCCACGAAGGTCCTACACAAGAAGCGGCCTCAACTCATACCGATCCTCGACAACCAGGCGATCTTTGGCGCCTACATGAATCCGCGATGGCCTGAAAGGCGGTCGTTAGTGGACAGCGTGTACGCCGAGAGTCGTATCGCCGAGGCGCTGGAGTGGATCTGGACGGATCTGACGCGGCGGGAGAACGCGGACGCTTGGACTCTCTTGTCCGCGCTTGAACCGGGGCGATCAAGGATCGAATTGTTCGACATGATCTGGTGGGTGAATTTTCGGCGTATAGAACCGGTGCGTCCAGCGTCCCCAGTGTGAGCTGTTGTTCGAGTGCGGGTGAGGCGATTCGACGACTTCCGGCATGATCTTGGCGTCCTCATCTGCCGCGATCCGCTCGCTACTGAACGTAGCGGCGGCTGGCTGCACGACGCCGCGCTGTCCGACACCGAGGCCGGGCTGCGCAAGCTGTTCGACTTTCTCGGTTCGCGTCGACCGCCTCTATAACATCGTCAAGATCTACGGCATGCAGCATGACGGTCTGAAGAGCGCCTATCGAGCGATTCCAGAGCACGCGTGCTTGGATCATGAGTACACGGCGCGTACCGCGTCGACGAAGTCCTGCCCGCGTGTTGACGGCGGTCCGTCCTTGGTGGGAAACAGGTCGGTGCGTAGCGTGTAGGTGAGTTCGAGTTGGACGCCGGCGCTGTCGGCGTCCTTGTTGACGAAGTTGTCGATCGAGGTGCCGGCGATGTCGGCGGGTGCGGGCTGGACGACGGTGAAGTCGGCGGCGCGCAGAGCGGTGGCCAGTTCGGCGCCGGTGGCGGTGTCCCGCCCGCCGATGTAGACGGTCGAGCCGGCCTTGGAGGTGCCGTGCACGGACAGCGCGTGGGTGCGCTGGGCGATCAGGATCAGGCACTGCTCGACGTCCCAGTTTTCGCTCGTGACGTGCAGCCGAGGGTGGTTCTGACCGGCTGGCAGTTTGCCCTTGAACTGGCACTGGGTGTGCTCGGCGCCGGCGATCGCCGCGGCGATCTCACTCGTTCGCGGCTCGATCGCGCCACCGTGTGGTGCGACGACGATCAGCGGCGAGCCGGTGATCGTCCAGGTGAGGTCGTACGCGACGCCTTCCTGCTCGACCTTGCGTAACGCCGTCATGGACGGGTACTCCGCGACGCTGCCCGTCGCGGCGGTGTGCCGGGTTGGCGCACGCTCTGCCTGGGCGCCGCTGGAGCCGTTGAGCAGCACGAGCAGGCCCGCGAGGACGCAGGGGATCCATCGCGCGGGTTGGTTCATGGTCATGGTGACCTCCGTGGTGCTCGGACGGGACGGCCGTCTTACCGGCAGACGTCGACGTATGGTTCGCCTGCGGCGTGTATGTCCCATTCCTCGGGGGTGAGGCCGCCGGGTTGGCTGCACAGGCTCCGGATTGGTTCGGTGTAGAGGGTGGGGTCCCACAGCTGTACCGTGCCGTCGCGGCTGCCGGTGGCGAGTTGCTGGCCGTCTGGGCTGAATGCCACCGCGTAAATCGCTCCCTTGTGGCGGGTCAAGGGTGCGCCGACGGGTCTGCCAGTGGCCGGATCCCATAGCCTCAGGGTCTCGTCCTCGCTGCCAGTGGCCAATAGGCGCCCGTCGGGGCTCAGCGCGATGGTGTACGCCGGCCATGGGTGCCCGGCCAAGGGCGCGCCCACCGGTCTGGCCGTGGCTGGGTCCCACAGCCGTACCGTTCCGTTGTGGCTGGTGGTGGCGAGTAGTCGCCCGTCCGGGCTCAGCGCGACTTCGTAAATCGGTCCGTCGGGGCTGGCGATGGGTGCGCCGATGGGTTGGCCGGTGTGGGTATCCCAAAGCCGGACCGTGCTGTCGGCTTCGATGCCAGCGGTTACCAGGCGCCCGTCGGGGTTGAACGCGACGGCGCTGATGGACCGTGCGGGGCCTTGGAGGGCAGTAGCGACGGGTTTACCCGTGCTGGGATTCCGCAGCCGCACTGTCCCGTTGCCGTGTCCGGTGGCCATGAGCTGTCCGTCCGGGCTGAACGCCACCCCGAAGGCGTCGGAGGCCTCATTGCCGTGGGGCCCGACGGGTTCGCCGTTTGCGGGGTTCCACACCCACATTTCCCCGTGCGGGCCGCCGGTGGCGAGGAGGCGTCCGTCCGGGCTGAACGCCGCGGCACGGACCGGACCGCTGTGGCGGGTCAAGGGTGCGCCGGCGGGTTCATGGGTGGTCGGATTCCACAGCCGTACCGTCCCGTCTTCGCTGCCGGTTGCGAGCAGGCGTCCGTCCGGGCTGAATGCCACGGCGCGCACACGCCCGGTGTGGCCTCTCATCGGTTCGCCGACAGGAAGGTCATTGGTTGGGTTCCAGAGCAGCGCACGGTCGGCGTCGCCGACAGCCAGGAGGCGCCCGTCCGGGCTGAATGCCAATGCGGGTGCCCAGCCGTCGGTGCTGCCCGTGGGCTGGCCGACGGCTTCGGCGGTGGCCAAATTCCATAGCCGCATCGACCCGTTGCTGCTTCCGGTGGCCATGAGCTGCCCATCCGGGCTGAACGCCATCGCGTTGACCTGTGTGGCGTGCCCGGTCGGGGGCGTATCGACGAGTCTTCCGGTCACCGGATTCCATAGCCGGATCGTGCCTGCCTCGCTGCCGGTGGCCAGCAGCCGTCCGTCCGGGCTGAACGCGATCGCGTGTACCCGCCGGGGGTGTCCAGCGTTGGGTGCACCGACGGGTTTTCCGGTGGTCGGGTTCCAGAGTATGGTTCCTGCCTCGCCGCCGGTGGCCAGCAGCCGGCCGTTTGGGCTGAAGGCGAGCGTGCGGACCCATCCGTTGCCGGTCAGTGGGTTGCCGACGGGTTGGCCGGTTGCGGGGTTCCAGAGTCGCGCGGTGCCGTCGCTGCTGCCTGTTGCCAGCAGGTCTCCGTCTGGGCTGAAGTCGACCGCGTCGACTTGTTTGGTGTGACCGGTCAGGGGTTTGCCGACGGGTCTACCGGTGGCGGGGTTCCAGAGTCGTACCGTGCCGTCGCTGCTGCCGGTGGCCAGCAGGCGTCCATCTGGGCTGAACGCCAGCGACTGCACCGGGCTTCGGTGGCCGAGGACGCTGCGGTAGTTGGCCAGGGCGGCAGTAGCCGCGTCTGCCGCTTCCGGCGTGGGTGCCACGCGTAGGGCGGCGGCCGCCAGCTTCTGGGATCTCACCTGGTCCACACCGCTCATGGACAGGCTCTGCGCGGCGAGTTGGCGAGACAGGGCCAGTGCGTGCTGCTCGTTGGCACGGGCCTCGTTTCTGTTGGCGATGAACGCGGCGCTCGCGGTCAGGACCATCAGCACGGTCATGGCGGCCGCGATGGCACTTGAGATATGGCGGCGACGGCGGCTGCGGCGTTCGCTGGCCGTGAGGAACTCGACCGCCAGTGGGTCGACGCAGAGATGGCCGGTCGGGTCGCTGCTCCAGCGATTGACGGCCTCGCGGACGGCGAGAAGTTGACTGCCGCGGTACAGGTAGGACGGGTCGCTTCGGCGGTTGTCCCAGGCGTGCACGTCATCGACGAGCGCACGGTGCAGAGCCTGGTCGGTAAGGCTGGGTTGGAGCCATTCCCGCAGTCTGGTCCAGGAGCGCAGCAACTCCTCATGGGCGATGGCGACAAGGTCGTCGTCAATGCGGGTGATCAGCCGCTGCGCGATGAACGCCTCCAGCACGGTGTCCAGGTCGGTATCGGTGCAGGCGGCAGCGATCCGCAGCGCCGCGCGGGTGCTTGGCCGGCGGGTGAGCCGCCCGCCCGCCGCGTTGGTGAGGTGGGTGAACACCCTGCGCGCAACCTCGCGATGGTGTGCCGTCAGCGCGTGAAAGACGCGCTCGGCGCTGGTCTGCACGATGGCGGCCACCCCGCCGGTGCGGCGGTAGCCGGTCACGGTCAAGTCTTCGGCCTGATCGCAGGGCCACATGACGAACATGACCTGGGACAGCAGCGGCAGCGCGCCGTTGTCGAAGCCGGTCGGCAGGCTCCGGTCGCGCAGGTCGTCAAGCAGGATGGAGGTCAATTCTTCGGGAACGCGCCGGTCGGCTTCGGCGGCCGGGCCGGTGATCGCCTCACGGAGCTCGGCCTCGTTCATCGGACCGACGGTGAACGGGCCGGCCTCGACCGCTTCCCGCAGCGGTGCGAATGCCAGGGCCTGGTCGAGGAAGTCGCCGCGGAGCCCGGCGACGACGAGCGCGGCCGGTTTGCCGTCCGGTAGGGCCGGGGCGGTGGCCATGGCGTGCACGGCGCTCAGGAATACGTTCTGCTGGACGGGATCGATGTCGAGAGTGAACAACTCCTCCAGCTGGTCGATCACCAGCACCAGCCTGGGTGGCTCACCGGCGGCGTCAGCTGTTGACGAGGCTTGGCCGGCCAGCAGGTGGGCCTGTTCGGGATGCTTGGCGAGGCTCTGGTAGACGGTGATGGCGTCGGTGCTGGTGAGGTCGGCCAGGTGGGTGGCCAACTCGCGCACCGGGTCGGCCGTCGGCGTCATAATCCGTCGCGGCCAGGAGCGACAGCCGGGTACCACCCGGTCGTCGGCGAGGGCCGCCAGCAGCCCGGCTCGCAGCAGCGAGGACTTGCCCGCACCGGAACACCCCAGAACGACCAGCACCCCGGCATCGGCCGACTGTTTGGCAAGGCGTTCCACCAGGCGGGCGGTCAGTGCGCGCCGGCCGTAGAACACCGCGGCATGACGTTCCTCGAACGGCAACAAGCCACGGTACGGGCAGCCGTCCCAATGCGGGGCGCCACCCGTTTCGGATGTCTCAGCTGAGGACGTGGGGCGGGGTGGGAGGTCGTTATGGGCGTCCAGTTCGCCCCGGAGGATCGCTTGATGAAGGTGCTGCAACTGCGACCCCGGGTCCACGCCGAGCTCATCGACGAGACGGCGGCGAATCGAGGTGTAGTGCGCCAGAGCATCGGCGGTGCGGCCCAGGGCGCAGTGGGCCCGCATGAGGGCTGCGGCGAATGGCTCGACGAGTGGATATGCGCTGCTCAGCTCGGTCAACAGGCTGATGACCGCGCTCGGGTTGCCGACGGACAGCTCGGCTTGCGCCCAAACCAGCACGGCGTCCAGGTACTGCTGTTGCCACGCGTCACGGACCGATGCCGTCCATTGCCCTGGGATGCCGGCAAGGGGGTCGCCGCGCCAGAGGTCACAAGCCTGCCGTAGTGCCTCGACCCGTTCGTGATCTGCCCGGTCGGGCTGGCGGGCCCACGCCACTTTGTCAAAGAAGCGGATCACGTCCACCTGCGAAGGTTCGACGTCGAGCACGTAGCCGCCCGAGCGGTACACGATCGGCGTCCGTGTCGAATCCCCTTCTTGCAGGACCCGGCGCAGCCGACTGATCAACACGTTCAAGGTGTGCCGGGCTCCTCGGGGCGCCTCGTCCCACACCCGGTCGATCAGCGTCTGCACGGTCACCATCCGTCCGGCATCCACGGCCAACGCCGCTAGCAGCCGCTGCTGCTGAGGAGGCCCGACCGGTGTAACCCGCTCTTGGGCACACACCTCCACCGGACCCAATAACCGGATCTCTACCGCTTGACCGATCATCCGGAACCGATCTCCCATTGATTGGCCGTTAAGAATGCATTGATTGTCCGGCCTAGCTCGGGCCGCAGCCTTCTAAGTGTCGACGAATCGACAATTCTCGCGTCAATCCATCGGTCGTGTCCAGTCATGACCACGGAATGTGGCAGCGATCGTTCGGCGGGCCATTCGGCGAATGTCTGGATTAGGAGGATCAATGAATCGCAGGAGATCTGTATGGGGGGCGAGGTCCCGGATTCCTCGCGTGCCACGTAGCCGCGGAGGCAGGGTACTCGCGGCTGGATTGTCCGTGGTCCTGGCGGTGACGATGGCGGACTGGGTGGCCAGGTCGGCAGCCGCAGCTCCGAAGCCACCTATCGCGCCTGCGCCGGCCGAACTGCCGCCGTTGGAACGGGCGGACGAGGCGGCGGCATTGGTGACCGCGCGGTTGACGAAAAGGACGGTCCGGATCGCGGGGATGACCTCTGAGACCTCCGAGTTCTGGGCGCACCCGGACGGCCGTGTGGAAGCCAAAATCCACCTGGGGCCGGTGCGGATACGGGACGAGCAGACCGGCGGCTGGAAGCAGGTCGACTTTTCGTTAGCGTCCCGGGCCGACGGGTCCGTGACGGCGAAGGCGCATCCGGCGGGCCTGCGCCTGTCCGGTCAGGCAGGCGATGGTGAGCATGATCTGGTGACGGTGACCGGCGACGGCGGGACGGTCTCGCTGGGCTGGTCAGGTCGGCTGCCGGCGCCGGTCCTGGCGGGCACGACTGCGACCTATCCAGAGGTGCGCCCAGGTGTGGACCTGGTTGTCGAGTCGACTCGTACGGGTTTTGAGCAGTACGTGGTGGTCAAGAACCGGGCGGCTGCCGCCGAGGTTCGCAACCTCTCGCTGCCCTTGCGGAGCTCCGGGCTCACCCTGGTGGACGACCGCCGTGGGGGCTTCGGGATCCGCAGCCGCGCCGGCACGACGGTGGGGGTGTCACCGCCGCCGCTGATGTGGGACGCGCGGGTCGATCCACGCTCCGGTGAGCGCGTGCGCCGGGCGGCGGTCGCGAAGAAGGTCAGCTCGGCTCGAGCGGGTTCGGTCGCCGTGACGCTGACTCCGGACCAGAAGTGGTTGGCCGACCCGGAAACGGTGTTTCCGGTGACTATCGACCCGGCAGTCACCCTCAATCCAGACTTCGACGCGTTCGTGCAGTCGGACTACACATCGGACCAATCCGCGGCAACCGAACTGAAGGCTGGCACCTTCGACGGTGGTACGACCAAGGCCAGGTCGTTCGTTCGGTTCACCGGGTTGGACTGGTTGAAGGGCAAGCAGGTGCAGGCCGCGACGATCTACCTGTGGGAGCACCATTCGTGGTCCTGTACGCCGGCGCGGTGGGAAACCTGGGAAGCGGCGTACGTCAACTCGTCGGCACGGTGGACCAACCAGCCGCAGTGGCGCAAACTGCTCGGCTACACCACAAGCACGAGAGGGTACAACTCGTCCTGCGCCGACGGCTGGGTCAACTCGTCGGTGACCGGCGCGTTCGCCGACCACGCCACCGGAGCGACCTGCTGCACCGTGAACATCGGCATCCGGGCTACCTCCGAGACCAGCAACCTCGGCTGGAAAAGGTTCAACTCCTCCGAAGGCGCGAAAGCCCCGTACGTGAGGCTGACCTACCAGTCGCCGCCGACGGTCACGGCCCGGGCGACGGTGCCTTCGCTTCCGTGCGCGTTGAACCCGAACACGCCCTACGTCAACACCAAGACACCGCAACTGCGGGCGCGGATCACCGACGCCGAGGGCTCCCCGGTACGGGCCGAATTCAAGTGGCTGACCGGCGGAGGCACTCCCATCGGCAGCGCCATCGTCGGCCCCGGCGCCTCCGGCTCCTGGCTTTCCACGACCGTGCCGGCCGGCGCATTCGCCGAAAACGGCACCTACTCCTGGCATGTACGCGGCAACGACGGCCTCGCCGACGGCGCCTGGACCGGCTACTGCGCGATGAGAATCGACACGATCGCCCCGTCCGCGGCACCGACGGTCTCGTCCACGACCTATCCAGCCGATCAATGGTCAGCGGCCGCGGGAACGGCAGGCACATTCACCTTCGGCGCCGCTGGGGTAACCGACGTTGCGGCCTACGAGTACGGACTGAACGTCAACCCGCCGAACCAGACGGTCAACGCATCCACTCTGGGCGGGGACGCGACCGTCTCGATCACGCCGGCCGCGGACGGCCCGCAGACGCTCTACGTGCGGTCCCGCGACCGGGCCGGAAACCAATCGGCGATCCAGGAGTACGCGTTCAGCGTGGGTTCCGGTGCGGTGACGGCGCCGAAGGAAGGTGACATCACCGCGGCGAAAACCGCGATCACCGGTGTCAGCCAGGCGACCGCGACCGGGGTGACGTACCAGTGGCGCCGTGGCGACGCCGACACCTGGCTGAACCTGCCCGCCTCGCACCTCACCGTCGCCGAGGGCGGTGGCCCGGTCACCTGGCCGGTGCCGACCAGCGGAGCCGGCACGTTCCCGAAGCTGAACTGGGACATCGAGGCAACCTTGGCCGCCACCGATCCGTACTCCATCCCCCGCGACGGACCCCTGCAACTACGCGGCGTCTTCACTGGCGGAACGGGCGGCACGTCCAGTCCGGTGAAGATCACCTTCGACCGGAACCAGGCGTCGGCTGCCTCGGAGGAGATCGGGCCTGGTTCGGTCAACCTGATCACCGGGAACTACACCGTGTCCGACACCGACGTGTCAGTCGACTCCTTCGGCAGCGACCTGACGGTCACCCGCTCCTACAACACCCGACGGGCCGCCGAAACGGACGCGGCGAACATGTTCGGTCCGGGCTGGGTTTCCGGCGCGCTGGTGGAGGAGGCGGAGTCGCCGTACACCTCATTGACGGTGTTCGGATCGCTGGTACAGGTCGGGCTGCCGGACGGTGAGACGATCGGTTTCACCAAGCGCACCACGACCGTCTTCGACCCCGAGGTCGGGATGGAGTTCCTGAACCTGACCTACACCAGCGGCAGCGACTCCTACACGCTGACCGACGAAGACGGCAACACCGTTCTGTTCACCCGGATCACCGGCACCACTGCCGGCAAATACTTCCCGGCCTCGGTGACCGTACCCGGCAGCAACCAGACCACCACCCTGAGCTGGGAGAAGGCGACCGTCGACGGTAAGGAGGTGGTCCGCCCGACTCGGATGCTGGCGCCTGTGGCGGACGGGGTGAACTGCGCGACCTTGACCCGGGGCTGCCGGGCGCTGAGCTTCGCCTACGCCACGGTGACGACGGCGACCGGCACCGACGAGTCGGCGTGGGGTGACCACCTAGGTCGGGTGAAGGAGATCTCCTTCACCGCGTGGGATCCGGACCTGGCCACCCCGGCGATGCGGACCGTGTCGATGATCCGGTACGCGTACGACAACGCCGGCCGGCTGCGGGCGAGCTGGGACCCACGCCTTGACTGGAACGACGCCGGCACTATGCGGCAGCTGCGGGAAACCTACGACTACACCAGCGACGGGATCCTCATTGTCGTCAAGCCGGTCGCCGAGGAACCGTGGCAGTTCAGCTACACCACCATCCCGGGTGACCCGGGAGCGGGCCGGCTGTACAAGGTGACCCGGTCGGCGCTGGCCGCCGGCACCGCCACCCAGACTGTGGTCTACAAGGTCCCGGTCGCCGGCGCGGGCGCGCCGTACGATCTGTCGTCGACGCAGACCAACCGGTGGTCGCAGCCGGAGGGGCCGACGGACGCCACGGCCGTCTTCCAAGCCAACCAGGTGCCGACCGGCGATCCGGGCGCAGGCATTCTGCCGTCGTCGTATGAGCGGGCCACAGTCACCTACCTGGACGCGAACGCCCGGGAGGTGAACGCGGCGACGCCGGGCGGTCACATCACCGCCACCTGGTACGACCAATGGGGCAACACGGTACGGACGCTGACCGCTGGCAACCGTGCCGACGCGTTGAACGCCAGCCCGATCGACGATGTGGCGGCCGAAAGCATGCTCGCCCGCAGCCGCTCCACGCTCAGCACCTACTCGGCTGACGGGCAGAGGCTCACGAGCACGATGGAGCCGGAGCACGACGTCGTACTTCCCACAGGCGTCACCGTACGCGGCCGCCAGCGCACGGTGAACATCTACGACGAGGGGGCACCAACCACCGGTGGGCCATACAACCTGATCACCAAACAAAGCGTGAGCGTCCAAACCTGGGACGCGGGCGGTGTCGAAAGTGACCACGACACGCGGACCACTACCACCATGTACGACTGGGGTCTGCGCCTGCCGACGGTGGTGACCGTGGACCCGGGCGGGCT
This sequence comes from Phytohabitans houttuyneae, assembly GCF_011764425.1. Lineage (NCBI taxonomy): Bacteria > Bacillati > Actinomycetota > Actinomycetes > Micromonosporales > Micromonosporaceae > Phytohabitans > Phytohabitans houttuyneae. Next base: position 1,343,400 of record NZ_BLPF01000004.1, read on the forward strand.
GGCTCAGGCGACCCGGACCTCGTACGAAGCGATCACCGGCTTGGCCACCTCGACGACCGCGCCAGCTGGTGGCACCAGCACCACCACACCGGCCACCCGCAAGACGGTCTACTACCGGGCGACCTCCGGATCCGGCTACGCCGAATGTGACCTGAAGCCAGAATGGGCGAACCTGCCCTGCCGGGTCCAGCCGGGTGGGCAGGCCGCGTCCGGGCCGGAACTGCCGGTCACGGTCACCACGTACGACATGTTCAACCAATCCCGGGTCGAGACCGAGAAGACCAGCGCTGGCACGCTACGGACCACCACCACGACGTACGACGGCGCCGGTCGGGCGTACGAGACGAGCGTGTCGGTGGCGTCTGGGCTGGGCACAGCGGTGCCGATCACCCGGAACGTGTACGAGCAGGCGACCGGGCGGCTGCTGCGGGTGCAGTCGGTGGTCAGCGGTCTGGCGACGGCGCAGGTCATCAAGGCGTACGACACCCTGGGCCGGCAGACGTCGTACACCGACTCCGACGGGGTCACCTCGACCACCACGTACGACCTGCTCGGCCGGGTGGCGACCAGTAACGACGGGAAAGCCACCCGGACGTACACCTACGACGGCGGCACCGAGCGGCGAGGCCTACTGACCTCGGTGAACGACTCGCAGGCGGGAGCCTTCTCCGGTAGCTACGACGCCAACGGTCACATGTTGTCGGAGTCGTGGCCCAACGGCGTGCAGGTCACCACGGAGATCGACGAGACCGGTACGCAGGTCGGGATGACCTACGTCAAACCCGACTGTGGGGCCGCGGACTGCACGCTCTACACCGAGTCGGTGGTCGAATCAGCGCACGGCCAATGGCGTAAACGGTCGTCCAGCCTGTCGGAGCAGGAATACAGCTATGACCAGGCGGGACGGCTCACCTCAATCCGGGACACGATCGGCGGCCAGTGCACCACCCGGTCGTACGGGTTGAGTACCTCGTCGAACCATGCCAGCCTCACGGAGTACGATCCGGCGGCCGATGGCGCCTGCCAGACGGCGACCGTGGCCGCGTCGCGAACCTGGACCTACGACACTGCAAACCGGGTGGACACGTCTGGCTACGTGTACGACGCCCTGGGCCGGACGACCACTGTCCCGGCGGCCGACACGGCAAGTTCCGGCGGTGGAAACGTCACGGTCGCCTACCACTCGACGGATCTCGTGGACACGATCACCCAGGGAGGCCGGACCACCGACTACACCCTCGATGTGACGGGCGAGCGGGTGCGATCCTGGACCGACAACGCCTCAGGCACCGCTGTGCAGTCCGTGCATCACTACGACGGGAACGAGGACAGTCCGTCGTGGACACAAGAAACGGCAAACCGGTACACCCGGCCGGTCACGGGCGTGTCGGGGATGACGGGCATCTTCGACAGCGAGAGCGGACAGGTGGAGTGGCAGGTCGCAAACCTGCACGGTGATCTGGTGGCGGCGATCCATGCCGATGACGAGGGCCTGTCCCGCACCACCGAGGCCACCGAGTACGGCACGCCACGCGAAGCCGAGGACGTCGGCGCGCAGCGATACGGATGGCTCGGCGCCAAACAACGCGCCGCTGACACCCCATCCGGCATCATCCTGATGGGCGTACGCCTCTACAACACGGCCACCGGCCGCTTCCTACAAACCGACCCAGTCCCTGGCGGAAGCTGCAACCGGTACGAATACACCTGCGCAGATCCGCCTAACAAATTTGATCTGGACGGCAAGCGATGGTGCAGCGACTGGCGATGGGTCTGCCGGAAGTACAGCAGTTACAAGACGAAGTATAACCGGTATCGCGCTGGAGCCCGATACGGACACAAAAGGTTTCGATCTGATTTTCGACACAATCCCGGCTGCTATTTCGGTACGTCAGGGGTTGGTTGCCCTCGTGTTCAGCTTGCGAGGTACATTCTCGCAATTGCACTGAGCAGGGCGGAATATCGGGTTTGCAAGATCTACGCCAATGGTCCGTCGTTGCTTATATCCGGGTCGGCATCCGGATATGGCGCCGCAGCGATGAGATGGGGCTGGAGGGGAGCCCGGTTTGCCGGGCGGGCCGGATGGGTCGGCTGGACAGCGGAAGCGTACTGTTTCCTAAAGATCAAATATGGAAGACGCTGATGAGGGTCAGGCTTGGGCCAGGCTCTTCCTGGTCGTCATCGTTCTGTGGGCCCTTTCGCTGAATCTAGAACTATGGCTAGTTGGGTGGATGCCATTGGATACCAGCCTGTTCCTGGATCGACGCCTGTTCTTCCTGGTTGACGTACCTTAGCCTTAAACTCGCCCAAATGATGAACCTTCTGGGCAGTAGCAACGAACGCTTTGGGGCCAGAACCGACAATTGTCGATCTGGCCCAAGGGTTCACCGGCTCCGGAGCCTGCGCCGGCGGGTTGGCGGGCCCGGTTCGGGCAGGTAGAGCAGAGTGCTCTAGCGAGGATGCTCACGACGTCGTGGTCGTCCGGTCCGCGGGAAGCGTTGTGGCTGTCATCGCGTTTGCTCCTTGCTCCACAATGGTCGGACGCAAACCGGGCCGCGGGCGGTTCAACGATCTGAGATCCTGCGTGGCACAGAACATTCCGGTAGCGCCGATCAGCCAACGACCGCCACTTTCGAGCAAAAGGCGACCGCGCTCTTTGAACAGCCTTCCAGCCATCGGCCAGGTGATCCCACACAACCTCGGGCCTTGACCTAAATAGTCGACGTCTCATTACAACGCCGCGACTAATCCGAATTGCGTCGGTTGAAATGCCCCGTTTCTGCATGAATTCCGCAAGCTCGAGTAACTCTCCACGCAACCCTAAAAGATTCTTCGATGGCCTTCGCTCGTTCCTTGTCCGCGGCCGACGCCTGCGCCGCAATACTCGATCTTGCATCGTCCTCAAGTCCCATGCGACAACAAAGGGCGAATTTGTTCGGGATCGTCAGCGGAAATGACAGATACTTGACTAGCAACGCACTCCTCTGCCGCGATCCGGGCGCGGATCGGCCGGTTGTTCCCGCTGGTAGGACAGAAGGTCAGGGTGTTCTAACTCCAGCAGCGTGACCGGTCTAGCCCGCTGCGGATACCTCGGACTTGTCTCTGCGATCTACTAGGTAGGCCGCCAACGGTGACCACTTCTAGGACGCTCTTGCTATCCGTGCGCCCTCGGTTCGCCAACGCCATTCTGTCCGGCGTCAAGACAGTGGAGCTGCGTCGCCGCCCGGTCAACGCCCGGCCGGACACGCCGATCATCCTGTACGCCGGCAGCCCCACCATGGCGATCGTCGGCACCGCCCGCCTCCGCGAGATCCAGACCTCAAGCCCGAGACCGCGTGGCGGCACCACCGCCACGCGCTCAGCCTGGACCGGTCGGAGTTCGACGACTACCTCGAAGGAGCCGAACACGCCCATCTGCTCCTGCTTCACTCCTTCTCCACCGCGTCTGCGCCCTCGACCAGCCACTGCCGCTGCACGAGCTGCGGCAGCAAGGCCAGTTCCGACCACCCCCAGAGCTTCCGCTACCTCGCCCACGCCGACCCCAGCCCACTCCGCACCCTCGTCGCCGCGACCAGCCGGGCCAGGGGAGACCGTGGGGAGACCATCCGTCCCGACACGGTGCGGAAGCCGGTGACACACCGCAACACACCACCGGCCACCCCACCAGCCACAACGACACGGGGCAGAATCAAGCGTCATACCGCGATATCGAAGATCGTGGACTCTTAATCCGCGGGTGCCGACTACGGACGTCGCCTCCCTCGTCGGTGTCCGCGGCGAGGCCGATACCGACGAGGCCGTTGGCCTCGGCCGCCGGGCGGTCGCCGCCGCTCAACTGCGCATTTGCGCTGGTACGCGTCTGGCCGTGAGTGGGAGGGGTCGGTGGTAGCTGTTGCGGTAAAATCTGCGGCTTTTCAGGCGAGGGCCGCGACCGCGCGGATCGCGCAACGGCAAGGCGACGCCGCATGGCGGCCAGACGTCCGAGGAGCCCTTGAGGCCCGCCGAAGGCTAACTCTCATAGCCGAAGAAAGTGCTTCGATCCCTGAAACGGCTTGTTAAGAGGGGATAAAGGTGCCTGTCCAACCATTCGGCGGGGACTCACGTGTACGCCGCCGGCTCAGGCTTCTCCGGTGCAGTGGCCACTATGGTTCGCCGGGTTCCCAGGCGCACCAGGCCTCTGCCAAACGCAGCGTTTCCGGGTCTGCCCGCGACGCGTGCGGACCGGAAACGTCAGTGGCCACCCACTAGCGAGCATGTCCCAGTTGATGCGGCCCGCAACGTTTCGTAGTGGTCAGATTGCCTTGAGTGACATAATGCCCGATGTCGTCCGAGGCGGTTGGGACGAAGAGACAGGAAGGTGACAGTTGGTAAGCTCCAGCGGCTTCTTGCCGGGGCGAGGTACCCTCCGTAGGTGCAGCCTTTTCCGACCTTCGCTGCAGCATTGCAGCAGGTAACACGGGATGTCCTCAAGGAGGGCAGGCTCGTGAACGGCGTCACCGATCCGTTGTCGGTCGGTTCGTCCTTCAGGCGAGCCCCTCGCCCGTTTCGGGAGATCCAAGCCTACTCCTTTACGCTAGACCATCCTGAGCAAGTTTTGTTTGCGTCGGCGGTTCGGCCGCTCTCGTTGCCCTATGCTCTGGCAAATATTCTATGGACCGTCACTGGCGACGATACCGTTGCTGGTATCAGATTTTGGAACGATCGAGCCGCCGCCTTTACTGATGACGGGGTGCGCGTTAGAAGCGCACTGGGTCCGCGTCTGTTCGGCGCTGCCCAACAATTTGCGGTTACACTTCAGCGTCTGCGCGCAGATCGTGCGACGCGACGTGCCTTGGTGCTAATGGTTGAGTCAAAGGACTTGACGACTCCGACGCGCGACGTGCCGTGTATGATGGGCCTGCAATTGCTCCTTCGAGACGACAGGCTCGACGCGGTTGCTACGATGCGCTCTCAGTCGGCGCTCATGGTTATGCCATATGACGTGGCGCTGCTAACCACAATTCAAAGACTGCTCGCGGCCGAACTCGGGATCGCGCCAGGTAGGTACATGCACTTCGCTGCTTCAATGCACATCTATGAAGACGAACTCGACGTCGCGACGAGCGTAGCGGAGGAAGATCTCACGCCGAAAGTGCTTCCACACCCTGGATCTCTCCAAGAGTTGCAATCCATCGGGGCTGTGAAGAACGAGATCGAACGTGAGTCGGTTGAAGAACTAATACGTAGATCCAAACAGATCGGCGGAAGGGTTCATGACGAAGATACGCTCGGCGGAATGGCCGAGTCTGTTCTGCTCGGCCATGCATTGCTAAAGTGCGGACGGGTGGGTGACGCCCTGGTCGCGTGGGGGCGAGCCGGCGATCTTGGCCGGCTTTGCGCGATGCGCGTAGACCTGAAGGAGCGGGATGCGGCGCATAAGATCTCAGAACCCGAGGATGATAGACGCGGGCCTACTGGGTAAGTCAGAAATACTTAAGCGGCTTGAGGCCGATCAGATCATCCGCCACGGTACGTGGGATCGGTCCCAATTGAAGGGCGCCGGATACGACGTTCGAATGGCCTCTGACCTTCTATTCATCACGGACCCAGACGGCGAGCCGGTCAAGTACGCTGTGGGTGAGCATCGCATCGATCCGGTGATCCTGCAGCCTTCGTCGGTCGCATTAGTGTCAACAAAAGAGAGGTTTGCATTTCCTTCCGACATCGGAGCGCACGTAAGCGTCAAGTGGAGTTGGGCTAGAAAGGGAGTGCTGGTACTAACTGGAGGCTTCGTAAATCCGGGATTTGGCTTCGAGTGGATTGGCAGTCGCTTGGAGAAGTCGCCAGACGAGCGACTTCACTTTTTGATAGTTAATGTCGGCTCTGAGCCTCAGACGTTGATACCAGGCATCACTGCACTTGCGTCGTTGCAGTTTGCAACTATTGTTGGAGAGTCGGGCAATTTTCCGGCTGACTCGACTCAAGAACTAATTAGCACAAAATATGCGGCAGATGCCCCAAATAGGGCACTATCTCTGTTTCCGCAGTTGGTCGAGCAGAATGAACGCTTGAATAGACTGTCTCACAGACTCGAACGCGTCGAACACGGTACCGCCCCGCTAGTGACATTCGGCGTTTATCTGCTTGCCGTGACGTTTCTTGGAGTATTGCTTAACGCGGGGATTACGTTCGCTTCGGACGAACGAGTAGTGAAGCTGTCCGAAGAAATACCGAGAACTTGGCCGTTCGCGTTGGTTGCAATATGCGCGATGGGAACCGTCGCCTTGATCGTTAAAAAGATCTTAGATGTAGTCATCGCGGCGCTGAATGCCTACTCCCGCTCGCCCCGCAGAAGCCGTTAGTAGGATCTCCTCGCCGTCCCTGTCGCATCATGCGCCAACGGCAGCAATTTCTGTCGATAGCTGAATACCGCTACCTACCTGCACAGCGTCCGGAGTCAACCATGGGCAGGCTACGGTGCACCGGGCGCTGGTCCGCAACGGCCTGGTGCGGGAGGGGAGCAGCACCATCCGTGCAAGCACAGCCGTGGCAGCGGGAAACCCGATGCACCTGTGGCAGCTGGACACACCAGGCCAGCCAACGCGTCACCGCTCGCCTCCACGGACACCTCGTGCACGTCATCGCCGGCGGTGTCCTGGCCAAGACGCTGCCCCACCCATTCCCGTTTGACCAACGCGGGCAATCTGCGCGGCGCCCGCATCGCCACCACCGAACTCGCCGCACCACCGGCCGGACCGGTCCAAGTCGAACGCCGCGTCCTGACCGACGGCATCGTGATGGTCACCCGCCAACGCATCCGTGTCGGGCGCACCCAGGCCGGCAAGCTCCTCACCATCCTCGTCGAGGACACCCACCTGCGCGTCCTGCACAACGGCGAAGATCTCGCCCTACACCCACGGCTCGAATACCGACCCCGTCACCCGGTTCAGGGCCTACCAAACCGACTCAGCCACCAGCTGATCATGTCAATCATGTCCCGCAACCAATCTGTCCAGCATCTCGCGAAACCGCACACGGCACGTACAACCTCCAGCACAAGCCGGGTCGGACGATGTTCACAGTCACCGCCCTAATTTGGACGAAGCGCTTCGAGGCTCCGACGAGCCGTCGTTGCGCTGGACACCTCATCCTCTCCCGTCCCGAGGCTCCATCCTGTGTGGCTCCGCGTCGCCCCGAAACGAGGTGATCTTGGCGTCCTGGTCTGTTGCCGGCGTGCTGGCGTTCCGGGCGTGCTTCGGCTGAGGGCTCTGCCCGGCCATCGCAGAGCCTCCTCTCGTTCTGTCAGTTGTCCGGGTCGAGCCCGTGCCGCCGTATCCGCTCGGCGATGTCGCCCTTTCCCTGCTTCGCGAGAACCGTGATCCAGGCATTCGCGGCGTGAGGTGTGCCCGCGTCAACCTCGGCGCGCAGGTCATCCGCGCTGCGCTGCTCGAGTAGGAGGTCGACCAGCCGCCATGCCGCGTCGCCGTCGCCGGCATCGGCACGGGCACGCAGAAGCTCGATCGCCTCGCCGGTGCGATCTCGCTCCATCAGCAGGTCAGCCAGGCGCCTCGCCGCTGAGCTGTCGCCGGCTTCGGCCCGAACGCGTAACTCGTCGGCGCGGCCCTGCTTTGCGAGGAGGTCAGCCAACTGCCACTCAGCGTCGCTGTAGCGTGCATCGGCCGGGGTGCGCAGAACCTCGATTGCATCGTCGATGCGGTCCTGCTCGAGTAGGAGCTCGCCAAGCCAGCTTCGCGCGTAGCTGTCGCCTGCACCGGCACGGGCACGCAGTTCGTCGACGCGGTCCTGCCCGACCAGCAGGTCTATCAACTGGCGCAGAGCCCACCAGTCGCCAGAGTCAGCCCAGGCTCGGAGTACCTCGATCGCTTCGGCAGTGCGATCTTGCTCCACCAGGAGGTCGGCTAGCTTCAACGCGGCGTTGCGGTCGCCGGCATCGGCACGGGCACGCAGAAGCTTGATCGCCTCGGCAGTGCGATCTCGTTCCACCAACAGGTCGGCCAGCCGCCCTGTGGCTAAGCTGTCGCCGGCCTCGACCGCGGTGTGCAGAACCTCGATCGCCTTGCCTGTGCGGCCCTGTAGGACCAGCAGTCTAGCCAGCCGCCGGGCAGCCGAGCTGTCCCCGGCCTTGGCCCATGCGCGCGCGCTTTCGATCGCCTCGCCAGAGCGGCCCTGCATGACCAGCAGGTCGACCAGCCGCCACGCAGCGAAGCTGTCGCTAGCATCGGCACGTGCACGCAGTTCGTCGATGTGGCCCTGCACGCTCAGCAGGCCGGCGAGCCTCTGGGCAGCGGAGGGGTCGCCTGAGTCGGCTGCGGTGCGCAGAACCTTGATCGCCTCGTCGAGGCTGCCCTGCTGGACGAGCGGGTCAGCCAGCCACTGGGCCGCGAAGCCGTCGCCGGCATCGGCACGCGCACGCAGTTCGTCGACGCCGCCCTGCTCGACGAGCAGCTCAGCCAGCCGCTGGGCAGCGAGTCTTTCGCCACCATCGGGGCTGTCGTCTGAGTCGGCTGCGATACGCAGAACCTTGATTGCCTCGTTGACGTCGCCCTGCTCGAGGAGCAGCTCAGTCAGCCGCTGGGCAGCGAGGCTGTCGCCGGAGTCGACTGCGGTGCGCAGAACCTTGATCGCTTCGTCGACGTTGCTCTGCTCGACGAGCAGCTCAGCCAGCTGCCCAGCAGCGTTGGTGGCGGCGTGGAGCCCGAGATTGATTAGGCGCTGGTAAATAGAGGTGGCGTGGATCAAAAGCAGCCGGTCAGTGGCGCTTTGCTCTAGGCCCATGAGGTCACCGAGATGATTGGTGTTTTCGATGAGGGCTTCCCAAGTGATTCGAGGCAGAGGTTCGGTGCGTCGCTGCCGGTTCAGCCGCTGGAGGAGGTAGTCGGTGACGGTGTAGCCGATTACGGTTCGCCGGTCGGGGCTGTTGATCGGGACGAGGGGTGCGGTCGCCTTGTCTTGACGGCGCTCCTGGCTGGTGAGCTCGTCGAGGTCTGCTGGGAACCACGTGTCATCGGGGTGGACGGTGGTCAGGTAGCCGCGGGCGGCGGCGCAGAGCAGCGGCTCGGTGAGCGGCGTTTGGATGCCGACCCGGCGGGCATCGGCGGCGGCGTGCAGGATGGCCCGCTGGGTGGTGGTGGCGCGCTGGTAGCGGCCTATGAGTTCTCGGGCGCCGGCGAGGGCTTCGGTCACGTTGTAGTCCGGGTCGGCGACGGCCTCGGCGAGCCGAGGGTCCTGGACGGCCAGGCGGGCGGCCTCGGTCTGTTCGTGGGGGAGAAGGGGTCCAACCGGATTTCGTGGAGCCGCTGGTCGGTGAGGATGTCCACGGCTTCGGGTAGCGGGGGCGCCGCTGGCCTGTGGCGTCCGCGTCGTCGTCACGCAGCACAGTGGCGTATTGCGGCCAGAGGGTGCCCAGGATGACGACCGGCGTTGGGGCGTCCAGCAACTGCCGCACGGCGGCGGCCGTGATCGGGGTGCCGCTGTTGATGAGGTATGGGCCGGGTAGGAAGCGCTGCAGCTCGTCGAGCCACACGATTAGCTTCGGGAGTTTGAAGGTGGCCTCGGCGATCGTGTTGACCAGTTCGCCGTTACCAAGGTCGGGGGCCAGTACGGCGAAGTCTGGCAACTCTTCGCGGGCGGTTTCGTACAGCAGCCGGGTCTTGCCCACGCAGGAATCGCCGACAAGGATCAGGAATCCGCCGCCGCTGCGGGCCTGGCGCATCCGGTCATGGAGCTGTTCACCCTTGTCACGCTTTATGAAGGTCGGCAGGTCTGGATGCAGGCCCCGGTCGCCCGTCCACCGGCCGACCAGACGCCGCCACCACGGATGAACAGCGGCGGCGGGTGGGGTGTCGATCGCGGGATGCACCCGCAGAGCCAGCGCTGCGGTCCGGCGGTCGCCGATCCGCGCAAGGCCCTCCCGTCGGCCCAGAAAACGGCGCAACTGGTCGGCGGCCCGCCGCTGTCGCAGCACCCACGGCAGGAGCAGCGCCGAATCCTGGCGGCTCTGCCGCAACTGCGCTATGCCGAGTACGAAAAAGATCAGCAGCGAAGCACCGCCCACCAGCATGCTAACGACGCTGCTGATCTGATCCTTGGCTTCAAGATCGGCGTCGAGGAACCGACCGACCGCCCGCGCCGCCTCCGGCGCCCACCACCAGCCAGATACGCCAAGCACGCCTACGCCGACCGCCAGCCATAGCGGCCACCGACGGCGCGGGCGCACGCCACGCGGGAGCTCAGACACCGCTGGCCGCCGGTGCCGAGTCAGACAGGCGGTGCCTGCTGGACAATTCCAGCCGCCTATCTCTGCACGGCAGCACAGACGGCAAGAACAGCGGGATCCGTACATACCGGCACGCGCCGGCGAGCACGACCGTCCGGCCAGCGTCGGGCACCTCTTGCCACATCAACGGGTTGACGGACAAGAGCGGGCTGCGCAGCGCCGGCAACAAGGCACTTTCGCTCACCAAGGGCAGCGTTCCACCGGTCTGGGCGACATCCGAGAAATAGATGGTCCGGTGTCGGGCCGCCCCGAGCTGCGGGCACGCGCCTTTTGTTTGCAAGATCATCAGTGCCGGCCAAGGGTCGCACTCGGCTTCGAAAAGCCACCCGGGGGCGTGCAGCGCTGCGTCGACCGTGGTGGCGAACATCGGCTCGACGGATGGCGGGAGCGCGGCACGGGAAGTTCGCCGCATGCCGCCATCGTCCGGCCATGGCCCCTTACGAGATGTGCGAATTCAGCGAGACGAATCGGCCGGAATCAGGTCTCGGCTTGCGGCGGAGGCCTTCGTTGGTCACTCGCCGCAGGTTCGCACCGCTTCCCTCTCAGTGCGTCGTCCGCATTCAGCGCGCCGCCTCGGCAGCGTCCGTGGCGTTCGATGTGGGTCTGGCGGGCACTTTGGCGGCATCCGTGCCTGTGGGGGTGTTCACCAACGTGGTGACGGGCTGGCTACGGGTGTGAGATACCCTGCACCGGGGTCTGCATCGACTGGGTCCAATTCTCGTGTCAATGGCCCGCTGCCAGTGGGACGGTGGATCAAGGGGTGGTCGTGATGACCGAGGTAGTCGCACGGTGCCCGGATTGCGGTGAGTCGGTGCGGGAGGTCAGGGCCGGCGAGACCGCGCTCGCGAACCATGGCTACATGCCAGACGCTCCAGCGTATGACCCGGATCAGGTAGTTGCTTATGAGTGCCTCGACGATGGGATGTTGGCGCCGGCTGCGGTTGTTTGGTCGTGAAGGACCTCGGGGGACGACGAGCCGGAGGGGACCGTGGCCCGCTCTTAACCCGCGGTTCGGGTTCGAGTCCCTGGCGGCGCACCACCTCTACCAGCAAAGACGCCCCTTGCGGAGTCATTTCAAATAGCCCGAGGTCGGGCCTGGGCGAGCGCGGCTGCGTCGTTGACCCCGTCGCCGACATCGCGACGCCCTTGCAATCGTCCTGCAGGCGCTTGACCACGTCGACCTTGCCGGCCGGCAGCACGCCGGCGACCACCTGGTCGATGCCCACTTCGGCCGCTACGGCCTTGGCGACCGTCGGGTTGTCGCCGGTGAGCAGCACGGGGTGAGGCCGAGCCGGCGCAGCGCTGCCACCGCCGCGCGGCTGGTGGGTTTGACCGCGTCAGCGACGGCCAGGACCCACGGGCGCGGCCGTCCCACGCCGACGGCGATGCCGCGCCTCGACCGTACCCCGCACCCCGGACGCGCTGCCGGATCGATCAGAATGCTTGCCGCCGTGGCCCAGCCGGTGAGGGACCGCTACCCGCGCCGCCCGGTCGCGTCCGGATAGGTGCCTTCGAGAAGCGATGGCTATCGCGTATCAGCCTCGTGGGGGCGCCGACCTGGGGTATCTCGCCGTCACGGTATGTGTTCAACGGCGCCTGTGCAGGCGCTAACAATGACGTCGTGAGATGTCAGTGACGGTCGGGCAGCGTCGCGATGTGACGTCGCGTCCTACGGACAAATCACGGACAAATGATCAAGGGCTTGATCGCCAAGCTCAGTGATCAAGCCCTCTAGCTGCGGAAACTTGGTGGGCGATACTGGGTTTGAACCAGTGACCTCTTCCGTGTCAAGGAAGCGCGCTCCCACTGCGCCAATCGCCCGTATGTGATGCGAGGTGGAGACGGGATTTGAACCCGTGTACACGGCTTTGCAGGCCGTTGCCTCGCCTCTCGGCCACTCCACCGAGGTGACCCCCGACGTCTTGTCGCGGCCTCACTCCGAGCGGACGACGGGACTCGAACCCGCGACCCTCACCTTGGCAAGGTGATGCGCTACCAACTGCGCTACGTCCGCACTGCCAGCCGGGATGTTTCCCGGTGACGGATGAGAACTTTAGCCCAGTCCGGAACCAACTGCCAACTCGGTTCCCCCTCGGCGCGTCGCACCTCAGGGGCGGGTGCCCAGCGCGTACCGGAACGCGTTCACCAGCCGGTACCGGCCTGCCGCGTCGCGGTACGGGCGGGCGGCGGCCAGCACCACCGGGGCGCGGGCGGCCATCGTGGCCCCGTCCTCGCCCAGCAGGACGCCGCGGACCAGCGTGTCGCCGTCGTGGGCGTGCCAGGGCATCCGCACGAGGCCGGCGGCCACCACCCGCAGGCCGCCCTCGGTGAGCAGGGCTTCCAGGCCGCCCTCGCGCCGCAGCTCGCCGTCGGGCAGTGGCTCTTCGTCGTCGGCGCGAGCTACCGCCTCCTCGATCACGTTCAGGTCGTTTTGTGAACCTTCCGCCCAGTTCGCGACTGCCACGTAACCGGACAGGCGGGTGACGCGGGTCATCTCGGTGAGGGCGTCCAGCGTGTCGTCGGCGAACTGGAGCGCGTTGACCGACACCGTCACGTCGAAGGTGCCGTCCGGCCAGGGCAGCCGCTCGGCTCCGCCGCGGCGGAGGTCGGCGGCGGGCAGCCGCGCGCGGGCGTACTCGACCATTCCGGGCGCGGGATCCACGCCGGCGATGTCGAGGCCGCGGCCGGCCGCGTACGCCAGCAGGTCGCCGGCGCCGCAGCCCACGTCGAGCAGGCGGGTGCCCGGGCCGGCGCCGGCCGCGTCGAGGATCGCCCGCCAGGCCGGCTCGGGGTACCCGCCCCACAGCTCCGCCCAGCCCTGCGCGACCGTCGACCACCGCTGTGGATCAGCTCCATCCATGCCGCCAAGACTGCCAGCGGCTCAAAGAGGGCGCTTCCCAGACGGCGCCGCCGGTCATATGATTGCACTGTGAGTGCAAATACATGGGAGGCGGCCGAGCTGCGGTCCCTCGCCAAGGAGCTGGTGGCCCGGCATCCGGTCGACGGTGACCCGCTCGCGTTCCTGCGCGCCCGCTTCGACGCCGGGCTGGCCTGGGTGCACTTCCCGGTCGGCCTCGGCGGCCTGGGCGCGCCCCGCGCGCTGCAGTCGGCGGTCGACGAGGAGCTCGCCGCCGCGGGCGCGCCGGACAACGACCCGGGCCGGATCGGCATCGGCCTCGGCATGGCCGCGCCGACCATCCTGCGGCACGGCACGCCGGCACAGCAGCGGCGCTTCCTGCGTCCACTCTGGACCGGGCAGGAGGTGTGGTGCCAGCTGTTCAGCGAGCCCGGCGCCGGGTCCGACCTGGCCGCCGTCGGCACCCGCGCGGTCCGCGACGGTGACGCCTGGGTGGTCAGCGGGCAGAAGGTCTGGACCTCCCTCGCGCACAAGGCGCGCTGGGCGATCCTGCTGGCCCGCACCGACCCGGACGCCCCCAAGCACCAGGGCATGACCTACTTCGTCTGCGACATGACCGCGCCCGGCGTCGAGGTGCGTCCGCTGCGGCAGATCACCGGCGAGGCCGAGTTCAACGAGGTCTTCCTGACCGACGTGCGGCTCCCGGACGACCTGCGGCTCGGCGCACCCGGCGAGGGCTGGGCGGTCGCTCGCACCACGTTGATGAACGAGCGGGTGGCGATCGGCGGCACCCCCGTGCCCCGCGAGGGCGGGCCTATCGAGCCGCTCGTGCGGGCCTGGCGCGAGTGGCCCGAGGTGCGCACCGCGGGCCTGCACGACGAGCTGATGCGGCTGTGGGTGCGCGCCGAGGCGGCCCGGCTGACCGGCGCCCGCCTGCGCCAGCAGCTCGCCGCGGGCGAGCCCGGGCCGGAGGGTTCGGCGGTCAAGCTCACGCACGCCATGCTCACCCAGCGGATCACCGGCCTGGAGCTGGAGGTGCTGGGCGAGGCCGGCCTGCGGCACGACGACTGGACGCTGCGCCGGCCCGAGCGCACCGACGTGCTCGACCGGGCCGCCACCCATCGATACCTACGGGCCAAGGGCAACTCGATCGAAGGCGGCACCTCCGAGGTGCTGCGCGGCATCATCGCCGAGCGCGTGCTGGGACTGCCCGCCGAGCCGCGCACCGACACCACCGTCGCCTGGAAGGACCTGCCGCGATGACGGCGATGCCCGACCTGCTCTACGACGAGTCCGAAGAGGACCTGCGGGCCAGCCTGCGCGCGCTGCTGTCCGATGTGGACCGCTGGCCGGCCGCGCTGGCCCGGATCGACGGCGGCGAGCCGTACGACGCGAAGCTGTGGCGGGTGCTCGCCGGCGAGATGGGACTGGCCGGGCTGCTCGTGCCCGAGGGGCACGGCGGCGCCGGGGCGGGGCACCGGGTCGCCGCGCTGGTGCTGGAGGAGTTGGGCAGGGCGGTCGCGCCGGTGCCGTACCTGGGCAGCGCCGTCGTCGCGACCACCGCCCTGCTCACCTGCGGCGCCACCGACCTGCTCCGGCCGCTGGCCGAGGGCGACGCGGTCGCGGCGCTGGCCGTGCCGTTCTCGCGGTCGCCCTACGACCGGGCGCTCTACGACCGGGTCGCGGAGCGCGACGGCGGCCTGCACGGCACGATCACCAGCGTCGCCGACGCGCTGCCCGCCGACATCCTTCTGGTACCGGCGGCGGACGGGCTCTGGGCCGTCGACGCCGAGGCGCCGGGAGTGACCCGCACGCCGGTGGTCTCGCTCGACGCCACCCGCCAGCTGTGCGACATCACGCTGGCCGGGGCGTCCGGGCAGCGCATCGCGGGCGCCGAGACCGGCCGCGTCGCGGTGCGCGCAGCGTTGACCACGGGCGCCGCCCTGCTCGCCTCCGAGCAGCTGGGCGTCGCGTCCTGGTGCCTCGAGACCACCGTGGCGTACGTGAAGGAGCGGCGCCAGTTCGGCCGCCCGGTCGGCTCGTTCCAGGCGGTCAAGCATCGCCTCGCGGACGTCTGGGTGGACGTGACGCAGGCCCGGGCGGTGGCCCGCTACGCCGCTGCCAGCGCCGGTGAGCCCGGTGGCGAGGCGGAGGTCGCGGCCGCGCTGGCACAGGCGCACTGCGCGCCGGTGGCCGTGCACGCCGCGGAGGAGTGCGTGCAGCTGCACGGCGGGATCGGCTTCACCTGGGAGTACCCGGCACACCTGTACCTGAAGCGGGCCAAGGCGGCGGCTATCGCCTTCGGCACGCCGGATCGGCACCGCGCGGCCCTCGGGCAGCTGGTCGACCTGCCCGCCGCGTAACGAGCGCGTAACAGGGGATTGGACGACCCGATCCAAGAAACTACACTCCTTGTGTAATTACCTGGTGAGGTGAGCAATGGCGCTGGCGTTGCACGGCATCACCGCACGCTTCGGCGGCCTTGTCGCGCTCGACGACGTTTCGATGCGGGTCGAGCCCGGCCGGATCGTCGGTGTGATCGGGCCCAACGGCGCCGGCAAGACCACGCTCTTCAATGTCGTGTGCGGGTTTGTGACGCCGTCCTCCGGCTCGCTGACGCTCGACGGCGCGCCCCTGCGGCCCCGGCCGCACCGGCTCACCGCGCATGGCATCGCCCGCACCCTGCAGGGCGTCGGGCTCTTCGACGGCCTGACCGTGCTGGAAAACGTGATGGCGGGCGCGAGCCACACGGCCCGGGCCGGCTTCGTCCCGGCGCTGCTCGGCCTGCCGCGCAGTGACCGGGACGAGCGCCGCCTGCGCGAGCTGGCGATGCGGTGCCTTACCGAGGTGGGCGCCGCGGAGCACGCGGCCGCCGCGCCGGCCACCTTGCCGTACGCGGTGCGCAAGCGGGTCGCGCTGGCCCGCGCCCTCGCCGCCCGACCGCGGCTGCTGCTGCTCGACGAGCCGGCCGGCGGCCTCGGCGCCGAGGAGGTCGAGGAGCTGGGCCAGCTCATCCGGTCGCTGCCCCGGCAGAGCGGTGGGGAGTGTGCCGTCGTGCTGGTGGAGCACCACATGGATTTGGTGATGGCGGTCTGCGACGAGATCGTCGTGCTCGACTTCGGCCGTGTGGTGGCCGCCGGCACTCCGGACGAGGTCCGGGACAACCCGGCGGTGGCCGAGGCATACCTGGGCGCCGATGTGAGCACAGTGGACGCGGAGGCACCGGCGTGAGCGAGACGTCCATGTTGGAGGTTCGCGGGCTTGTCGCCGGCTACGGTGCCGCGCCCGTCCTCAGGGAGGTCGACCTGACCATCCCCCGCGGCGCCATCACCGCGGTGCTGGGTGCCAACGGGGCGGGCAAGACCACCCTGTTGCGTACCCTGTCGGGGCTCCTGAAACCCACCGCGGGCCGGATCGTCTTCGACGGCCAGGACCTGCGCGGGGCCAAAGTGGAGCATCTCGTGCGGCGCGGGCTCGCCCACGTGCCGCAGGGCCGGGGCGTCGTCGCCGAGCTGACCGTCGAGGAAAACCTGCGCCTCGGCGGGCTGTGGCGCGGTGACGCCGCCGGGCTGCGCCGGGACGTCGCCGAGGCGTACGAGACTTTTCCGGCCCTGGCCCGCCGGCGAAAGCACAGTGGACACCAGCTCTCCGGCGGCGAGCGGCAGATGCTCGCGCTGGCCCGCGCGCTCGTCGGCCGGCCCCGGCTGCTCCTGCTCGACGAGCCGTCGCTGGGCCTCGCTCCGCGGGTGACCGCCCAGATCATGGCGCTGCTGCGGCGCCTGCGCGACGCCAGCGGCCTGACCGTTCTGCTGGTCGAGCAAAACGTGCGCGGTGCCCTTTCGGTCGCCGACGACGGCGTGGTCATGTCGCTGGGCCGGATCGCCGTCACCGCCTCCGCCGAGCGGCTGCGCGACGACGCCGCCCTCCGCCACGCGTACCTCGGATTCTGAAGGGAGGGAGCCGGGTGGACCGGTTCGTGTTCCTCACGTTCGACGGGCTGTCCCGCGGCGCGGTGTACTCCGCGTTCGCGCTCGCGCTCGTGCTCATCTGGCGCGGCGCCCGGATCGTCAACTTCGCCCAGGGCGCGATGGCCATCGCCACCGTGTACGCGGCGTACAGCGTCACCTCGGCGACCGGCTCGTACTGGCTCGGCTTCGGCGCCGCTCTCCTTTGTGGACTGGCGCTGGGCGCCGTGGTGGAGCGGGGCGTGATGCGCTTCGTCGGGCACGCCTCGCCGCTCAACGCGGTCATCGTCGCGCTGGGGCTCGTGCTGGTCATCCAGGCGGTGCTCGGAATGCTGTACGGCAACGAGTACCGCCCCGCCGAGGCGCCGTTCAGCCGCACCGCGTTCACCGTGGGCGGCCTCGCCTTCCTGTCCCGGTACGACCTGTTCGTCTTCGCCGCCGTGGTGGTGTTGATGGTGGGGCTCGCGCTGCTGTTCACCCGCACCCCGGTCGGCCTGCGGCTGCGGGCCGCCGCCTTCGCGCCGGAGGTCTCCCGCCTGCTCGGTGTCAACGTGGCCGGCATGCGGACGCTGGCCTGGGCGCTCGCCTCGGCGGTCGGTGCCCTTGCCGCCATGCTCATCGTGCCGACCGGACTCGGCCTGCACCCCACGTCGATGGACCTGGTCTTCGTCACCGCGTTCACCGCGGCGGTGGTGGGCGGCCTGGAAAGCCCGCTGGGCGCCGTCGCCGGCGGGCTCGCCGTCGGGCTGCTGCTTTCCTACGTCAGCGGGTACGCGGGCGCCGAGATGAGTCCCGTCGCGGTGCTGCTGCTCCTGCTGGCGGTGCTGCTGGTGCGCCCCTCCGGGCTCTTCTCGACGGTGGCGGCGAGGCGGGTATGAAGTCCACAGTGGTGCGCCACCTGGCGCTGACGATCGCGGCCGCGGCCGCGCTGCTCGCCCTCACCTACGGGCTGGAGCCGTTCCGCAACTACCAGCTCGCCACCGCCGCGGCGTACCTGTGCGCGACGGCGGGCCTGACCGTCCTCACCGGACTGAGCGGGCAGCTCTCCCTCGGCCACGGCGCGCTGATGGCCACCGGCGCCTACCCGGTCGCCCTCGCGCAGAACGAGTTCCGCGACCGGGACATCAGCGGTGGCTGGGTGCTGCCGGTCTCGCTGTCGATCGGCGTGGCCACCGCGCTCGTCGCCGGGCTGGTGGTCGGCCTCGCCGCGGCGCGGCTGCGCGGGCCGTACCTGGCCGGTGTCACGCTCGCCGTCGCGGTCATCGTGCCGGCGCTCACCACCGCGTTCGACAGCGTCTTCAACGGCGACCAGGGCTTGTCCGTCTACGTCGCACCGCCGCCGATGTCGCTCGGCTACGACTTCCCCTACGAGCGGTGGCAGGCCTGGATCGCGCTGACCGGCGCGCTGCTGGTCATGTTCCTGCTCGCCAACCTGCTGCGCAGCCGCTACGGCCGGCACTTCCGGGCGGTCCGCGACGACGAGGTGGCGGCCCGGCTGGCCGGCATCAACGTGGCCCGTACCCAGGTGCTCGCGTTTGTGGTGAGCGCCGCCTGCGCAGGGCTCGGCGGCGGGCTGCTGGCCGTGCTGGCGCAGAGCGTGTCACCCGGCGCGTTCTCGCTGACGCTGTCGCTGTTCCTCGTCATGGCCGTCGTGATCGGCGGCCTCGGCCGCCTTGCCGGCGCGGCCTGGGGTGCGGTCCTGCTCGTCCTGCTCCCGGAGGCCAGCCACTCGGTCACCGAGGCGCTGTCGCTCTCGCCGTCGGCCGCCCAGCGGCTCGACGGCAACCTTCCACTGGCGATCTTCGGCATCACGCTGGTCGCCGTCATGCTCCTCGCGCCCGGCGGCGTGCAGGGCCTGCTGTCCCGCGCCGCCGGACTGCGCCGCAGGACCCGGGGTTGGTCCGACCCGGGCGCGGAGCGACAACACAGCGCCGGGCGGTGAGCCCCGCCGCCGGCGAATTACGCCGTGTGACCACAGAGAGGTGGGTACCGATGCAGCTCAAGCAGGTTCTGGCCGCCGGCGCGTCCGTCGCGCTGGTGCTTGCCGTCGCGGCGTGCGGCGGCGACGACGGAGGCGGTGGGGGTGGCGCGGCGGTGCCGGGTGTCACCGACACCGAGGTCGTGGTCGGCACGCACATGCCGCTCACCGGCCCGGCTTCGGCCGGGTACTCGAAGATCGCCCCCGCGACGAAGGCCTACTTCGACCATGTCAACGCCAACGGCGGCGTGCACGGTCGCAAGATCACATACAAGATCATGGACGATGGGTACAACCCGGCGAACACCCAGCAGGTCGTCCGCCAGCTCGTCCTGCAGGACAAGGTCTTCGCCATCCTCAACGGGCTGGGCACCGGCACGCACACCGGCGTGCTCGACTTCCTCGCCAGCAACCGGGTGCCCGACCTGTTCGTCGCCTCCGGCAGCCGCAGTTGGGACCAGCCGGACAAGTACCCGGGGACGTTCGGCTTCAACCCGGACTACACGGTCGAGGGCAAGATCCTGGCCACCTACATCCAGAAGAACTTCCCCGGCCAGAAGGTCTGCTTCCTCGGCCAGGACGACGACTTCGGGCGGGACAGCCTGCTCGGCATCGAGAAGATCCTGGGCGCGACCGGTGTGGCGGTGAAGCAGAAGTACGTCACCACGGAGCCCAACGTCG
This sequence comes from Phytohabitans houttuyneae, assembly GCF_011764425.1. Classification (NCBI taxonomy): domain Bacteria; kingdom Bacillati; phylum Actinomycetota; class Actinomycetes; order Micromonosporales; family Micromonosporaceae; genus Phytohabitans; species Phytohabitans houttuyneae. The sequence continues at coordinate 1,363,157 of NZ_BLPF01000004.1, forward strand.
CCCCGCAGGTCGGCGCGCTCAAGGCAGGCGCCTGCCAGGTCGTGATGCTGGCGACCGTGCCACCGTTCACCGCGCTCACGCTCGGCACCGCGGCCCGGCTCAGCTTCCGTCCACAGTGGGTGGTGTCCAACGTCGGCGCCGACTACACCACAGTGGCCGGCCGGCTCGGCGAGGCCAAGGGCCTGCTGGAAGGCATGCTCGCGGTCAACTACCTGCCGTCGCAGTTCGACCTGGACGACCCGTGGACAGCGCTCTTCAAGAAGATCAATGACCAGTACAACGGCAGCGCCGAGTTCGACGGCAACATCGTGTACGGCATGGCGGTCGGCTACCTGTTCGTGCAGGCGCTGCAGGCCGCCGGCAAGGACCTCACCCGCGAGGGCATCATCGAGGCCGTGGAGAAGGGCGGGTTCCGCGGGCCGGGGCTCGCGCCGCTGCGCTTCTCCGGAGACGATCACTCCGGGTACGGTGGGCAGCGGATGACCAAGGTCACCGGGACCACGCAGGAGTACTTCGGCCCCATCTACGAGACGGACGAGGCCGACGGACCGGTCAAGGAGTACGCCGACCAGCCGCCGGCCCCACCGGCCAACGGCATCCCAGCGGCGTAGCGGCCGGGGCGGCGCCCGCGCGGTCCGCTCCCGCAGCGCGGGCGTCGCCAGACCAACCTCAAGGAGTACACAGTGGATGGAGCGGGCTTGCGGCTCGCCGGCGCCGTCACGGTCGTGACCGGCGGTGGCTCGGGCATCGGTGCGGCCCTGGCGCGCCGCTTCGCCGAGCGGGGCGCGGTGGTGGTCGTCAACGACGTCGACGCCGACGCCGCCCGCGCGGTCGCCGAGCGGGTGGGCGGTGTCGCGCTGCCCGGCGACGCGGGCGACCCGGCGGCGGTGGCACAGCTCGTGGCGACCGTGTGGGAGCGGTACGGCGGGCTCGACCTCTTCTGCGCGAACGCGGGCGTGGCCGCCGACGACAGCATCGGCGACCCGGACGCCGCGTGGGAGCTGTCCTGGCGGGTCAATGTGATGGCACACGTGTACGCCGCCCGCGCGCTGCTGCCCCGCTGGCTGGACGCCGGGCGGGGGCGGCTGCTTGTCACCGCGTCGGCGGCCGGACTGCTGACCATGCTCGGCGGCGCGCCGTACGCGGTCACCAAACACGCGGCGATCGGCTACGCGGAGTGGCTGCGCGCGACGTACCACCACCGGGGCGTCACCGTGCAGGCGCTGTGCCCGCAGGGTGTCCGCACACCGATGCTGGACCGCGCCGGCCGGGCCGGCGCCGCGCTGCTGGAACCGGACGCGATCGGCGCCGACGACGTGGCCGACCGGGTGGAGGAGGCCCTGGCCGGCGACCGCTTCCTGGTGCTGCCGCACGCCGAGGTGGCCGAGCACTACCGGCGCCGGGCCACCGACACCGACCGCTGGCTGCGCGCCATGAACGGCATCCAGCGTTCACTCGAGGCACCCGACCAGAAGGGCGACCCAGGCCCTGTTTGAACAGGATTGTCGAGGCCGCCTGGGCCCGGTGCAGCCCGGCAGGGACTTTCCAAACAGGGCCTAGACTCGGGCACATGACGGAGGCGCGGGTGGACGGCCGGACCGCGCGCGCGGAGCGCACCCGGCGGGCGATCGTGGAGGCCCACCTCGCCCTCATCTCCGAGGGCGACCTGCGGCCCACCGGCGAGCGGATCGCCGAGCGGGCGGGCGTCTCCCTGCGCACCCTGTGGATCAACTTCAAGGACATGGAGACGCTGTTCGAGGCGAGCGGCATCCAGGTGCTGGAGCGGCAGGACGCCGAGTTCATTCCGGTGCCGGCGGACCTGCCGCTGCGGCAGCGGGTCGACGCGTACTGCCGCCAGCGGGCCCACCTCATGCAGATGTTCGCGCCGATCTTCAAGGCCGCGGCCATGCGCGAGCCGACCTCACCCCAGCTGCGCCGCAACCGGGCCAAGCACATCGGCCGGGTGCGGCGCGAGGTGGAGGATCTGTTCGCCCCGGAGCTGGAGCTCGCCGGCCCCGGAGCGAGCGAGCTTGTCGACGCCCTCGTCGCGTCCAGCATGTGGCCGGCGTGGTCGATGTTCCGCGACGGGCTGGGGCTGGACGTCGAGGGGCGCGGCGGGCGATGACCCGCACGGTCTCCGCTCTGCTGGTCACCGCGATAGCGGCGAGCGTCGGCTGAGCCGGCGGGCCCGCCCGGCGGTCAGCTCATCCGCGAGCGGAGCATCTGCTTGCCCTGCTCGGCACCCTTGCGGCTCTCGCCCTGCGCGCGCCGGAAGAAGTCGGCGAGCTCGGTGTCGCCGTCACGCTCCGCGTCCTGGATGTACGTTTCCAGCCGCAGCGCGTTGCTCAGGCACGCCTCGGTGAACCAGATGATGTTGTAGTCCTTGTCCTTCGTACCGGTAGCTTGGCCGGTCTCCTGAATCGTCGCCATACCTACGCCCTACCCCGGCAAGGCCGATCTATGCGTCAGAGCCCTTCGAAGGGCGCCGCGTACGTGAACGGTCCGCGCAGGCGTGACTGGTACGCACCCAGCGGGCGGGCCTGGAAGTGCTCGCCCCACTCCGCGACCGGCGGCGTGATGCCCAGCGCGGCGGCCGGCCGAAACCCGAAGCGCGGGTAGTAGTCCTTGTGGCCGAGCAGCACCACGAGCGGCTCGTCCAGCGCGTCGGCGGCACCGAGCACGGCGTGCATGAGCGCCGAACCCACGCCGCTGCGCTGCTGGGACGGCACGACGCCGAGCGGGCCGAGGCCGAGCGCCACCGGCTCGCCGGCGATGCTCGCCCGGGTGCAGACGACGTGCCCGGCAAGCTCGCCGCTCGGGTCGGTGCAGACCAGTGACAGCGCGGGCAGCCAGGCGTCGCTCGCCCGGAGGGCGTCGACGAGGTCAGCCTCCACCGGCGGGCGGTCGGGCTGCTCCGGGTGCCCGAAGGCCGCGGCGTGGACGGCCCGGATCGCGGTCGCGTCGTCAGGGGTCTCGCGTCGGATGAACATCGGCGTCACGGTAGCGCCCCACGGGCTGGGGCGCAGCCGGTTTGACAGGGCGGCGAAAGCGATCTGAAAGGGGCCTGTCCGACACTTCATGACCGCGGGAAAACCCGATGGGAGGGCGGTCAAGGTACGGGCCACACGGGTCACCCAGTCGTCTTCGTGGCCGGCACGATGGGCCTGGACCCGGCCGGAGCGGCTGGTTCCACACTGGAGGAGCAGCTCAGGCTCGTCTGGGGCACCTCCGCGCGATCCTCGCGGACGCGGATCGAAATCGAGGTCATCGCCGCGGCCTGATTTGTGCAACGCTGCTCCCCGCTCGCGCGTCTTTGGTGCGGGAGGGTCGTCCGACGGGGGAGCGGAGACGGTGATGCGGCTGCCTGGACCGCTGGTGCGCATCGCGCCGGCGGTGGGTGTGTACATAGGACTGCACGTCGCCGGCCTGGTGGTGCTCGCCCTCGTCCAGGACAAGGGCCCGACCGACCTGCTCTCCGTGCTGGGGCACCGCTACGACTCCCTGTGGTACGAGCGGATCGCCAACGACGGGTACGGGCCGACCGCGCCCAAGTCGTACGCCATGTTTCCGCTGTTCCCCGCCATGATCGCGGTACTGGCCCCGGTGACGCCCGGTCCAACGTGGACGGCGGGGCTGGTGATCTCGTGGATCGCCGGCATCGTCGCCGCCGGCGGCCTCTTCCAGCTCGGCAAGCATCTGCGCGACGCCCGCACCGGCCTGCTGCTGGTCGCGCTGTGGGCCGTGGTGCCGCACGCGGTCATCGAGGTGACGGGGTACACGGAGAGCCTGTTCACCGCCTTCGCCGCCTGGGCCTTGTACGCGCTGCTGAGCCAGCGATGGGTGACCGCCGGCGTGCTGACGCTGCTCGCGGGGCTGACCCGCCCTTCGGCCTCCGCGCTGGTGGTCGCGGTCGGGCTGGCCGCCGGCGTGGCGGTCCTGCGCCGCTGGGACGGCTGGCGGCCGTGGGCGTGTGGCGTGATCGCGCCGGTCGGCTTCGTCGGGTACATCGCCTGGGTCGGCCTGCGCACCGGCCGGCCGGACGGCTACTTCTGGGTGCAGCGGCACCGGTGGGGCGCCAAGTTCGACGGCGGCGTCTACACCGCACAGGCCGTGTGGGGCTACCTGAGCCGCAAGTCCGACCTCGCCTTCTACGCCTGCGCCTTCGTCCTGCTGGTCGCGCTCGTGCTGATGGTCGTCCAGCTCGCCGAGCGGTGGCCGTGGCCCTTGGTCGTGTACAGCGCGGTGCTGCTCGTCACCGTCATCGGCACGGCCGGTTACTTCCACTCCAAGGGCCGGCTGCTGCTGCCCGCGTTCACGCTGCTGCTTCCGGTGGCCGCGGGCCTGGCCAAGGTGCGCAACCGCAACGTGTTCCTGATCGTCGGTGCGCTCGCGTGCAGCTCGGCCTGGTACGGCTCGTACCTCATGCTGATGTGGCGCTACTCGCCCTAGCGCCAGCTCCGTTCTCGACATCCTCGCAGGATCTTTCGCCGGGAGCCGCGACGGCAATGACTCTTGACATTGTTAGTCAACTTTACTTACCGTTCTCCATCGATACCCCTCGCATCGACGGAGGAGACTATGGCGAAGGTGCGCATCCTGTTGGCGGCGCTCCTGGCGCTGGGCGTAGGCGCCACCGGCATCGTGCTGGCCGCGCCGGCACAGGCCGCCGCGGTGACCGCTACGTTCAGCAAGGTGCAGGACTGGGGCTCCGGGTACGAAGCCAAGATGACCATCACGAACGGCACGGGCTCGACGGTCAACGGATGGACGGTCGCCTTCGACCTACCGGCGGGATCGGGTGTCGGCAGCTACTGGGACGCGTTGTTGACCAGCTCGGGCAACCGGCACACGTTCCGCAACCGGGAGTACAACGGGACGCTGGCGGCGGGGGCGAGCACGACGTTCGGCTGGATCGGGCGCGGCTCGGGCGTGCCGGCCGGCTGCACGGTCAACGGCGCGCCGTGTGGCGGCGGCCCGGCGCCCACCACGCCACCACCCACCTCGGTGCCGCCCACGTCGGCACCGCCGACCTCGGCTCCGCCCACGACCCCGCCGCCCACCGGCGGGACACCGGTGGCCACCAACGGCCAGCTGCGCGTCTGCGGCACCAAGCTGTGCAACCAGCGGGGCACCCCGGTCCAGCTGCGGGGGATGAGCACGCACGGCATCCAGTGGTTCCCCAACTGCTACAGCAGCGCCGCGTTCGACGCGCTGGCCACCGACTGGCGGGCCGACGTGGTGCGGATCAGCATGTACGTGCAGGAGGGCGGCTACGAGACCAACCCGCGCCTGTTCACCGACCGGGTGCACAGCTACATCGAGCAGGTCAGCGCCCGCGGCATGTACGTCATCGTGGACTGGCACATGCTCGACCCCGGTGACCCCAACTACAACCTGTCCCGCGCCCGCACGTTCTTCACCGAGATCGCGCAGCGGCACGCCGGCAAGCCCAACATCATCTACGAGGTGGCGAACGAGCCGAGCGGCGTGAGCTGGTCGTCCATCAAGTCGTACGCCGAGCAGATCATCCCGGTGATCCGCGCGCAGGACCCGGACGGCGTCGTGCTGGTGGGAACGCGGGCCTGGTCGTCGCTGGGCGTCTCGGAGGGCTCCAACGAGAACGAGGTCGCGAACAACCAGGTAAACGCCACCAACATCATGTACACGTTCCACTTCTACGCCGCCTCGCACGGCCAGAACTATCTGGACACCCTGTCGCGCGCGGCCGACCGCATCCCGATGTTCGTCACGGAGTTCGGCACCCAGACGTCGAGCGGTGACGGGACGAACGACTTCAACCGCGCCCAGCAGTACCTGAACCTGATGGCCACGAAACAGATCAGCTGGGTCAACTGGAACTTCTCCGACGACTCCCGCACCGGCGCCGTCTTCACCACGGGCACCTGCCCGAACGGCCCGTACGCCGGCACGAGCCGCCTCAAGCCGGCGGGCACCTGGATCCGGGACCGGATCCGCAACCGCTGAACAGGCATAACGGCGGGCGGGAGCCGGTTTCCCGCCCGCCAAAGCGGGGATGTCACAACTTCGGGTGCCGCAGAGTCTTGGGCTGAGGACATGCGTGCCGCGCGGAGGGAGAAGCTCATGCGGGTCTTTGTGACGGGAGCGACCGGGGCGCTCGGCCGGCATCTCGTGCCGGGGCTTGTCGCGGCGGGCCACCAGGTCACCGCCACCACGAGGTCACCCGGCAAGGTCGCGCAGCTGCGCGCGGCCGGCGCCGAGCCCGTGATCGTCGACGGGCTCGACCGCGAGGCGGTGATCACGGCGGTGCTCGCCGCCGAGCCGGACGTGATCGTGCACCAGATGACCGCGCTCGCGCAGATGCGCGGCCTCAGGAACGTCGACCGGGTGTTCGCCGCCACCAACGAGCTGCGCACCCGGGGCACCGACAACCTGCTGGCGGCCGCGGCGCGGGCGGGCACCCGCCGGGTCGTCGCGCAGGGCCACAACTTCGTGTACGAGCGTTCCGGCGGCCCGATCAAGACCGAGGAGGACCCGGTCGTCGCGCGGCCGATCCGGTCGGCGGAGCGGACCATCGCCGCGATCAAGTACGTGGACCGGACCGTGCCGCAGACCGCCGAAGAGGGGATCGTGCTGCGCTACGGCACCTTCTACGGCCCGGGCGCCTCGGATCCCATGGTTGAGGCCGTGCGGAAGCGCCAGCTGCCGATCATCGGCGGCGGGACCGGGATCTGGTCGTTCATCCATACCGCCGACGCCGCGGCCGCCACGCTCGCCGCGATCGAGCGCGGTACCCCCGGCGTCTACAACGTCGTCGACGACGAGCCGGCGCCGGTCGCGCAGTGGCTGCCGTACCTCGCCGAGGTCGCCGGCGCGAAACCGCCCGTGCGCCTGCCCGCCTGGGTCGGGCGGCTGCTCGCCGGCGAGTTCGTGGTCGCGCAGATGACCGAGGTGCGCGGCGCCTCGAACGAGAAGGCGAAGAAGGAGCTGGGCTGGGAGCCGCGCTTTGCGAGCTGGCGGGAAGGCTTCCGCGACTGGGTCAAATGATCGCGCGGTGGGCGCCCCGCCCGGTGCCCACCGTGTCCCCTGAGCCCCGCGCCGCACGTGTGGCGCGGGGCTCGCTTGTGCGCGCCTCTTAACACGAGTCCCAGCACATACGCCGCTGGTTGAGCTGGAGTTCTCAAATGATGTTCTGTTGACACCAACATTGCGACGGTGTTCCAATGGCAACACTTAGCCGGCGGGTAGGGACGTCCTCCCCTCCTCGCCACCCTCCCTAGGGAGTCGCTCGATGAAGACTCGAACCCTCGCAGCCGGCGCCTGCGCCGTACTGCTCGCCGCCACCCTGGCCGCGTGCTCCGACAGCGGCTCCGACACAGGCGGCGGGTCTGGTGTCACCCTCACCTACTGGGCCAGCAACCAGGGCGCCAGCCTCGACAACGACAAGGAGATCCTGACGCCGGAGCTGGAGAAGTTCACCCAGCAGACCGGCATCAAGGTCAAGCTCGAGGTGGTCCCCTGGTCCGACCTCACCAACAACACGCTCTCGGCCGCGGTCAGCGGCCAGGGCCCCGATGTGCTCAACATCGGCAATACGAACGCGGTGACCTTCCAGTCCACCGGCGCCTTCTACCCCTTCGACGACGCGGCGCTGCAGAAGATCGGCGGCAAGGACCACTTCGTCAGCTCCGCCTTCGCCACCGCGGGCGCGGCCGGGAAGCCGCCCACCTCGATCCCGCTGTACAGCCAGGTCTACGCGCTGTACTACAACAAGAAGCTCTTCGCCGACGCCGGCCTCACGCCCCCAAGACCTGGGAGGAGCTGATCGCGGCCGCGCAGAAGCTGACCAACCCGGCGCAGAAGAAGTGGGGCATCGTGATCCCCGGCGCCACGGTCAACTCGAGCATGCACTTCTCGTTCATCTTCAGCGAGCAGAACGGCGGCTCCGCGTTCGACGCCTCCGGCAAGCCGACGTTCACGTCGCAGGGGATGGTCGACGGCGTCCGGCAGTACGTCGACCTGGTCAGCAAGTACAAGGTCGTCAACCCCAGCGCCGCGCAGTACAGCGAGACCGCGCAGGCGGCCGGTGACTTCGCGCGGGGCGACGCGGCCATGTACATGGCGCAGACCTCCGGCATCAACGTGCTGCAGCAGAACGGCATGACGCCCGACCAGTACGGCATCGTGCCCATCCCGGCGCCGGCCGGCAAGCAGCAGATCGGCAGCTTCGTCGCCGGCTCCAACATCTCCATCTTCAAGAACACCAAGCACCTCGACGAAGCGATCGAGTTCGTGAAGTTCATGACCAGCGCCGAGGAGCAGCAGATCCTCAACAAGGCGTACACGTCGCTGCCCGCGGTCAACGGCGTGCCGGCCGCGTTCACCGACGACAAGGAAAAGCTGGACGCGTTCACGAACATCCTGGCCGACCACTCCAAGCCGCTGCCGCTGATCTCGGGCGTGCAGGCATTCCAGGCGAACGTGGGCGGCGCGGTCGTCGGCCTGATCGGCAAGGCGGCCACCGGCGCGACCATCTCCGACCAGGACATCCGGAGCGCGCTGGAGCAGGCCCAGCAGAAGATGGCCACGACGAAGTGAGCCGGCGATGGCCATGACGCACACCGGGCGGCCCACCCAGACACCCATGGGTGGGCCGGCCCCGGCCGTTTCCGCGGCGAAAACCCGCCGGAAGTGGTTCACGTGGCGCAAGAGCACGCCGTACCTGCTGATCCTGCCGGCCGTGCTGCTGGAGCTGCTGATCCACGTCATCCCGATGGTGGTCGGGATCTGGATGAGCTTCATCGAGCTGACCCAGTTCTTCATCACCAACTGGGGCGAGGCGCCCTTCAGCGGCCTGGACAACTACAAGATCGCGCTCGACTTCTCCGGCCCGCTGGGCTGGCAGATGCTCCGCTCGTTCGGGCTCACGCTCGCGTTCACAGTGCTGACGGTCGGCATCTCGTTCGGCTTCGGCCTCGCGGCGGCGCTCGCGCTGCAGCGCTTCGGCCGGGGGCGCGGCCTGCTCCGCACGCTCTTCCTGATCCCGTACGCGCTGCCCGCGTACGCCGGCATCATCACCTGGAAGTTCGTCCTGCAGCGGGACAACGGCCTGCTCAACGAGCTGCTCGCCAGCCTGCACATCACCGGCGACCGGCCGTTCTGGCTGATCGGCAGCAACGCGTTCGTCTCGGTGGTCATCGTCTCGATCTGGCAGCAGTGGCCGTTCGCGTTCCTCATGATCATGGCGGGCATGCAGGTCATCCCGACGACGTCTACGAGGCGGCGGCCATCGACGGCGCCGACACCTGGCAGCAGGTACGGCACATCACGCTCGGCATGATGCGGCCGATCAACGCGGTGCTCGTGCTGCTGCTGTTCCTCTGGACGTTCCGGGAGTTCAACACCCCGTTCGTCCTCTTCGGACCGACCCCGCCCGAGTCGGCCGACCTGCTGACCGTGCACATCTACAACAGCTCGTTCATCACCTGGAACTTCGGCCTCGGCTCGGCCATGTCGGTCCTGCTGATGCTCTTCCTGATCCTGGTGGCCGGGCTGTGGGCGCTGTGGAACCGGAGGGTGAACCGCGATGCGTGAGCAGCTGTCTTTCCGGATCTTCCGCTGGGTGGTGCTGATCCCGCTCGGCCTGTTCACGCTGATGCCGCTCTACGTGATGGTCACCTCGGCGCTCAAGCCGCTGCAGGACGTGCAGGGCGCGTTCGAGTGGTGGCCGTCCAACCTCACGCTGCGGCCGTTCGTCGACATCTGGTCCACGGTGCCGCTCGCGCAGTACTTCGTGAACAGCCTCATCGTGACCACCGCGGCCACCGTCTTCAGCGTGATCATCGCGGTCTTCGCGTCGTACGCGATCTCCCGCTACCGCTTCCGCGGGCGCGGCGCGTTCTCCGGCGTGGTGCTGTCCACGCAGATGTTTCCCGGCGTGCTCTTCCTGCTACCGCTCTTCCTCGTCTTCGTCAACATCGACAAGACGCTGGGCTTCACGTTCCTGTACCAGACCCGGCTCGGCCTGATCGTCACCTATCTGACCTTCACGCTGCCGTTCTCGATCTGGATGCTGGCCAGCTACCTCAACGGCATCCCGCGCGACCTCGACGAGTCCGCGCAGGTCGACGGCGCGTCGGCGCTCGGCGCGCTCTTCCGGATCATCCTGCCGAGCGCGCGGCCCGGCATCATCGCCGTCGCGGTGTACGCGTTCATGACCGCGTGGGGCGAGATCCTCTTCGCCTCGCAGCTGACAAACAGCGACTCCCGCACGCTCTCGATCGGCCTGCAGAACTACGCCACCGAGACGAACGTGTACTGGAACCAGGTCATGGCCGCCGCCCTCGTGGTGAGCGTGCCGATCGTCGCCGGCTTCCTCATCCTCCAGCGGTACCTGGTCGCCGGCCTGACGGCGGGCGCGGTGAAGTAGATGTCTCCCGAGGTCATCTGCGTCGGCGCCGTCACCGTCGACACGATCGCCGTGGTCGACCGGGCACCGGGCCCGGACGGCCGGGTCGTCGCCGAGCCGTTCACGGTGGCTGGCGGCGGTCCGGCGGCGACCGCGGCGGTCACCCTGGCCCGGCTGGGCGTGCCCGTTGGTTTCTGCGGCGTAGTGGGCGACGACGCGGAAGGCGCGCTCAGCCGGGCTCTCCTCGAGCAGGCCGGTGTGGACACGACCTGGCTTGCCACCCGTCCCGGCGTACCCACCGCGCGAAGCATGATCGTGGTGTCCCGGGAGCAGGGCACCCGCATGATCGTCACGACCCCGTCCGCGCCGGTCGACGTGCCGCCGGGTGCGGCGCCGTGGCTGCACGCCGACCAGGCCGGGTACCCGGCCGTCCGCGGCCACACCGGCGCGCGGCGGAGCCTCGACGGCGGCAACCCCGTCCCGGGCCTTGTCGCGTCCGGCCTCGACCTCTACGCCCCGTCGGTCGAGGCACTCACCGCGGCGTTCCCCGCACCGACCCTCGCGGACAGCATGCGCGCGGCCGGCGCCCGCCAGGTCGTGGCCACCGCCGGCGCCGACGGCTGCTACGTCCTCGTGGACGGCGAGGCGCGGCACGTGCCGCCGGTCGCCGCACCGTCCCTGGTGTCCACGATGGGCGCCGGCGACGTCTTCCACGGCGCGCTGCTGGCCGGCCTGGTCCAGGGGCGTTCGCTGCTGGAGGCGGCGTGGCGGGCCAACGCGGTGGCGGCGCTGTCCTGCCGCGCCCTCGACGGCCGCACCGGCATCCCGGACGCGGACGAGACCGAGCGCTTCCTGTCCAAGGTGGAGACATGACGAGTAACCAAGTGATCGCCAATCCCGCGGCGGGCGAGCTGCTCGACCCGCTGCGTGCGGCCGAGGGCGGGTTCGCCATGCTCGCGCTCGACCAGCGCGAGTCGCTGCGCCGGATGTTTCCGCTGGTGGACGGCGCGGAGGCGGGTGACGACGCCCTGCGCCGCTTCAAGGCGACGGCGGCGCGCGTGCTGTCGCCGTTCGCCTCGGCGGTGCTGCTCGACCGGCCGTACGCGGTCACCGACAGCCGGCCCGACACGCTCAGCCCGGCGTGCGGCTTCATCCTCGCCGCCGACGACCTCGTGCAGCCGCCGGGCGAGGCGGTCGTGGACACGCACCTGGACGCCTCGATCACCCCCGAGTTCGTCAAGCAGGTCGGTGCGAACGCGCTGAAGCTGCTGGTCGTCTGGCGCGCGGACGGCCGCGAGCGTGAGCGGGCCGAGCTGGTGGGCGCGTTCGTGACCCTGGCCCGCGAGGCGGGCGTCGCGAGCCTCGTCGAGGCGATCGCCCGCCCGGCCGACGGCGAGGCGTGGGCCAGCCAGGCGCAGCGGCACGAGGCGATCCTCGACGCGGCGCGCGAGATCGCCCCGCTGGGCGGCCTGATCTACAAGGCCGAGGTGCCGGGCTACTCGCCGGGTGACGTTTCCCAGGTGCGGGAGCACGCCGAGCGGATGACCGATATCGTGCCGGTGCCCTGGGTGGTGCTCTCGAACGGCGTCGCGCAGCCCGACTTCGCAGGCGCGCTGCGCGAGGCGTGCCACGGCGGGGCGAGCGGCTTTCTCGCCGGCCGCGCGGTCTGGGCCGACACGGTGGCCGACCCGGACACCGACGGGGCGCTGGCCGGTCGATCGGTCGAGCGGCTGCGCGCCTTGAGCGCGATCGTGGCGGAGGTGCGGGGATCGTAGTGTCACGGGTGAATGACAGCGAAACTGGGGAGTGCAGGCGATGAGCACAGTGGAAGAGAGCTTCCGGTACACCTCCGCGCCCGAGCGGCGCGAACGGCTCGTGCAGTTCATCGCGGAACACGGCTACTGCACGATCACCGAGCTGTCCAAGGCGTTCGACGTCTCCGAGATGACCATCCGCCGGGACGTGCTGCGCCTCGTCGAGCAGGGCAAGGTGCGCGGGTTCCGCGGCGGGGTCGGCTCGCTGTCCCGGCAGGAGATGGAGGGCAGCGACTACCGGCTGCGCGACATGAAGATGGCCGAGGCCAAGCAGGCCATCGCGCGCCGGGCGATCGAGATGGTCAACCCGGGCTCGGTCATCGCGATCGACGCCGGTACCACCGGCCACCAGGTCGCCGAGCTGCTGCCGAACGACCGCGGGCTGACCGTGGTGACCCACTCGTTTCCGGTCGTCTCCAGCCTGATCGGCAACTCCGGCACCGAGGTGATGTGCCTGGGCGGGCTGCTGCACGCGGAGTCGCTCTCGTTCGACGGGCCGTCCACGCTGGCCGCGATCTCCAACCTCCAGGTGGAGACGCTCTTCCTGGCCGCGAGCGGCATCGGCGACCGCGGCGCCTTCTGCGGCAACGGGTTCGACGCGATCACCAAGCGGGCGCTGATCGAGGTCGCCGACCAGGTGGTGCTGCTCGCCGACTCGTCCAAGTTCTCCACCTCGGCGATGGTGAAGATCTGCGGGTGGGCGGCGATCGGCACGATCGTCATCGACGACGGCATCACCGAGGAACACCAGCGCATGCTCGAAGCACAGGACGTAGAAGTGATCACGGTGTCCACCAAGGAGGCACCGTCGGTGGCGGCGGCCTCGTGACGGCACGGCACCGGATCGCGGTCATCGCCGGCGACGGCATCGGCCAGGAGGTCGTACCGGCCGCCGTGCGATGCCTGGACGCGGTGGCCGAGCGGCACGACATCGCGTTCGACTGGCACCACCTCGACTGGGGCTCCGACCACTACCGCGCGCACGGGCGCATGATGCCCGTCGACGGCCTCGACATCCTCGCCGGCCACGACGCCATCTTCCTCGGGGCGGTCGGCGTCCCGGACATCCCCGACGTACACACGCTGTGGGGCCTGCTCATCCCGATCCGCCGCGCGTTCGCCCAGTACATCAACCTCCGCCCGGTCCGCACCCTCCCGGGCGTACCCTCGCCGGTCTTCTCCCGCGACCCCATCGACCTGGTGATCGTGCGGGAAAACAACGAGGGCGAGTACTCCGAGGTCGGCGGCCGCGTCTACCAGGGCTCCGCCGACGAGATCGCCATCCAGGAGTCGGTCTTCACCCGCCGCGGCGTCGAACGCGTCGCCCGCTACGCGGCGGCCCTCGCCGCCGGCCGCCGCGGCCACCTCACCTCGGCCACCAAGAGCAACGGCATCGTGCACACCATGCCCTTCTGGGACGAGGTGGTGCGCGACGTGCTCGCCGACTTTCCCGACGTGACCGCGCGCCAGGAGCTCGTCGACGCGCTGGCCGCCAGCCTGGTGCTGCACCCCGAGCGGTACGACGTGATCGTCGCCTCCAACCTCTTCGGCGACATCCTCTCCGACCTGGCCGGCGCGGTGGCGGGCTCGATAGGCTGCGCGCCGAGCGCCAACCTCAACCCGCCGGGCGAGCACCCGTCGATGTTCGAGCCGGTGCACGGCTCCGCTCCGGACATCGCCGGCCAGGGCATAGCCAACCCGATCGGCCAGATCTGGAGCGGCGCCATGATGCTGGACGCGCTCGGCCACGCCGCCGCGGCCGCCCAGCTCATCACCGCCTTCGAGGCGGCACTCGCTTCCGGCACGCGCACCCGCGACATCGGCGGCACGGCCACAACCGCCGAGGTGGCCGCCGCCGTGGTCGCCCACCTCGGCCCCAGCTGACGCCCCGCCGTCCTTCCTCAAGCACACGGGCCCCGGCCCGCGCCACCTGCGGACCGCGCCGACGCCCCGGCCGTCCTCGCTCAGGCAGACGTTCCCCGGCCCGCGTCACCTGCGGACCGCATGCTCCCGCGGGCACCGCTGCGGCCGGCGGCTCGCTCGGCGCTCGCCGAAACCCCGGCCTCCGCTGCCGGGTCCGCGCGCCAAGCCCACCAGCGACTCATCCGAGCGGGATGCGGCTGCCTCAGAGGCGGTGCGAGGAAACAAAATCAGGGATGGTGCTGGGATCTTGACGCCTAGTCCTGGGTGAAGGCGGTGTCGAAGCGGGCGTGCGGCGGGTCCCACAGCAGCGACCGCACGAAGGACAAGGCCCTCGGGGCGCCGTCCAGGCGGCTCATGCGGGCGTCCTCCCACTCGATCGAGATCGGGCCCTCGTAGCCGATCGCGGCGAGGGCGCGGAACGCGTCCTCGAAAGGGACGTCGCCCTGGCCGGCCGAGACGAAGTCCCAGCCGCGCCGGGGGCTGCCCCACGGGAGGTGCGAGCCCAGGCGGCCGGCGCGGCCGTCCTTGGCGCGGATTCTCGTGTCCTTGCAGTCGACATGGTAGATGCGGTCGGCGAAGTCGACGATGAAGTTGGCCGGGTCGACGTCCTGCCACATCATGTGGCTGGGGTCCCAGTTCAGGCCGAACGCGGCGCGGCGGTCGATCGCCGCAAGTGTGCGCGCGGTCGTCCAGTAGTCGTACGCGATCTCGCTGGGGTGCACCTCCAGCGCGAAGCGCACGCCCTCGCTGTCGAAGACGTCCATGATGGGGTTCCACCGGCGGGCGAAGTCGGCGTAGCCGTCGTCGATGACCTCTTCGGGGACCGGCGGGTACATGGCGACGTACCGCCAGATCTTGGAGCCGGTGAAGCCGGTGACCACGCCGGCGCCCAGCTTGCGGGCCAGGATCGCGGTCTTCTTGACCTGCTCGGACGCGCGGGCGCGCACACCCTCGGCGTCGCCGTCGCCCCAGGTGCGGGAGCCGGCGATGTTCTGGTGGCGGAAGTCCAGCGGGTCGTCGCAGACGAGCTGGCCCTGCGCGTGGTTGGACAGCGCCCACACGCCGAGGCCGTGGCGGTCGAGGATCTCCTTGCGGCCGCGCAGGTACGCCTCGTCGGACAGCGCCCGGTCGACGTCGAGGTGCTGTGACTTGCAGGCGATCTCCAGGCCGTCGAAGCCCCAGCCGGCCGCCAGCTCGCACACCTCCTCGAACGGCAGGTCGGCCCATTGGGCGGTGAAGAGGGTGACGGGGCGGGTCATGAGACGGGAGTCTCGTGTACGCGGGCTATCGCGTCGCCCAGGATCCGCGGGAGGTCGCCCTCCGGGATCGTGAACGAGGTCTCGTCGTCGATCGCCAGCGGTGCGCCGAACACCACCACACCGGCGCCGATCCGCGGGCAGCCGACCGCCTGCTCGATGGAGAGGCCACCGACGGCCTGTACGGGCAGGGTGGTCGCGGCCACGATGCCGGGCAGGTCGGTGAGCGGGGAGAGCTTGAGCTCGCGGTGCATGTTGCGGTGGTCGTGGCCGATGTGGTGCAGCACCATGCCGACGCCCAGCTCCTCCAGGCGGCGCGCCTCGGCGACGCGGTCGGGTGCGGCCATGTCGTCGCCCATGACCAGCAGGCCGTACGCCTCGCCGGCCTCGCAGACCCGCTGCACGGTGGCGTCGTGCGCGCGGCCCATCACCACGACGGCGTCCGCGCCGGCCTCGGCGTACATGGCCGCCTCGCCGTAGCCGCCGTCCATGATCTTGAGGTCGGCGACGAGCGGGTGGTCGGGGTACTCCTTGCGCAGCGCACGCACCGCCCGCGTGCCCTCGGCGAGCACGAGCGGCGTGCCGATCTCCAGCCAGTCGGCGCCGGCCTCGACAGCGATGGCGGCCATCCGCAGCGCGTCGTCGAGCGTCTTGAGGTCGAGGGAGACCTGCACGATCCCATGGGTGAGATCGGAGCGCTTGAGCCCCCGGATGGACGTGGTCATCGGTAAGCCTCCAGAGCCCGCACCCGGACCTCGGTCGAGCCGCCGAACCAGCGGTCCCGCGCCTCGCGCAGGAACGCGGCCGAGGCGGCCAGCTCGTCCAGGCCGTTGACGCCGTCTTCGATGCTGATCCAGCCGTCGTACCCGGCGTCGACGAGGATCGAGAAGATCTTGTCGTAGTCGTTGAGCCCCTGCCCGATCACGCCGTGCTTGAGCGAGGCGTAGTCGGCCGGCGCTGAGCTTGCCGCGCTCGCTTCGCTCGCTGAGGCCCCCGGGCGGCCGGCGCCATCCGGCCTCGTCGCTGCGCTCCTCGGACCGGATCCCGCCAGCCCCGGCGGCGCGGGCTCCCGGTAGCGGTCGGACGCCTGCATGGTGATCACGCGGTCGACCACGCTGCGCAGGAAGTCGGGCGGGTCGGCGCCGGCCACCAGCGCGTTGGACGGGTCGAACTGCACGCCGAAGTGCTCGCGGTCGGGGATCCGGGCGAGCAGCGCGCGGAAGACGTCGGGCGCCTGTGCGAACTCCACGTACGCCCAGCCGGTCGCCTTGTAGTGGTTTTCGATCGCGAGCCGGATGCCCAGCTCGGCGGCGAGCGGGAGCAGTGAGGTGATCGCCTCGGCGGCCCAGTCGAGGCCCTGCTCCAGCGCGACCTCCGGATGTGCCTGGCCGCTCAGCACCCGGCACACCGCGCCCGGCCCGCCCAGCCGCGCGGTCGCCCGCATGTGTGAGGCGTGCCGCTCCACCTCGCGGGCCCGCTCGTCCCGGTCCGGGTGTGTGAAGTCGGGGGAGGCGCACATCATCGGCATCGCGAAGCCGGCGTCGGTGATCGCCTCGCCGACCCGGTCCAGGTACGCCCCGCCGCTGTCCCACAGGAAGCCGGTGTGCAGCTCCAGCCCGTCGACGCCGAGCGTGCGCGCCTCCTCGATCCACTCGAAGACCGGCTTGGTGCGGCGGACCACCATCTCGTGCAGGTCGCCCTTGGGGAAGGCCGCGATCCTCATGAGGTGAGACCCTAACACCAAAAGATGAGAGGAAGCGTACAGACTTTGAGTCGATTCTGAACTATTGTTGGGCCGAGTCGAGCATTCTGGAAGGCTGTGCCCATGAAGGCGTTGGTCAAGTACGCGGCCGCCGACGGTGCCTTGGAGGTGCGTGACCTGCCCGAGCCGGTCGCAGGCCCGGGCACCGTGCTGGTCCGGGTGCACACGGTGGGCGTGTGCGGCTCTGACATCCACATGTGGCACAACACGCAGAGCAAGAGCTCGGTGGGCGTACTCCCGGTGACGCTCGGACACGAGTCGGCCGGCGTGATCGCGGCCGTGGGCGACGGCGTGACCGGCTGGGCCGCCGGCGACCGCGTGGTGTGCGAGACCGCCGCCTCGATCTGCGGCGTGTGCGCGCTGTGCCGCTCCGGCCGGTACAACCTGTGCCCCTGGCGCGAGGGGTACGGGCTGAAGCGGGACGGGGCGATGGCCGAGTACATGGTGGCCGAGCCGCGCGTGCTGCACCGCATTCCGGAGAGCGTGAGCTTCGGCGCGGCGGCGATGACCGAGCCGTACGCGGTGGCGTACAACGCGGTGGTCGAGCGCGCCGAGATCAACCCCGGCGACCTCGTCGTCATCCAGGGCGCGGGCGCGATCGGGGTGCTCGCGCTGGAGGTCGCGATCCTGCGCGGCGCCGGCACCACAGTGGTGCTCGGCACCGACATCGACGCGGAGCGGCTCGACAAGGCCAAGGCGCTCGGCGCCGACCACGTCCTCGACATCACCCGCGAAGACCCTGTCGCGCTGGTCGCCTCGCTGCACGACGGGCTCGGCGCCGACCTCGTGGTGGACGCGACCGGCGTGAGCGTCGCGCTGGAGCAGGGCATGCGGATGGTCCGCCCGGGCGGCGCGATCGCCAAGGTCGGGTGGGGGCCGCAGCCGCTCGGCTTCACCATCGACCCGCTGGTGAAGAAGGCGGCCACGCTGTACGGCTGCTACTCGCACACCTGGCGCACCTGGGAAAACGTGCTCCGCCTCTTCGCCGACGGGCGCCTCCACCCCGAGCGGGTGCTCGGCGGGGTGTACCCGATCGAGGAGTGGGAAGAGGCGTTCTCCGCCATGCAGCGTGGCCAGCACGTGAAGTCGGCGCTGCGCATGCCGTGGGCGGCGCGGTGAACCCCCTCCGGCTCGGTATCGTCGGCCTCGGTGCGGTCGCCCAGGCGGTGCACCTGCCGCTGCTGGCCAAGCGACCCGACCTCTTCACGATCGCGTCGATCTGCGACCTGTCACCCGAGGTGACCGAGGTGCTCGGCAGCCGTGTCGGAGTGCCCCGGTCGCGGCGATTTCACGTACTCGATGAAATGCTGGACCACGGTGGCCTGGACGCGCTGATGGTGCTCGCCCGCGGGTCGCACACCGCGCAGGTTTTGGCGGGTTTCGAGCGGCGGCTGCCGGTCTTCTGCGAAAAGCCGCTGGCCTACACCACCGCGGAGGTCGACCGCATCATCGCGGCCGAGCCCCACCTGGGCGTGCCGGCGATCCTGCTGGGCTACATGAAGCAGTACGACCCGGCGGTGATCGAGGCGGCCCGCATCCTGGCCGACGTCGACGACATCCGCAGCATCGAGGCGTCGGTGCTGCACCCGACCGGCGCCTCCCAGCTCGCGCTGGCCCGCGTGGTGGGGCCGAGCGCGCCGGTCGCCAACCCGGCCGGCGCCGCCGAAGACGCCGAGCTGTGGCGCGCGGCCGTGGGCGAGGCGGACGAGGGCACGTGGCGGGCGTACCGCGGTGCGCTTGTCAGCAGCCTCGCGCACGACCTGTCGATCATGCGGAGCTTCGGCGCGCCGCCCGCCACGATCGAGTACGTGGACATCTGGCGCCAGTCGTCCCGCCACGCCGTCCGCGACGTGGGACGCGACCGCAAGTCGTTCGGCGAGCACCCGCCCTCGATCTCGGCGGTGGGCACGCTGGCCGGCGGTGGGAGGTTCAGCCTGGCCTGGCACTACCTGCCCGACTTCCCCGCGTACCGCGAGACGGTGCGCGTGGTGCATGGCGCCGGCACGGTCGAGCTCGTCTTCCCCTCGCCTTACCTGTTGCACGCGCCGACGGAGCTGACCGTGACTACGCTGGACGGCGACGCCGAGCGGCGGGTGGTCCGCCGCAGCACGACGGAGGCGTTCGAGACGCAGCTGGAGGCGTTCCACGCCATGGTCCGTGAGGGCACACCGCCGCGGTCCGGCCTCGCCGCCGGCCGCGCCGACGTCCTGGACTGCCAGCGCATCCTGGCGGCCTTCGCGGGCCGCACCGGCGCCGTCGTGGGCGGCGAGGTCGGCAAGCTGGTAGGGGAGTTGGTTCGGTGAGTGACCGGATTCGAGCGGCGATCATCGGGTACGGGCTGGCCGGGCGCGTCTTCCACGCGCCGCTGATCAGCGCCGACCCGGCCTACGAGCTGGCCGGCATCGTGACCGCCAACCCCGACCGCTCCTCCGCCGCCGCCACCCTCTATCCACAGGCGCGGATATTCTCCACAGTGGACGACCTGCTCGCCGCCGACGACATCGACCTCGTCGTGGTGGGCGCGCCGACGCCGGACCACGCGGCCGTCGCGACCCGCACGGTCGAGTGCGGCCTCGCCACCGTGGTCGACAAGCCGCTCGCGGTCAGGAGCCTGGAGGCGGCCGAGCTCATCGAGCTGGCATCGCTGCGGGGCGTGCCGCTCACCGTCTTCCAGAACCGGCGCTGGGACGGCGACTTCCTCACCGTGCGCAAGCTGCTGTCGCAGGGCGCGCTCGGCGACGTGTGGCGCTTCGAGTCACGCTTCGAGTGGAACAGCACCCGCCCCCGTCCACAGTGGAAGCAGGAGACGCCCGGCGTCGACGGCGGCGGCGTGGCGTACGACCTGGGCGCCCACCTCATCGACCAGGCCGTCCAGCTCTTCGGCCCGGTCGCCTCGTACTACGGCGAGCTCGACCGCCACCGCCCCGGCGCTGTCAACGACGACGACAGCTTCATCGCGCTCACCCACACCTCCGGCGTACGCTCCCACCTGGCGATGAGCAGCATGGTCGCCCAGCGCGGCTTCCGCTTCCGGGTGCTGGGCTCGACCGCCGCGTACACGAAGTGGGGCCTGGACCCCCAGGAGCCCCAGCTGGCCGGCGGAATGTCCCCACTGGACGAGGCCTTCGGCGTGGAGCCCGAAGACGCGTGGGGCAAGCTCGGCCGCGACGCCGACGCCACGCCGCTCCCGACCGAGCGCGGCGCGTACCGCGAGTTCTACGCCCAGCTCGCGGCCTCGTTGCGCGGCGGGGGCCCGCTGCCGGTCGACCCGCGCGACGCCCTCGTGGCGATCGGTATCATCGAGTCCCTGCACACCCAGCAGCCCTGATCGCCAGAGGAATATTTGCCCGCGTCCGCGTCAGCTGTGGACCGCATGCTCCCGCGGGCACCGCTGCGGTCGGCGGCTCGCTGGCGCTCGCCGAGTGCTCCGACCTCCGCTGCCAGGTCCGCGCGACAAGCCCACCACAGAGCCGCCGCCGTCTACCGCGCTGGCCTTGTCCTCATCGCGTCCGTCAAGCGGCACCGCAATCGAGATCTTGGTGGGTTGGTGCGCCTCGACATTCGGAGTTTCGTCGTCTGGAGTCACCGCCTCACCCTCCGCGGTCGCCCAGGAGCCCGATCCGGTAGATCTTGGCAAGTTAGCGTCGAAATGGCGCGCTAACTCACCAAGATCTGGAAGCTCACACCGCCTCCACCTGATCGGCAGTCACTGACCGCGACGACGGTGCCAAACCGCGGGCGGACTCGCGCACTCCCGCCTCGAAAGATCTGCAGAAGCACGCCCGCGGAGGGTGAGGCCGCGGGAGCAACGGTCCGGACCACGACGGGCGTCGCGGTAGCTCGCGTCTGGTTTTGGTCTCTAGATCGTGCGGGCGTACGGGTCGTAGTCCTCGGGGATCGGCTCGGTCCTGGGGGCGCGGCTGCGCACCGCGACCGGGGCACCGCGCTCGATGGACTCGGTGATCGCGGCCATCGTGTCGAGTACGTGGTAGGCGAGCTCGCCCGACGCCCTGTGCGGCACGCCGGCGCGGGCCGCGCGGGCGATGTCGAG
The DNA here is from genome assembly GCF_011764425.1 of Phytohabitans houttuyneae. Lineage (NCBI taxonomy): Bacteria > Bacillati > Actinomycetota > Actinomycetes > Micromonosporales > Micromonosporaceae > Phytohabitans > Phytohabitans houttuyneae. The sequence goes on from NZ_BLPF01000004.1 coordinate 1,384,350, forward strand.
GGTGCCCAGGCCTCGGCCGGCGATCGGGCCCGTGGCCGGGACAAGCGTGGGTTCGCTGTCGCTCTTGCGGCGGATCGTGAGGTCGCCGTCGAAGTGGTTGGGGTCGGGGATGGTCAGCGTGCCCTCGGTGCCCACGATCTCCACGTGCCCCACCCGGCGGTGCGGCGAGTCCCAGCTCAGCACGCTCGTCGACGCGCCGCCCTCGACGAACTCGGCCAGGAACGTCACGTGCGTCGGCACCGCCGCGGTGATCTGCTCGCCGGTCCTGGCGCCGGTCAGCAGGGTGCGGACCGGGCGGGCGGTGCGGCCCAGCGCCACCACCGAGCGGAACGAGCCGAGGGACTGGGTGAGCGCGGTCAGGTAGTACGGGCCCATGTCCCACAGCGGGCCGGCGCCGCGGGACAGCAGCACCTCGAGGTTGGGGTGGTCGTCGACCGGGCCGGGGACCTCAAAGAGGGTGAGGCCGGTCAGCGGCTGCCCGATGTCGCCGCGGTCGATGATGCGCCGCGCGGTCTGCAGGCCAGCCCCGAGGAACGTGTCCGGCGCGCACCCGATCCGCCGGCCGGTCGCCGCCGCGGTCTCCAGCAGCTCGCGGCCGCTCGCGCGGTCCAGCGCGAGCGGCTTCTCCGACCACACGTGCTTGCCGGCCCGCATGGCGGCGAGCGACACCTCGGCGTGGGCGGCCGGGATCGTCAGGTTGACGATGATGTCGACGTCGGGGTGGGCGAGTGCGCGCTCGGGCGGGCCCCATTCGGCCACGCCGTACGCCTTGGCCTGCTCGGCCGCCTTGTCCTCGAAAAGGTCGGCGATGATGCGCACCTCGAGGTCGGGAAAGCTGGTGAGGTTGTCGAGGTACTGGCCGCTGATCCGCCCGGCGCCGATGACGCCGACGCCCGTGGGTCCGCTCATGCCGCGGTCCTCGGGCGCAGGTAGTCGAAGCTGGCCGCGATGCCCTCGAAGATGTCGCCGGCGTACTCGTCGAACTCGACCGCGCCCGCCTCCACCTGAGGCGTGGTGGCGATGATCTCGTCGATCGGCAGCTTGCCGCGGCCGGCGGGGAGCTGCTGGGTGTTGTCGCGGCTGATCGGACCGTCCTTGAGGTGCAGGAAGCGCACCCGGTCGCCGAGGCGGTCGAGCAGCGCGAGCACGTCCTCGCCGCCGACTGCGACCCAGTACACGTCGATCTCCAGCACGACCTCGGGGCGCAGGTCGTCGGCGAGGACCTCCAGCGCGGTACGCCCGTCGAACCGCCGCTCCAGCTCCCACCAGTGGTTGTGGTACCCCACGCGCAGCCCGTGCTCGGCGGCCGCGTTGAGGCCGGCGGCGATCGTCGCGACGTCCGCGCGGGAGGTCCAGTGCTCCTCCGGGATGTACGTGTCGATCACGGCGGTGGCGCCCAGCTCGCGTGCGGCGGCGAACACCTCCTCGACGTCCGGCACCTCGCGCCCGGGCAGCGCGACGAGCGGCGACGTGAAGGTCGGCACGCCGAACCCGTGCTCGCGCACCGCCCGGGCCAGCTCCGGCCCGCGCGCGTAGAGCTTGTGCGAGGCCTCGACCTGCCGGTAGCCGATCTCGGCCACGCGGGCGAGCGTGCCCGGGAGATCATCGTCGAGGGCATGGCGGACGCTGTAGAGCTGCAGCGAGAGCGATTGCAGAGCCATGTTCGGAGGCTAACAGATATGTGTGCTGGCAGCACCATGTCATGTTACGAAGCGAGCACCTCGGTGAGCTTGCCCGTCCGCACGTCGTACACGAACCCGCGCACCTTGTCCTTGTGCGGGATGAACGGGTCGGCCTGGATGCGGCGGATCGACTGCCGCACGTCCTCCTCCAGGTCGCCGAACGCCTCCGCCGACCAGTCCGGCTTGAGCCCGGTCTCGGCTTCGATCGAGGCTTTGAAGCCGTCGTCGGTGAACGTGAGCATCCCGCAGTCGGTGTGGTGGATCAGGATGATCTCGGTGGTGCCGAGCAGGCGCTGGCTGATCGCGAGGCTGCGGCGCTCGTCGGCGGTGACCACGCCGCCCGCGTTGCGGATGACGTGCGCGTCGCCCTCGGTGAGCCCGAGCAGGCCGTACGGGTTGAGACGCGCGTCCATGCACGCCAGCACCGCGACGCCGCGGGCAGGTGGGAGTGGCAGGTCGCCCTTGTCGAAGGACTGTGCGTAGCGCTCGGCGTTGGCGAGCAGCTCGTCGGTGACCGTCATGCAATTACTCTACTGACTCGATAGGAGTAGTGGGTAGATCGATATATACATTTAGGTTTATCAATGTTACGGTGAGCCATGGCCACCACCACGCCCTGGCTGCCGGGGTGGCCGGCGGTCCGGCCGCGCCGACGCGCGGCAGGTGCCCGCGCCATCCCGGCCCCACCCGGCCCACTTCTGGCGCGCGGCGAGCGCGTGCTGTTCGACCGTGGCGGTGTGATCGCCACGGACCGCGCTCTCTACTGCGGCGCCGCTGTCGACGACGGCCCGGTCGGCGACACGCGCGGCCCGGACCGCGCCCTCGCCACCGTGGCCGGCGCCCCGTTCCCGGACGGCGTTCTGCGGGTGGGCGGCACGAGCCCGGCCGGCGGTGCGGGGGAGTGGACGCGCCTCGGGTGGGAGCGGATCGCCCGCGCCGACCGCCACGAGCGCGGCCTCGTCCTGACCGCCTGGGCACCCGGCCTGCCGCCACGCACGATCATCGACGTCGCGCGGGCGACCCGCCTGCTCGCGCTCGCCCGCGAGCGGATCGCCTGGACGACGCTGATCGCCACCCGCGTCGAGATCGCCGGCCGCCCGGCCCGGATCGCCGCCCGCCGGGCCCCCGCAACGGACGAGGTCCTGTGGCTCGTCGCGCTCGACCCGGCGGTCGGCTCGACCGCGGACGTCCGGGCCGAGTTGGAGGAGGCGCTGGCCCGCCTGCGCCGCGAGTTCGCCGGCCGCTAGGCCAGCGCTCGGGGTCCGCGGCGGGGCGCGCTCACGACCGCGGAGGTCCGGGGCGAGTTGGAGGAGGCGCTGGCTCGCCTGCGCCGCGAGTTCGCGGCGGGGCGCGCTCACGACCGCAGTGGCGACGGGTCGTCCCGCACGCGGCTGTAGAGGTATCCGTCGCACCAGCGGCCGTCCCGGAACTCGCAGGCGCGTACCACGCCCTCCAGCGCGAAGCCCGCCTTCACCAGCGATTTCTGCTCCGCGATGTTTTCCGGGTGGGTGCCGGCCTGGATCCGCTGGACCGGCGTGTGCGTGAACAGGTAGTCGCACAGCATCGCCTGCGCCCGCCAGCCGATCCCGCGCCCCCGCCACTCGGGCAGCAGGGCGATGCCGATCTCCCAGTGCTTCGTCGGGCCGCCGAAGTCGCGCAGCGCCCAGCTCACGAACCCGGCCGCGACCCGCTCCCGCTCCACCTCGACCATGAGCCGGCTGCTCTCCGCGCCGAGGAAGCCGTCGACCGCGAAACGCCGCACCGGCGCCTGCGGATCCTTGAAGCCCGTCCAGTCCAGACCGATCAGCCCCGGCTCGGTCGCAAACCGCTGGAACATCACCAGGTCTTCCTCGGCCACCGGCCGCAGCCGTATGGAGACCTCGTCCATCTCCCCATCAGACCGCAATGTCCGGTGCGAGGCCAACCCCGACGGCGCCTCAGGTGAGCGTCGCGCGGGCCAGGTCGCCGGGCTCGGTGCCGGCCTGGGCGACCACCTCGCCGGCCGGGCTCACGACGGACGACCGGCCGGCCGTGGTGTCGAAGCCGCCGCCGGTCGGGCCGGCGAAGCTGGCCACCGCGACCCACACGCCGTGCGTGGTGGCCGCGCGGTGCGCGCGTTCGGCCAGCACGCCCGCGTCGTCCTCGGCGACGCCCGCCACGTAGGCGTCGATGCCGAGCGCGGCCGTGTCCGCCGCGTGCTGCGGCACGCCGGTGTCCTTGCAGATCGCGAGGCCCAGGCGCCACCCGTCGATGTCGATCGCGGCCGGCTTGTCGCCGCGGACGAACCGGGCGGGCTCCGCGCCGGCCAGGTTGATCTTCCGGTACGCCACCGACACGCCGCGGCCGTCCACCGCCAGCATCGCGATGTGCGGGCCGTCTACCGGGGCGCCGGCGAGTGCCAGCGTGCCCGACGCGGCGCACGCCTCGACCAGTGGGGCGAGCCGCGGATCGGTGATGTCCACAGTGGAGGCTTCAAGCTCGTACCCGGTGAGGGACAGCTCGGGAAAGACCACCACGCGCGTGCCCGCGGCCCGGACCACCGCGGCGTGGGTGGCCACGTTCGCGGCGACGTCGTGCGAGACGATGTGCGGCTGCGCGACGGTGATGGTCAGCGGCTCTCTCATGCGAGCAGGCTAGCCACTCAACATTTCCGCCAGCGCCGGGTTTTCGATGCCGGCGGCGAGCAGGCGGGCGGAGCCGAGCGCGTTCGGGTCGCCGAGGCGGTGCCGGTGCAGGTGTGCGCGCACGACGAGCTCGCCCAGGTCGCACCGGGCGGCAAGCGATGACAGCGAGCCGACGAGGGCCTCGGCGCGTTCGCGTTCGCCGTGCTCGATGGCGGTGGCGGCGGCCGCGTCCAGCACGTAACCGTGCACCCACTGGTAGCGGTCCGGCACCGCGGAGCAGCGCCGCCGCGCCTCGCCCATCCACTGCGCCGCGCCCGCCCGGTCGCCGCGCGCGGCGTGCAGCCGGCCGAGCCCGCGTGCGGCCATGCCTTCCCAGCACGGGTCGTCGACCTGCAGGGCGAGCGTCCAGGCCCGTTCCAGCGTGTCGGCCGCGGCGTCGGCGTGGCCGGCGGCCAGGTCCAGCTCGGCGTGCAGCGCCTGCGGCCAGGGCAGGAACGCCATCCACCGCTGCTCGTGGATCAGCGCCAGCGACAGGTCCAGCGCGGCGGTCGCCTGGCTGCGTTCACCGCGCAGCACATGGGCGCGGGCGAGCACCGACAGCGACCACGCCTGCTGCCGCTGGTCGCCGGCGCTCGCCGCACGCTCCGCCGACTCGCCGAGCTGGGCGAGCGCGGTGGGGTAGTCGCCGCGGTCGGAGGCGTTCATCCCCCGTACGCCGAGGATCGCGGCGAGCTCCGCGTCGGTCTCGGCGAGCGCGGCCGCGCGGGCCAGCCAGGTCTCGCCGGTACGCCGCCGCCCCGCCTGCACCTCCACGAAGCCGAGCTGCCGGTGCGCGGTGACCGCGGTGGCGCGGTCACCGGCCCGGCCGGCCAGCTGGATGGCCTCTTCCAGGACAACGGCCCCTTCGTTGTCCCGCCCCCGTACCGCGTGCACAAGCGCACCCCGAGCGCGCACAGCGCCTGCCCTTGCACCGCGGCGTCGCCGGACCGCGCCGCCTCGGTGACCGCGCGACGCAGGCACTGCAACCCCGCGTCCACGGCACCGGCGGCGATCGCCGCCCGGCCGGCCTCCAGCTGGCTGAGCGCGGCGGCCCGGCCCCTGAGCGGGGAGACCATCGCCGACTCCGGCCCCACGTCGGCGGCCTCACGCAGTGCCGCCGACGCCTCCTGTCCCAGCTCCCGGCGCAGCAGGTCCTCACCGACCGCGATCTGCCGCAGTGCCGCGGCCCGGTCGCCGGCCACGGCGAGGCTGCGTACCAGCAGCTCGTGGTTGCCCTCTTCGAGCGGGTTGCGGGCAACGGCCCGGGCCGCGTACCCGACCGCCTCGTCCGCCGCCCCGCCGGCCAGCAGTGCGACCGCCGCCTGGCGCAGCCGCGCCTCGACCGCGGCGGAAACCCGGTGCCGCTCGACCAGCAGCCACGACTCGAACTCAAGGCAGGCCGGCAGGCTCACCCCTTCGAGCAGCTCACCGCCGAGGTCGAGCAGCGGGGACGGGTCGCCGTCCGGATCCGCCAGCAGGTGTACGTCCACCGCGATCCCGCCATCGAGAGCGGTGGAGACCGGATCTCCCACGAACGCGGCGGTGCCCCCAGCGACCGCCGCAGCTCGGCGAGTGTCCACCGCAGCGCCCCCAGCGGGTCGTCGGCGTCGGCGAAAAGCAGCTCGGCCAGGTGCCGCCGGCTGGGCGGGCGCTCGGCGAGCAGCAGGTAGCTCAGGAGCGCCCACGCCTTGCGGCCGCGCGGCGAGCGGGCCGGGCTGCCGTCCACGTCGATGGACGGCGGTCCGAGCAACCTGACGATGTACACGACCGGATTATCCGCGCACGACGCCGACGGATTCGAGGTAATCGGCCGGCGCCGCGACCGTGCCGTCGTTGGCCCGGTTGAAGCGGACGGCCACCTCGGCCAGGTCGATCGCGAACCGCTCCCGGTCCTGCTCCGGCAGCGTGCCGGCGAGCCGCGTGATCGGGCCGTAGAACTCCCGGAACCACTGCGAGAAGTGCTCGGGGGAGTGGTACCGGAACGTGTAGGTCCGGCCGGTCAGCGCGGTCCACTCCACCCGGTCGCCGAAGAGGGCGGCCAGGTGCTCGGGCGTACCCCACAGCGTCGGCGGGCGGACGCCGGCCGGCGGCGGTGCCCACTTCGCGACGGTCTTGAAGAGGTCGCCGATCATGCCGGTCGGCGTCCAGCAGGCCAGCGCGATCTTGCCGCCCGGCTTGGTGACGCGGACAAGCTCGTCGGCCGCCCGCTGGTGGTCCGGCGCGAACATCACGCCGACCGTGCTCGCCACCAGGTCGAACGCGCGGTCCGGCACCGGCAGGGCCTCGGCGTCACCCTCCTTGAACATCACGTCCAGGTGCTCGGCGGCCGCCCGCTCCCGGCCCTGCTCCAGCAGGTTGGCCGCGTAGTCGACGCCGGTGGCATCGGCGAAGCGGCGGGCGGCGGCCATCGCGGCGTTTCCCTGGCCGCAGGCGACGTCGAGCACCTTCTGGCCGGCACGCACGTCGGCCGCCTCCACGAGCAGCTCGGCGATGATCTGCAGGGTGTTGCCGACCCGCGGGTAGTCGCCGGTCTCCCAGCCCGCCCGCTGGTTCTTCTTGATCGTCTCGAAGTCGATGGTTGTGCTTGTCACGGTGTTCTCCTTGCGTGATCTTTCCACTGCGTGATCTTTCGACTCAAGGAGACCGGCCGACCGTGTGACGGGGCGTGTGACGGCTCTTACGGGTATCCGACAGCGCGTGCCGGCGCCTCGACCGTGAGCACGCGACCGGCGCGCGAGCCGTCCTGCGGCGGCGGCCACGGCGCGGTGGTGACGAAGAGCGTGGTGCCTTCCGGCCCGCCCAGGATGCAGGCGAACGCGCCCTGGTCGAATGTGACGGTCCGCAGCACCTCGCCGCCCTCGCGCAGGCGCACGCAGCGCTGGCCGGGCACGTCCGCGTACCAGAGCGCGCCGTCGGCGTCGAGGCAGATGCCGTCCGGGAAGCCGCCGGGCAGGTCCGCCCACACCCGCCGGTTGGCGAGCCCGCCGCCGTCCAGGATGTCGAACGCGGTGAGCCGGTTGCCGTACGACTCGGCGACGATCAGCGTGCGGTTGTCCGGCGTGACCGCGATCCCGTTGGCGAACTCGAACCCGTCCGCCACCTCGCGCACCTGCCCGTCCGGCGTGACGAGCGCGACGATTCCGGGCGCCGGCTCACCGACGCCGAACTCGAACCCGATGTTGCCGACGTAGGCGTTGCCCCGCCCGTCGACGGCCATGTCGCTCCACGGAAACGGCGACAGGGGAGCAAGGTCCGCGTGGGTCACCCACGAGCCGTCCGGCTCGCGGCGCAGCAGCTTGCCATCCAGCGACGAGACGACGAGGAACCGCCCGTCCGGCAGCCAGCCCAGACCCATCGGCATTCCCGGTACGGAGACGACGACTTCGCTCTTGCCGTCGAGATCCACGCGAACGACCTCGTTGGCGCCCATGTCGGACAGCCACAGCCACCCGTCGTACCAGCGCGGCGACTCGCCCATCGCGAGCCCGGTCAGCAGGGTGTTCATCGGTTCCTCCCGTGTGTTTGGGCCTTCTCTCACCCGGGACGTAGAAGCCGGCTCCCGCTTTTCGACACCTACCGGCCGACGAAATGTGTGGGGACCCGGCCGTGCCAGGGTGCCGCCTGCTCGAGCTGGGCGGCCACGCGGAGGAGGAGGCCCTCGCGCCCGTAGCCGGCCACGAGCTGCACGCCGATCGGCAGGCCCTCGCGGCTCTGGCCGATCGGGAGGCTGATCGCCGGGTGGCCGGAGATGTTGAAGGCGGCGGTGAACGGGCCGTACTCGAAGATGCGCCGCAGCCACGAGCGGGCCGTGTAGTCCGGGTTGTCGTAGTCGAGCGTGCCGTGCGGTGCGGGCAGCTGGGCGAGCGTGGGGGTGACCAGCAGGTCGTACCGGTTGAGGAAGAGGCCGACCGGGCGGGTGACGCGGTGCTGGGCGTCGATCGCGCGGATGAGGTCGAGCGCGCTCGCCGCCTCGGTCTCGGCGATCACGCGGCGGGACACGGCCTCCAGCAGCGCGGTGTCGGGGCGGCGGGGTGCGCTCAGCATCGCGCCGCCGGTGCCGTAGACGCCCAGCATCGCGGCCTCGACAAGCGCGTCGGGGTCCACGGTCGGGCTCGCCTGCGTGACCTCGTGGCCGAGCAGCTCCAGCAGCTTGGCGGCGGTCTCGGCGACGCCGGCGACCTGCGGGTCCACCGGCGTGCCGGACCAGGCCGCCGTCGTCAGCGCCACCCGCAGCCGGCCCGGGGCGGCGCCCACCTCCTCGGCGAACGGGCGGGGCGGTGGCGGCGCGAAGTACTTGTCGGCGACCGCGGGTGCGCTGACCGCGTCGAGCAGGTGGGCGGCGTCGCGGACGGTGCGGGTGAGGGCGAACTCGACGATCAGGCCGAAGCCGACCTCGCCCGCCGCCGGGCCGGAAGGCGTGCGGCCGCGACTGGGCTTGAGGCCGACCAGGCCGCAGCAGGCGGCCGGGATGCGGATGGAGCCGCCGCCGTCGTTGCCGTGTGCCAGCGGCACCGCGCCGGCCGCCACCAGCGCGGCCGCGCCGCCGCTCGAGCCGCCGACGCCGCGGGCCGGGTCCCAGGGGTTGCGGGTGACGCCGTAGCGCAGGGACTCGGTGGCGAACGTGAGGCCAAGCTCGGGAGCGGTGGTCTGGCCGAGCGTGACCAGGCCGGCCGCGCGGAAGCGGGACATGAGGTCGTGGTCGACCATCGCGGTGGCGCCGCGGATCGCGCGGCTACCCAGCGTGAACGGCACGCCTCGGGCGACCGGCCCGCTGTCCTTGACGAGAAACGGCACGCCGCCCAGCGGGCCGCCCGGCTCGTGGTCCAGCGCGGGCGCGAAGAGGGGGAGGGTGAGCGCGTTGAGCTCGGCGTTCGCCTCGTCGATGGCCTCACGGGCCACGTCCTCGACCTCCGCGGCGGTCACGTCGCCCGAGCGGATCAGCGCGCGGAGGCCGACCGCGTCGAGCGTCGCGTACTCCCGCGGGTTCACGGTGCGTAGGCAGCCGCGAGCTTGTCCATCGCCGCGTCGAAGCGGGGGTCGACCCGACGGCGGGCCGGGTCTTCGTCGTGCCAGGCCACGATCTCGCGGGCGCCCTGGTGGAACGGGATCGTCGCGACGAAGCCCGGCACAAGGCCGCGCAGCTTCGCGTTGTCGAACACCATCGAGTGGGCCTTGTCGCCGAGCAGGCCCGCGCCCCAGTCCGGGTCTTCGGCCGCGATCGCGTCGGAGGGCACGTGCACGATCCGCGGCTCGACGCCCGCCGCGGCGGCCAGCTCGTACGCGATCTGGTCCCAGGTCAGCACGTCGTCCGAGGTGATGTGTACGGCCTCGCCGACCGCCCGCGGGTGCCCGAGCAGCGGCACGAACCCGCGCGCGAAGTCTTCGTGATGGGTGAGCGTCCACAGTGAGGTGCCGTCGCCGTGCACGACGACCGGCTTGCCCTGCCGCATCCGCTCGACGATCGTCCAGCCGCCGTCGAAGGGGACGAGCGTGCGGTCGTACGTGTGCGAGGGGCGCACGATCGTGGCCGGGAAGCCGCTGTCCCGGTACGCCGCGACGAGCAGGTCCTCACACGCGATCTTGTTGCGGGAGTACAGCCAGAATGGGTTGCGCAGCGGCGTCGACTCCACGACCGGCACCCGCGCGGGCGGGGTCTGGTATGCCGAGGCCGAGCTGATGAAGACGTACTGTCGGGTGCGGCCGGCGAACGCGGTGAGGTCGGCCCGCACGTGCTCGGGCGTGAACGCCACCCAGTTGACCACCGCGTCGAAGTCGAGGTCGCCGAGCGCGGCCGCCACCGAGGCGGGGTCGCGCACGTCCGCGCGGAGGACCGTGGCCTCGGGCGGGAGCGGGCGGTGGGTGGTGGTGCCGCGGTTGAGGACGTAGAGGTCGATGCCGCTCGCCACGGCCAGACGCGATGACGCGGAGCTGATGATGCCGCTGCCGCCGATGAAGAGCACCCGGAGATCACCCACGCCGCCACCTTAACGCTGATCCCCATGCCGAGTGCGAGGAAATATCATGTCCCGGATCTTGATCGCGAACGGTCCACTGTAGAGAGGAACCCCTGATGGGTGTCACCCGCAAGGATGCGTTGCGAATTCTCGGCGGTACCGGCGTGGCCGCGGCGGCTGCCGCGCTCGCCCCCGGCTCCGCCGCCGCGGCGTCCGGCGTGATCCGCCGTGACGTCTGTGTGATCGGTGGTGGCGCGAGCGGCGCGTACGCGGCGGTCCGCCTGCGCGACCTCGGCCACAGCGTGGCGGTGGTGGAGCGGGCCGGGCGGCTGGGCGGCCACACCGAGACCTACCACGACCCGCTGAGCGGCGGCAGCACCGACATCGGCGTGCTGATCTACCACGACATCCCGCTGGTCCGCGAGTTCTTCGGCCGCTTCGACGTGCCGCTGGTGCGGTACACGGGCCAGGGCGGGACGGCCAACCACTACGTCGACTTCCGCACCGGTCTCGTGGTGCCGGGGTACACGCCGCCGGCGCCGGCCGCGCTGCCCGCCTACATCGCGCTGCTGCAGCGGTACCCGTACCTCGACGCGGGCTTCGAGCTGCCCGATCCGGTGCCGGCGGACCTGTTGCTGCCGTTCGGTGAGTTCGCGGTCAAGCACGGGCTCGAGTCGATACTGCAGCTGCTCAACGGGTACGCGCAGGGCCTGGGCGACATCCTGCGCATCCCGGCGGTCTACGTGCTCAAGAACGTGAGCCTCAGCGTGATCAACAGTGTGCTCACCGGCTCGCTCCTGATCACCGAGCGGCGCGACAACAGCGAGCTGTACGAGAAGATCACCGCCCACCTCGGCGCGGACGTGCTCCTCGGCGCGCGCGTAACGCAGGTGCACCGCGGCACGCACGGCATCCAGGTGCGGGTGGCCACGCCGCACGGCCAGCGGGTGATCCAGTGCCGCAAGCTGCTGGTCACCGCCCCGCCGCTGCTGTCCACTTTCGACGGTTTCGACCTGGACGCCACCGAACGGGGCATCTTCGGCCGCTTCCGCCACCACCACTACTGGACCGCGGTGGCCCGCCTGTCGGGCATGCCGCCGGGCGTCTCGCTCGTGAACGTCGGCGCGGACACCCCGTACAACCTCGCGCCCCTGCCCGGCTGGTACGGCCTCACCGTGACCGGCGTGCCCAACCTGTGGGGCGTCAAGTACGGCAGCGCCGCGCCGGTGAGCGACCGCGCGGTACGGGACGCGATCGTGGCGGACATCCGGCGGCTGCGCACGGCCGGCTCGTACCCGGTGGAGCTGGCGGGCCTGGAGATCTTCAAGGCGCACAACCCGTTCGAGCTGGTGGTGGGCGCCGGCGACGTCGCGGGTGGCTTCTACCGCCGGCTGTACGGGCTGCAGGGACGGAACGGCACGTTCTACACGGGTGCCGCGTTCCACACGCACGACTCGTCGCTGTTGTGGCGGTTTACCGAGGCGCTGCTGCCCCGCATCGCCAGCCATTGACGGCTCGCTTTTTCTTTTAGTAAGGTTTCCTTCTAGTTCTTGGGCGGCGCGTTCGCTCATTGTCGGCACGGCCCCGTTGGAGCATTCATGAAGATGCGCAAGCTCGGCCCGATGCTCATCGCCACCGTCCTGACCACCGCCGGCCTGGTCGCCGTCACGCCAGCGGCCGCGCTGGCCGCCCCGACCGACTGCACGATCTCGTTCAACGCCAGCCCGCGCAGCGTGCAGAGCTACTGCGCGAGCGGCACCGGCGAGCACCGCATCCACATCGTCGTGCGCCACTTCCTGCCCGAGGTCGGCCGCATCCCGGCCGCGGGCGAGTGGGCCCCGGTGGGCGGCATCTCGATCACCGGCTACCCGCCGCACACGATCGAAAGTGTCTGGATCGAGACGCGCGGCTGATCCCGGACCGTCCCCACGGCCCACCGCCGCCACCTCGTTTCAGGTGGACACCGGCCCGCCCGACGACGCGCGGGCCGGTGTTCGCACGCAACCGCCGCGACGACCGTCCGGCGCCGCCGGCGGCAGGCTTCGAAAACACGAGACTTCGGGCTACCGCGACGGGCATCGCGGTAGCCCGCGTCTGGGTTGGGTTTGGATTTGTTGAAGGCTAGGCCGGCGAGTTGTGCTGCACGGACTCGATGATGCCGGTCAGGCGGTCGTACCGGTAGACGGTGACCGGCGACGTGGCGCCCAGCACGGTCGTGACGAGGCCGCCGAGGCGGGCGGCGTCGTGGTGGGCGATCCAGCGCCACGCGCGGCCGTCGCGGTAGACGCGGACCGCGCGGTCGAAGCGGTCGTCGTCGGCGACGATCGAGTAGCGCGGGCCGCCCGGCGCTTGGATGTCGAGGCCGCCGCCGGGGCGGATGGTGAGCGTGACGACGAGGTCGCCGGCGGCGTCGTGGATGCGCGCCGGCGCGCCGGTGGCGAACGTGCTGCGCCCCTGCCCCTGGATGTCCATTCCGTTTTGGGTGATGCGGCCCTGCTCGTCGAGCAGGAGGTGCGGCACGTGGGCCTTGGGTGCGCCGAATGTGCGGCCCGGGTAGTACGACAGGTGCCAGTGCGGCGGGTTGTCGGGGTGCAGCAGGTTGTTTGTCTCGAAGCCCATCAGCGCGAAGAAATGCCCGCGCCGGCGCGCGGCGGCGGCCAGTCCCGAGTCCTGGAGGATCGCCTCGGCGGCCACCATGAAGTTGGTCGCCGCCTTGACCTCGGCGGCCGGCCACTTGACGCGGGCCCAGTAGCCGGCGGCGCGGTCGGGGTCGTTGTGCTCGATCCGCCAGTACACGCCGCTGGCGGTCTTGCCGCTCGGGTGGCTGAAGACCTGGAGCGTGGCCTGGGCGGCACCCGCCGAGGAGGCGGTCACCGCCAGCGTGAACGTGATCCGCCACGGGTCGTCCGGATCCACGGCGACCGCGAGCCGCCTGTTTCCGGCGACGACCGCCGCCACCGGCACGCCCGGCCACCGCACCGAGACCTTGACGCGCGCGCTGCGTGGACCCTTCACAAAGGCGTAGAACTCCGCCCGGCTGGCCACCTGGTGCTGCGAGCCGGCGACCCGCGTGTAACCCCTCGGCAGCGCGATCTGCGGCGCGCCGGGTGTGCCCGGCGTGGCCCTGACCACCCGGAACGAGGCATACGTCATCGGTGCGGCAGCGATGGCCGGCGCCGGTGTGGAGGCGATCACCAGCAGCGCGGCGAAGAACAGGACGCGCAACCCCCGCGGTCTTGACGCCACTCGATGAATATAGCGGCTCGCGGCACCTGCTGGTGTCCACCGTGGACATTTCGCCGGCCACGGTGGACACCAGCGGGTGGATCAGGGGCGGGTGCGGAGCACGTGTGCGGTGACGGCGGCGGCCCAGGTCCAGATCACGGCGCCACCGGCCAGCATCCAGCGGTAGTCGTCGACCGCGAACGTTACGCCCGTCAGGGCGAGGTCCGCGACGACAGCGCCGATCGAGTACGCGGCCCAGCCGCGACGGCCCTCGGCGGCGAACCGGCGGGCGAAGACGAACGCGGCGGCGATCAGCGCGATGGCGGCCACGGCCGGCGCGATGCCGTGCAGCACGCCGTGCCAGCTGAGCTGCTCGGGCGCGCCGTCGGGGGTGCCGACCGGGAAGCCGTACGCCGGGTCGGCACTGAAGACGCCACCCCAGACGAGGCCCACGCCGTACGTGCCGATCAGGATCGGGCCCCACGTGCCGGCCCGGGTGCCGCGCAGGGCCCGACGGAGCCCGAACGCGGAGGCGAACGCCAGCACGCCGCAGGCCACGAAGTTGGTGATCTGGATCCAGCCGAGGTCACCGAGGGCGAGCAGGCTCAGCGGGTGCCGTCTCGGGTCGAAGCCGTCGCGCGTCAACGCCTGCGCCAGGACCGTGACGACGAAGACGGGCCCGGCGAGCACGCCGGCGGTGAGCAGCGCGTTCGTCCGGCTGGGCGTGGCTACGGCGGCGGGGGTGGTGGCGATCTGGGTCATGTCCGGTTCCTCTCTCGCAATGTTCTGTGCCGGGGTAGACCGGCCGCGTCGCCGTAACTCATCGCGAGATCCATGCTGATTTTGGATAAGTCGTTGTCGGAGGTCTCGGGTAGGTTGGGGCCGAATACGGCCGATGGGGGGTTCACCATGGGTGAGGCCACGAGTGTGGTGGGCGTCGAGTCGCGCCTGGAGGAGTACCGGACGGAGCTCAACGGCTACTGCTACCGCATGCTCGGCTCGGCGTTCGAGGCCGAGGACGCGGTCCAGGAGACGATGGTGCGCGCCTGGAAGGCGTATGACCGGTTCGAGGGGCGTTCGGCGCTGCGTTCCTGGCTGTACCGGATTGCCACCAATGTCTGCATGGACATGCTCGGCAGCGCCCAGCGCCGCGCCCGCCCGATGGAGCTCGGCCCGTCCGCCAAAACCCGCGAGGTCACCGAGGTCGTGACTTTGCCCGAGCAGGTGTGGGTGGGCCCCGTGCCGGACAGCCGCGTCGTGCCCGACCGCAGCGACCCCGCCGACGTGGCCGTGGCCCGCGACTCGATCCGCCTGGCGTTCGTCGCCGCGCTCCAGCACCTGCCGCCCAAGCAGCGCGCGGTGCTGATCCTCCGCGAGGTGCTCGCCTGGTCCGCGCAGGAGACCGGCGAGCTGCTCGGCCTCACCGTCGCCTCGGTCAACAGCGCGCTCCAGCGGGCCCGGGCGACCATCTCGTCCGTCGACATGACCGGCGACCGGCTCGAGCCGCTCGACAAGGACCAGAGCGACCTGCTCTCCCGCTACGTGCAGGCGTTCGAGGCGTATGACATGGCCTCGCTCGCCTCGCTGCTGCACGAGGACGCGACGCTCTCGATGCCGCCGATCCCGCTCTGGTTCCAGGGCCACGACGAGATCGCCCAGTGGATGCTCGGCCCCGGCGCGCCGTGCCGCGGCTCGCGGCTCATCCCCACCGTGGCCAATGGCCTGCCCGCGTTCGGGCAGTACCGGCCCAGTGGGCCCAACGGCGAGCACCGGCCGTGGGCGCTCATCGTCCTGGAGATCTCAGGCGGAAAGATCGCCGGGATCAACTCGTTCCTGGACGTCGAGCGCGTCTTCCCGCTCTTCGGCCTCCCGGCCAGCCTCGACGAGCTCGACTGACAGCACCGGCAGCACCTCGCTCAGGCCGGTGAGCAGCAGCAGGTCGCGCAGCCGAGGGTGCACGCCGTAGAGCCGGATGCCGCACCCGAGGCGCCGTGCCATCAGCTGCAGCCGGGCGAGCACGTCGATCGTGCCCGCGTCGGGGCTGGTTATCTGGCGCACGTCGCAGACGACAACGTCCGCCGGGCTGTCCCGCACGATCGACGCCAGGTGCTCGCAGAGCACCGGTACATCGGCGCGGCAGGCCGACGGGCCCACCACGAACACGGGCGCGCTCATGACGGACCTCCAGTCGCCGGGATGCGGGTACATACGTTGAGACCGTCCGGCACGCGGAAAATCATCGCGCCGAAGAAAACTGGCGCGCGGCGATGAGTTCGGCCGGCCCCGGCCGTCTGACCCCCTGACAGAGCGATCAACGATCAAGGGGAACGCCAATGAACCCGCAGGCCCTTCGGCAGCGGTTCGCCGGTCAGGTGCACCTGCCCGGCGAGCCCGGATACGACGAGAACCGCCGCTCCCTCAACCCCGCCGTCGACGCCCGCCCGGCGGTCATCGTGGAAGCCGCGAACACCACCGACGTGCGTACCGCGCTGGTCACCTCCCGCGCCCTCGACGTGCCGTTCTCGGTGCAGGCCACCGGCCACGGCACCCACACGGCAAACGACGGCGGCATCCTGGTCCGCACCGGCGGCCTGGCCACCGCGCTTGTCGACCCGGACCGCCGGATCGCCCGGGTCGGCGCCGGCACGCGGTGGGGCGCCGTGCTCGCCGCCGCCGCCCCGTTCGGCCTGGCCCCGCTGTCAGGTTCGTCGCCGGACGTCGGCGTCACCGGGTACACCCTCGGTGGCGGCGTGGGCTGGCTCGGCCGCCGCCACGGCTTCGCCGCCGACAGCGTCGTGCGCGCCGAGGTCGTGACCGCCGACGGCCGTACCGTGACCGCGAGCGCCGACCGCAACCCCGACCTCTTCTGGGCGCTGCGCGGCGGTGGCGGCAACTTCGGCGTGGTGACCGCGCTGGAGTTCCGGCTCTACCCGGTCGCGCGGGTGTTCGCCGGCGCCGCGTACTTCGCCGCCGACAACGCCGCCGAGACGCTGGCCTGGTACCGCGACTGGGCCGCCACCGCGCCCGACGAGCTGAGCACCGCCGCGCTGCTGCGCCGCATGCCCGATTCACCCGAGGTCCCCGAGGCGGTGCGCGGCCGCCGAGTGGTCATGATCAAGGCGATGTACGCCGGTGACGCCGACCAGGCCCGCTGCCTGCTGCGTCCACTGTGGAACGCGGCCGGTCCCGTGCTGCACGACGACATGCGCACCATGCGGTACGCCGACGCCGCGATGGGCGGTACCCCGGCCCGCTACCTGGACCTCTTCCCGACCCTGCCCGACCCGGTGCTGCGCGTGCTGGCCGGCGCGCACGAGGACGGCCTCGCGTCCACCGTGGAGATCCGCCACTGGGGCGGCGCGATGGCGGCCCCCGGTGCAGACGCGGGGCCGGTGGGGCACCGCGACATGCCGTTCTCGGTGATCGTCGACGCGTCGGTGCCGGCGCTGACCTCGGCCCTGCGCCCGTACGGCAGCGGCGCCTCGTTCCTCAACTTCCTCGCCGACCCGGGGCGCACCGCGAGCGCGTACACCCCGGCGAACCTGCGGCGCCTGCGCAGCGTGAAGGCCGCCTACGACCCGGACAACGTGTTCCGGACCGGCCACAACATCACCCCAGACGTTCACCCGGCGGCCCGCCTGGCGGCACGCTGACAGCCGTACCGTGGCGGTCGTGGCCCAGGCCGCGGCCGCCCGACGGTGCCCGCTGATCGGGCCCTTGAGTGGACAGCCGAAATCTAGCTATATAGAGTTTGGGCATGACGCGTTCCCGGCGCCCTTCGGCGCAGACGGTCGCGGTGCTGCTCGCGCTCGCGGAAGAGCCCTCCGCCTGGCGCTACGGCTACGAGCTGTGCCAGCAGGTGGGGCTCAAGGCCGGCTCGATGTACCCGATCCTCATCCGCCTTGCCGACCGCGGCCTGCTCGACACCACCTGGGAGACCTCCCCGCCGCCCGGCCGCCCGCCCCGCCACCTCTACCGGCTGACCGGGCCTGGCCTCGACCTCGCCGCGGAGCTGGCCGCGGAGACGCCCGAGCCGCGCGCCCAGCCCCGCACCCTCCGCCTCCGCCCCGAAGGCGCGTGACCGGCGGATCGGCGCTTGAGCATTGTCCCGAAACCCGCGCGACACGCCGTGCGGAGCGCGGTTTTCGGGACAACGATCATGCTCGACGGGGCCAGCCGGCGGAGGCCGAGCGGCTCGCAATGACGCCACGATGACGGGCCGGTGCGACGCTGCCCGCGGTCGCTCGAACGGGCGGCCGTCGGTCCGGAGGGGAGCGTCATGAGAGCACGCGCGAGGGCGGCACTGTGGGTGGTCGCTGGTCTGATCGCGGCCGGTACCGCGTCGGCGGTCGGTGCGCCGGCGCAGGCGGTGGACGTCTGCGACGTCGACTTCGGCCTGTACATCGCGGGCACGGAAAGCGCCGACTACCTTGTCGGCACCAGCGGCCCGGACCTGATCCGCGGCTACGGCGGCGACGACGTCATCGAGGGGGGCGGCGGCAACGACACGATCATCGGCGGGCCCGGCAACGACCTGCTGATCGGCGGGCCCTGCGACGACACCATCAAGGGCAACGAGGACAACGACCAGCTCGTCGGCTTCGACGGTGACGACGAGATCAACGGCAACCTCGGCGACGACCTGATTCTCGGCGGGCCCGGCGCCGACACGATCGACGGCGGGCAGGGCAACGACGAGTGCTCGGACGAGCCGTCCACCGACGTCAGCTACATCATCTACCTGATCAACTACGTGCCGACCTATCCATGCTGAGCCGGGCGGCCGGCGACAGCCGGCCTGCCCCGGTGAGCCGGGGCCGCCCACCCGACTGCCGTCCGACGACGTCGCGGCGGAGGCCCGCCCGGCGCGCAGGATCGTCGCCGTCGGCACCGGGGCGTCGATCGAGCGCATCGCGCCGGCCCACCGCGCGAACGCCCGCTGCGCCTCGCCGTGCCGCCCGGCCACGCGCAGCACCTCGACAAGCGCGCGGTGTGCCGGCTCGTCGTACGGGTCGGCCACCAGCAGGCGCACAAGCGTCGTCGCCGCCTGGTCCAGGTCGCCCGCCCGGCGGCACAGCTCGGCAAGCTCGCGCAGCGCGCGCAGCCACACCGCGCGGGCCTCCTCGCGCAGGCCGTCCGCCCACGTCTCGTACGGCTCGTCGTCGAACGCGTCGCCGCGGTAGGCCGCGTCCACCTCCGCGAGGATCTCGCGGGCCCGCTCGGCGTGCCCCTCGCGGGCCAGGCGCAGGCCGTGCGCGGCGTCGCGGAGCAGGTCCTCCACGTCGAGGGTCACCCGCCCGACGTCGAAGCAGACCCCGGCGGGATCGGCGCGCAGGTAGTGGTCCGCCGGCCGCTGCCGGCTCGGGTCGAGCACGTTGCGGACCGCGGACAGCAGTACCGACAGCCGGTGTGCCGTCCGTGCCGCGTCGTCGTCCGGCCACAGCAGCTCGCACAGCTCGCCCCGCGGCACCGGCCGACCGCGGCGGGCGATGAGGATCTTGAGTAGCGTGCGGGCCTGCCGCGAACGCCACGCCGGCAGCGGCACCGGCTGCCCACCGACCACCACGTCGAAGCGTCCCAGCACGCACACCCGGACCGGCGCCGCCTCGACCGGCAGCAGCGGCGCGCCATCCACGGCCGGCACACCGAGGGCGACCAGGCGTTTCGCCGCCTCCCGCGCCGCCCACCGCTGCGGGCCGTCGGCGCCGGGCAGCCGGCCGAGGAGTACCCGCACGCGGTCGGCCGCCGGCTGCGCGCCCGCCCGGCACCAGATCGCCTCCGCCTCGGCGAGCGCCGTGCGTGCCGGCCCCGCCTCGCCACCGACCGCGGCCGCCAGTTCGAGCGCCTCGGCGAGCACGTCCGCCTGGCGGCACTCCCGCGCCGCCGCGACGGCTCGCGTGGCACACCGTCCCGCCTCGGCCGCGTCGCCGCACGCCAGCGCCACCCATCCGTGCGCGAGGTGCGCCTGCGCCGCGAAGCCCGGCCCGGTCGCCATCCGGTTGTCCGCCGCCGCGCTGGCCGACGAGGCCGCCTCGCGCGCCGCGTCCGGCTCGCCGCAGTCGACGAGCACCCGGGCGAGGCCGACCAGCGCGGGCACGAGGATCTGCAGCTCGGCGTGGCCGCGGGCCAGCTCGGCCGCCTCCTCGAACGCGATCCGCGCCTGCTGCCGCCGCCCGAGCAGGCGGTTGACCTCGCCGAGCCCGTACAGCCCGGGTGCCGTGCGGCTCAACCCCGCGCGGTGGGAGACCTGGATGGACCGTTCGAAGTGGAGGGTCGCCTCGTCGTACCGCCCCAGCCTGGTCAGCGCCTCGCCGGCGTTGTGCAGGGCCGTCACCAGTACACCCGGCGGCCCGCCCACCTCGGCGGCGCGCACCGCCCGGGCCGCCACGCGCAGCGCCTGCGGGTACCGGGCGTCGCGCAGCAGGCAGTCCGCCTGGTTGGCGAGCAGGCGGGCCTGGCGCACCACGTCGCCGGCCCGCTCGGCGGCGGCGAGGGCGCGGGCCAGGTGCTCGTCACGGCGTACGCCCACGGCGATGTGCGCGGCCGCCAGATGCGCCGCCGCCCACGCCCGGTCGTCACCGGCCAGCTCCGCGGCGGCCAGCGCCTCGGCGGCGACCGTGGCCGCCCGCTCGGTCTCGCCGAGCACCACGAGGACGGTCGCGCGGCCGGCCAGCACCTGGACGCCGTCGCCGCACGTACCACCGGCGACGCGGTCGAGGATGTCGAGCGCGCCGCGGTAGTCGCCGCGCATGTAGTGCAGCATCGCGGCCCGCCAGGCGAGTGCGGCGGGCCAGCGCCCGTCGCGCTCCGCCTCGGCCACCAGCGGTGCGAACGCGCGGGTCGCGCCGGCCACGTCACCGGCCATCCGCAGGGCGTCGGCGCGCAGCAGGCGCAGCCGCGGGGTACGGCGGGCGGGCGGCAGCGCGTCGACAAGCCGGGCCACTTCGGGGCCGCCACCGGCCGCCAGCATCTCGTCGCCGCGCGCCTCGACAAGCGCAGCCGCGCGCTCGTCGTCGCCGTCCGCCGCGAAGGTCTGCGCCGCCGCAAGGGGGTGGCCGTTGTCCCGGTACCACCGCGCGGCCTCGGCCCGCCGCCCGCGCCGCGCTGTCCCGGCCCGGTGCGCGACGACCGCGCGGATCACCGGCACGACCCGGAGCGCGCCGGGGCTGCGGTCCGGCACGACCACCCCGGCGGCCGCCAGTCCGCGCAGCGCGGCGGCCATCGCGCCGGCACCGTCCTCAGTGGATCGTTCGAGTGCCGCGCACAGCGGCTCGGACAGCGGGCCGAGGTCGGCGACCGTGTCGAGGAAGTGCCCGGCCGGAGCCGGCAGCTCGGCGAGCACCTGGTCGCGCACCCACGAAGCGCCCGCCGTGCCCGGCTCGGAGAGCGCGGCCAGCAGGTCGTGCCGCCCCGCGCCGGCCCGGTCGAGAGCTGTGCCGGCGAGGTGCACGAGGGCCGGCCAGCCGGCGGTCAGCTCGTACGCCAGGTAGGCGAGGTCGGCGTCACCCACCCCGTGCTCGTCGCGGAGCGTGCGGAGCACCTGGTCACGGGAGAGCGCGAGGTCCGCGGGGCCGCGCTCGGTGACCGGGCCGGGGAGCGCGGCCACCGCCTCCGGCGCCAGTGGGCGGCGAGCGGCCAGCGACACCCGCACGCGGTCGCCGAGGCCGGCCGCCCAGCGGGCCAGCCGCACCTGCTCCGCGGCGCTGAGCCGGCAGACGTCGTCGACGCCGATGTCGAGAGTGGACACTTCGGAGAACGCGGGCACCACAGCGCACGCGCTCTCCAGCGCCGTCGTCTTGCCGTATCCGGCGGCGGCGACCATGACGAGACAGCCGGGGGGTGCCACGCAATCACTATCGACGGCCATGCACCGGTCGGCCGTGGGGCTGTCGCGTAGCCGACGCGACGTATCTGAGCCGTACCCCCGCTTCTCGCGCGCTCCCCGGACCCCGTGCCCCGGGGAACGCGCGAACCCCCGACCCGTAGAGGCTCCCGACCACCCCTCAGCACCGGGTCAGCATGGCGTCATCGTTTGCTCCCGCGCCCGGCGGCCGGCGATGATGCGCCCATGGACACGGGGGAGATCGCCATGCTGCGGCTCGTCGCGCAGCGTGTGGCCGGGCCGGGCCACACCGGCGCCTCGGCCGCCGTGCGCTGGCTGGCCGCCGCGCAGGCGCAGGACCACGGCGGCGCGATCACCTCGGTCGCCCTCCGCACCGCCGGCGGCACGCGCGCCGGCGTGGAGGCGGCCTTCGACCGGGGCGAGGTGGTCAAGTCGTGGCCGCTGCGCGGCACACTCCACCTTGTCGCGGCCGAGGACCTGCCGTGGATCCTCACCCTCGGGGCGCCGCGTGTGATCGCCAAGACCGCCGCCCGCCGCGCCGGGCTCGCACTCGACGACAAGACGATGGGGTACGCGAGAGAGCTCACACAGGCGTCGTTGCGTGGGCGCCGCTCGGTGCGCCGGGACGAGCTGCTCGCCGTGTGGGAGGCGGCCGGCATCTCCACCGCCGGCCAGCGGGGCTACCACATCCTGCGCCACCTCGCGATGACCGGCCTGGTGTGCTTCGGGCCGGTGGGCGGCGGCGAGCAGCTTGTCGTGCTCGTCGACGACTGGGTGCCCCGGCCGCGCCGGCTCGACCGGGAGGAGGCGCTCGGCGAGCTGGCCCTGCGGTACTTCCGCGGGCACGGGCCGGCCACCGTCAAGGACTACGCCCGCTGGGCCGGCCTCACCGTCGCCGACGTCAAGGCGGGTCTCGCGCTCGCCCGTCCCGAGCTTGCCGCGACCCGGGCCGGCGATGTCGAGTACCTCATGGATCCCGCCACCCCCGACCTGCTCGCCGCCCACCGCGCGGAGGCCCGGGCGGTGCACCTCCTGCCCGGCTTCGACGAGTACATGCTCGGCTACGCCGACCGTTCAGCCGCCCTCCCCGCCGCGTACGCCGACCGCATCGTGCCCGGTGGCAACGGCGTCTTCCAGCCCACGGTCGTCAGCGGCGGCCAGGTCGTCGGCACCTGGCGCGCGGCGGGAAAGGCGGGGCGGCGGGAGGTGGCGGTGACCCCGTTCACGGCGTTCACGGCGGCGGTGGCGTCGGCCATCCCCAAGCGGTACGCGGACGGTCCCTTCCCGCGGTGATATCCTGAGCCGGTGAACGCGTTCTCAGCCCAGGTGATGATGCCCCGCTAGCGGGGAGACTCCGAGCTGGACGCACGAGGCCCCCGAGTCGGGGCCTCTCTTCATGTGCGCGGGGCCCCGGTCCTCTTCCCAGGAGGTTCCGATGACCGCTCCGACCTACTACGTGACGACCACGATCCCGTACGTGAACGCCCGGCCGCACCTCGGCTTCGCCCTGGAGCTGGTGCAGGCCGACGTGCTCGCGCGGCACCGGCGCCAGCGCGGCGACGCGGTCCGCTTCCTGTCCGGCACCGACGACAACTCGCTCAAGAACGTGCTCGCCGCCGCGGCGGAGGGAGTGTCCACACAGGAGCTGGTGGACCGCAACGCGGGCGCGTTCGAGGCGCTGCGCGATCCGCTGGGCCTGTCGTTCGACGACTTCATCCGGACCAGCCGCGACCCCCGACACCGCCCCGGCGTGGAGCGGCTGTGGCGGGCCTGCGCCGAGGCCGGCGACCTGTACCGCAAGCACTACGAGGGCCTGTACTGCGTGGGGTGCGAGCAGTACTACACGCCGGCCGAACTCGACGGCGGCCGCTGTCCCGAGCACGGCACCGAGCCGCAGCGGGTGGCCGAGGAAAACTGGTTCTTCCGCCTGTCCCGCTACCAGGACAGCCTCCTCGCGCTCATCCGCGACGGGCGGCTGCGCATCGAACCGGCCGCGCGGCGCAACGAGGTGCTCGCCTTCGTCGAGGCGGGGCTGGAGGACTTCAGCATCTCCCGCTCGCACACCCGCGCCCGCGGCTGGGGCATCCCGGTGCCCGGCGACGAAAGCCAGGTCATCTACGTGTGGTGGGACGCGCTGGGCAACTACGTCACGTCGCTCGACTACGGCGGCGCGGGCGAGGACTACGAGCGCTGGTGGGCGCGCGGCGACCGGCGGGTGCACCTGGTCGGCAAGGGAGTGTTGCGCTTCCACGCCGTGTACTGGCCGGCGATGCTGCTGTCGGCCGGCGAGCCGCTGCCCACGGACGTGCTGGTGCACGACTACCTGACCGCCGAGGGCAAGAAGATCAGTAAGTCCTCCGGCGCGGTCGTGGATCCGGTCGCCCTGGTGGAGGGCTACGGCGCGGACGCGGTCCGCTGGTGGCTGCTGCGCGAGGTCCCGAGGGTCGGCGACGCGGACTTCACGGTGGCGCGGCTGACCGCCCGCTACGAACGGGACCTCGCCAACGACCTCGGCAACCTGGTCAACAGGGTCGTGAGCATGGTCCACCGTTATCGCGGCGGTGCCCCTGGCCGGTACCACCTGAATGAGGCCGACCCCCTGGTGGCCGCGTGGCGCGCGGCCCCCGGGCGAGTGGACGCGGCGCTGGCGGATTTTGACTTTCGGCTGGCGGCGGCGGGGGTGTGGCGCGTGGTGGAGGAGGCCAACCGCTACGTCGAGGAGACCCGGCCGTGGCAGCTCGCGCGCACGGACGGCGAGGCGCTGGACCAGGCCCTCGGCGTGCTGCTGGCCGCGTGCCAGGCGGTCGGCGAGCTGCTCGCGCCGTTTCTGCCGGACGCGGCCGCGCGGATCACCGCCCAGTGCACCCCCGTCGACGGCCGCCTGCCCGAGCCACGACATTTGTTTCCGCGGCTGTCCTCTTGAGGCGGCCCCGTTCGTCGTAGGGCAAGGGAGCAAGCGACGAAGGAGGAACCATGCGGTACATGATGCTGGTGACGGCCGACGAGTCGGTGGAGCTGGGCGAGGAGGCCGGCAACGCGGTCACCGAGGCGGCGATGAAGTGGGTCGCGGAGATGGACGGGCGCGGGGTGCGCGTGCAGGGCAACCGCCTCCGCCCGACCGGCGACGCCACGACGGTGCGCGTGCGCGACGGCGAGGTGCGCCTGGTCGACGGGCCTTTCGCCGAGACCGCGGAGCAGGTCGCGGGGTACGACATCATCGAGTGTGCCGACCTCGACGAGGCGATCGAGGTGGCGTCGAAGCACCCCGTGGCGAGGTACGGGGCGATCGAGGTGCGGCCGTTCTGGGACTGACGCCGGGACGGCTCAGGTGGCGCGGCGGTAACCGTACGTCTCGTGCTTCTTCGTGAAGCCCAGCGACTCGTACAGCCGCCGCGCCGCCTCGTTGTCCGCGTTGTGGTTGACCGTCACCGTCGCGATGCCGGCGCCCGCCATCCTGGCCATCGCCTCCACCATCACCGCGCGGGCGAGGCCGCGGCGCTGGAACGCCGAGTGCGTGCCCACCGGCTCGAAGTGGCCGATCCGGTTGCGACCGTCCACCCAGTACACGGTGAAGGCCGCGATCCGCCCGTCCGGCGCCACCGCCACGATCTCGCGCGCCGGGTCGTAGCCGGGGCGGGCCATCACCTCGTCGCGGTAGAGCGCGCCGGTCCAGTCTTCGCCGAAGGACGCGTTGCGCGCCTCGGCCAGCCCGTCCGCGTCCTCGACCGTCGCCGAGCGCACCGTGAAGCCAGGCGCCGCGGCCTCGGGGAGGGCCCCACCGAGCGGCCGCTCCCGCACGTCGTCCCAGACCCGGAAACGCGCGAAGCCGAGCCGCTCCAGGAGCGCGATGCGCGCGGTGTCGCAGTCGAAGACATCCGTGCCCACGTACGCCCGCGCGCTCACCCCGGCGGTCGTCTCCGCCGCGACGCGCAGCATCTGCTCCTCGGCCGCCGAGCCGCGCAGCGCCGGCGCCGCGAACACATCGAACGCCTCGCCGAACCGCCCGCTGATGCCCAGCCCCACGATGCCCGGCCCGTCTTCCCACACCTGGACCAGCTCACCGACGGGGCGGCGGCCGCGCAGATTCTCGTATATACGGTGGGGCAGCTCGCCGATGTGGTCATATCCGCACCGCCCGACCTCAGCGATCCACGCGGCGACGGTCTCCTGCAGCGGTAGCAGGTCGGCATCACGGTATGGGCGCATCCGCACGCTTCGGAGCCTAAATACCACCGGCCCGCCGGTCATGCCGTTTTCCGGCCGCGCCGCTCGCGCGCTTCCGCGCTCCGCGCTCCGCGCCCGCCACTCAAGATCCCAGCAAAATCCCTGATTTTGTCGTCAACTCGCGCGCGGCGGCAGTGCTCATCATTCGAAGAGGGAGTAGTGGCGGTTGGGGTCGGCGCGGTGGCGGATGCGGATGCGGCGGACGACGACCGCGATGTCGATCACAGCGACCACCGCGAGCGCGGCGGTGATGATCGCCAGCACCGGCTGGCCGGCCAGTGCCAGCAGCACGGTGAAGACGATCATGATGACGGCGCCGGCAGTGGCGAGAAGAAGTCGCAGGTTGAGGGCGCTGTACGCGTGTCCGACCGTCCCCCGCCGGCCGCGGGGCTGCCCGGGTTGTGTGGCCATGTTTTCCCGATACCCGATCCTATGGGTTCCACACTTGATAAATGATTTTGCACGGCCGCTACCTGCGATTACGTAGAAGATCGGAGTGAGGGATTGACAGGGGTAAGGTGCTCGCCGAGAATCTTGAGGGACTGCAGCGCCGCTGTCCAAATTGCCGATTTGAGTTTGGCCTGCGTCGTCCATTTCTCGTCGCCTGAAACCTTCTCCGAAGGGCGGGGACGCCGTGCGTGGTGGCCTATTGTGCTTGCCTTATCCTGCACTGTTACCGACGACAAGAGCGCAGGTCGCGGACGTGACACGCGATCTGTCGTATTCGGGGGTAATTGAAGCGCTCTTCGATCCCGGTCTATGGGATGGCGAGTGGTCGGACATTGTGGCCACCGAAGGTGACGACCCCGAGTTTGTTGAGCATGACCGTTATTTCCGGGTCACCCGTGCGAAACATAGACCAGCCTTCGCGTTTGTGCGAGGTCTCCTTCAAACGCATTCTTGGGTACACGAAAACGGCCTGGCCATGGGCCTTTCGATCGTTGATCCGGTGGAGTGGCAGGAGATGTTCGCGGGGCTGGACGCCCTGCTGAGGTACGCGGCAGGCGACCGCCTCAAAGAAGGCGTGCCGGTCGTCCTGCGCCCCGCTCCGCGCCACACCGCGACCGACTACGACCCCGAGCGGCGGTGGCTGATCGGCCACCAGTTCTTCTTCGCGCTGCTGCAGGGCGTGGTGGTCGGGCTCAACTGCTACCTGGAGGCCAGCGCGTCCGGCGACGGCGACCCGGACGGCGAGGCGGCCGCCGACGCCGACGCGGCGGTGCGGGTGGCGGCGGCGTTCATGCGCAGCTCGGCGGCGGCGATCAAGTTCACCTCCGACTTCGGCCCCCTCGACTACGACACGCTCGTCCGCCCGGCGATGAGCCCGCCCAGCGTGCGTGAGGGCTTCAGCGGGTTGCAGACGCGCGACCACGCCCACCTGATCAGCCTCTTCGCGCGGATGCGGGCGAGCGCGGCGGCGCACGGCGAAGGGCCGGCGAGCGAGGCGTTCGAGCAGTTCGTCGACGCGACCGTCACGGCGTACGAAGCCCACAAGTTCATCTGCGCCCGCTTCGGCGGCGACGTCCTGCCCAGCCTGCGGATGGCCGCCGCCTCCCGCGGCCGTACCACCCAGGCCGGCCTCACCGCACTGCGCCAGCTGATGCGGGCCCGCCTGTTCGCGCTGACCCCCGAGGGCACGCCGGCCCGCGCGGCCGTACCCACGTCGGTCCTCGGGTCCGAGCGTCCCGCCTCGATCGATCGGAGCCAACGTCGATGACAACCACCCAGGTCGGCATCGTCGGCGCGGGACCCGCCGGGATGCTCGTCGCCACTCTGCTGCGCCGGGCCGGCGTCGACTGCGTGGTCGTCGAGCAGCGCGACCGGGCGTACGTGGAGCAGCGTTCCCGCGGCGGCACCGTCGAGCACCGCGTGGTAGACCTGCTGCGCCGCCACGACCTCGCCGGCGGGCTGCTGAGCACCGGACAGGTGGAAAACAAGATCGAGTTCCGCATGGGCGGGCGGCGCTACCCCCTGCGGTACGACCCGATCGCGCAGGGGCGCAGCCACT
This sequence comes from Phytohabitans houttuyneae, assembly GCF_011764425.1. Classification (NCBI taxonomy): domain Bacteria; kingdom Bacillati; phylum Actinomycetota; class Actinomycetes; order Micromonosporales; family Micromonosporaceae; genus Phytohabitans; species Phytohabitans houttuyneae. Next base: position 1,411,949 of record NZ_BLPF01000004.1, read on the forward strand.
ACATCTACCCGCAGCAGTTTCTCGTGCGCGACCTCGTCGAGGCGTACCTGGCCGACGGCGGCGACCTCCGCTTCGAGACCCCGCCCGCGTGATCACCGGCATCGAGGGCAGCCACCCGCGGATCGAGGTGGAGAGCCCGGCCGGCGGCACCGAGGTCATCGAGTGCGAGGTGGTCGTCGGCGCCGACGGCGAGTACGGCGTCGCCCGCCGCACCGTGCCCGCCGGCGCGCTGCACACCTACGAGCACCAGTACGAGTACGCCTGGCTGGCCGTCCTCGCGCAGGCGCCGCCCTCCAGCGACTGCGTCATCAACGCCATCCACGAGTCGGGCTCGTGCGTGCACGTGCGCCGTACCCCCGAGGTGAGCCGCTTCTACCTGCAGTGCGAGCGCGACGACACGACGGAAGACTGGCCGGAGGAGCGCATCTGGAAGGAGATCCGGCTGCGCCTCGCGCTGGACGAGCCGTGGACCCTCCACGAAGGACCGATCCTCTCCACCGGCATGGTGCGCATGCGGAGCCTCGTCTGCGCGCCGATGCGGCACGGTTCGCTCTTCCTGGCCGGCGACGCGGCACACGTGGTGCCTCCGGTCGGCGGCAAGGGCTTCAACGTGGCGCTGGCCGACGCGGAGGAGCTCGCGCTCGCGCTGATGGACCGCTTCATCCGCCACGACCACGAGCGCCTCGACGGCTACTCCGAGACGCGGCTGGCGCGCATCTGGCGCATCCAGGAGTTTGTGCACTGGATGATGGACCTGGTCAACACGCCTGGCCTGGGCACGCCGACCGCGCCCTTCCTGCACCGGGTGCAGATGGCCCGGCTGGAGCGGATCATCGCCTCGCCGTCGTACGGCACGGCCTTCCTGGAGGACTACATCGGCTACTGGTGAGCCGCCCGTCGCGGTGGTTTGCCGGATCGACCCTGGCAAACCGCACGGTCAGCGCAGCACGTTCGTCGCGCGCCACTCGTCGCCGGTCGACAGCACCACCTCGTCGCCGGCCGCCACCGTGCGGGGTGTCGCGAGTGGACTGAACGCCTCCGTCGTCCACACCGAGTGCCCACCGCAGAGCAGCTCCTGCGTCCAGATCACGCCGCTGAGCCGGCCGGGCGTGGCGACCGTGAGCCGCACCTCGGGCGGAAAGCCGGTGAAGGCCGGCCCCGTGTAGTCGAACGTCGCGAAGTCGTGGCTCCCGGTCAGCACCCGCACGTCTTTGCGCGGGAAGCGGAGCGAACCCATCGTGGTGGGGGAGCGCCACTGTGGACGCACCGCGCTCTCCGGCCGGCTCGCCGACCGCGCGACGCCCTGCTTGGCGGCGTCGACCAGCGGCTGGAAGTCAAGCCCGTACGCCCCGCGCAGGCTGCCGGCTGCCTCGTCGAGGTCGGCCAGCTCGGTGGGCAGGTCCCAGTCGAGGCGGTCGCACCCCACCGCGCGGTAGCGCACGGCCTCGGGCAGCACTGTGGCGTCGTCGGCGCAGAACCGGTCACGGACCTCGTACACCATACGGGCGCGGTCCTCGTCGACCAGCGGGTTGTTGACGTGGATGAACGCGAGCAGCAGGTCGAAGCGGCGGCTCAGGTCGACGCCGGACAGCTCAAGCTGGGACAGGTCGCCCTCGACCACCGTCATCCGGTCGGTCAACCCGTTGTGCGCGGCCAGCGCCCGCGCCATCTCCACGTGGTGGCGGTCGACCGCCACCACCTCGCCCGCACCCGCGGACAGGGCCACAAAGGACAGCAGCCCACTGCCGGTGCCGGCGTCGAGCACCCGGGCGCCGGGCCGCACCGCGGCGGCCACCGCCCGCTGCACGGCGTGGCCGCGGTCGAGGCTGAGCAGCAGTCGCATGTGGAGGTCGACGGTGAACGGAATGTCGCCGGGCTTGGCCACGGATCCTCCATGATGGACGAACGAGGGTTCGCGTCGGTCAATGCTACCGTTGGCCCGGTGCGCGTGCTCTTCGCGGTCTCCCCGGGCATCGGCCACCTCTTCCCGACCGTCCCACTCGCCTGGGCACTCCGCGCTGCCGGCCACGACGTGCTGGTCGCCACCGCGGCCGAGAGCGTCGAGGCGGCGGCGCACGCCGGGCTCGCGACCGTCGACACCGCACCGGCCGGCGCCATCGCGGCGATCTTCGGCGCGGCCACCGGCCCACCCGACGAGCGCGCCCGCCGGATGAGCGAGCGCGGGCGGCGCATCGCCGAGGCCGGGCACGAGGTGCACGAGCTGCTGCTGCGCACGTTCGGCCAGGTCTCCGCGGTGACGGCCGCCGCGACCGTCGAAGCGGCCCGGCGGTGGCGGCCCGACCTCGTGGTCCACTCCCGGCTCCAGGGCGCCGGCCTGGCGGCCGCCCGCGCGCTGGGCGTGCCCGCCGTCGAGCACGGCTTCAGCCTCCAGAGCGAGCCCGACCTCGCGGCCCGCTTCCTGCCCCACCTCGCCGAGGCGTACGAGCGGGCCGGCACGCCACTCGCCCTCCCAGCCCGCCGCGCGGTCATCCACGTCGCCCCGCCGGAGATGATGCTGGGCCCGCGGGGCGAGGCCTGGTCTATGCGGTACGTGCCCTACAACGCCGGCGGCGGGCTCCCGGAGTGGCTGTGGCGGCCGCCCGAGCGCCCGCGCGTGCTGATCACGATGGGCACGGTGGTGCCGCGCCTGCAGGGCGTGGGCGGCCTCGCCCGGATGCTTGCCGCCGCCCCCGACGTCGACGCCGACTTCGTGCTCGCGCTGGGCGGCGATGCCGACCTGGCCCCGCTCGGCAAGCTCCCGCCCAACGTGCGCCCGGTCGGCTGGGTCCCCCTCCACCACCTGCTGCCCGGCACCGCCGCGGTGGTCCACCACGGCGGCTCGGGCACGACGATGGCCGCGCTGGCCGCCGGCGTGCCCCAGCTGATCCTGCCGCACGGCGCCGACCAGTTCATCAACGCGAGCGCCGCCGCCGACCTGGGCCTGGGCACCTGGTGCCCGCCGGCCGAGGTCGACGCCGGCACGGTCTCGAAGCTGCTGGCCGACGCCACGACCGCGGCGTCCGCGCGTGCGGCGGCCGCCCGGATGGCCGAGCTGCCGACCCCGGCCGACCTGGTCACCCGCCTGGCCGCCCTCGCGCGGGCGAGCGACGCCTGACGATCAGCGGATGACCGCCTCCACCTCCACCTCGACGAGCCAGCCCGCCACCGGCAGGCTGGCCACCTCGATCGTGGTGCGGGACGGCCTGGCGCGGTTGGGGACGTGCGGCGGCGCCGGCGGCGCGGTGCCTAGCGGCACCGGCACCACGGCGCCGCTGACGAGGTCGATGTTGGCGAAAAACTGGCGGTACGCGCGGTTCCACCCCGCATAGTCGGCCGACGGTGAGCCCGGCGCGTTGTCCAGGAAGACGCGCATCGAGATGACGTCGCCGACGTCGAGCTTTACCGAGGCCAGGTTTTCGGCGATGCGGGCCAGCGCGTTCCAGCTCTGCGCCTCGGTGATCGTGACGCCGGCCGGCAGCGCGGCGCCGGGAAACTGGGCCGGGTCGATGTACGCCTCCGGCGTCCCGGCCGGCGCACCGGTGTTGCGGGCTGCCGGGCCGGTGCCGCTGCTGCGGTAGAGCGCGACGAGGCCGCCGACGCTCACACCGTTCGCGATGAGGGGGTTGCTCTGCCCGGCGGGCAGGTTGGGCTCGACCTCGGTCGGCCGCAGCCGGGAGCGGCCGCCGTGTGCGGACGCGGGGGCGGCCACCGTGGCGGAGACCGCGGCGGTGGGAAGGGTGACGGCCAGGAGCCGGCGGGACATGCGCATGGTTGACCCCTTAGCTGGACAGGACGCGGGTGTGCAGGTCGGTGACGACCTTGCGGGCGGACTCGAAGGCGCCTGCCTGCCAGGCGATGTAGTAGCTGAGGTGGTCTCCGGCGAAGTAGACGTTGCCGTCCGGCTCCAGCAGCCGTCCATAGTGGCCGCTCGTGCGGGAGGGCCACGAGACCCAGCCGCCCTCGCTGTACCGCGTGCGCCGCCACGCCACCGAGAACGCCGTCTCCAGCTCGGTGCGGTACTTCTCGCCGTGGATCTTCACGCCCTGCTCGATCGCGCGGGCCTGGCGCTCGGCAGGCGTGAGCGCGCTGTACGCGTCCGCGTTGCCGCCGAAGTTGTAGTAGCCGACCACGATGCCCTTGGCGCCGTGGTAGCCGTACGACGGATACCAGATCGTCGAGAGGTCCAGGTTGGTGTTGGTGATGCCGGAGTAGATCTTGTCGTCCTCCTCCCACCACCGCCGGCCGTACTGAAGCCCGATCTTGCCGGTGCTCACCGGCTGCGCGTAGGCGAGCGCGTCCTTGACCGCCGGCGTGAGGTTGGACGGGATCTTCACGAGCACCTGCGGCGGGATCGTGCAGACGCAGAAGTCCGCCGACGCGACGCTCAGCCGCCCGCCGGGTCCGGTGTAGACGACCTCCACCCCCGAGCCCTTGTCGGTGATCGAGCGCACCTCCGCCCCGTACGTGATGCGCTCGCCGCCGACCGCGTCCTCCAGCGCGTACGCGATGCGGTCCATGCCACCCACCGGCTGAAACATCAGCATGGCCTGGTCCCAGCCGAACTCGAACGAAAAGTACTGGCCCACCCCGCTGGCCAGCACGTCGGAGAGGGCGTACGGGGGCAGGTTGGGCGTGCCGGCCTCGGTGCCGGCGCCCGGGTCGACGAGGTAGCCGCGCCGCGTGCTGCCGGTGTACTTCCAGCCGTCCGCCCGCCCGCCGATCGACCCGAAGTTACGCAGGAACGCGAGCAGCCGTTCCTTGTCGTCGCTCGTGAGCTGGCCGTCCAGCGCGCCCTGGTCGGTGGCCTTGGCGAGCAGTTCCGAGACGTACCCGTAGACGTCGGCCTTCGCGGTGCGGTGGCGGATCGGGGTGGCGGACAGCGCGCCCACGCCCTCGTTGTAGTAGTAGCCGTCCGCGTTCTGGTTGCCGAACATCTCGATCGGCACACCCAGCTCGCGGCAGTAGTCGAGCGTGACCATGTGCTGGGCGATGCGGGCCGGCCCCGCGTTCAGGTACTGGCCCTTGGCGTAGCGGGCGCGCTGGGTGTGGCCGTCGAGGTCGGTTTCGACGGTGCCTCCGCGCACCGTCCAGTTCCGGCCGCCGGGCCGCTTGCGCGCCTCCAGGATGCGTACCTTGTAGCCGGCCTTGCGCAGCTCGTACGCCGTGGCCAGGCCGGCGATGCCGGCGCCGAGGATCAGGACCGACCGGTGCGCGCGGCCCGTGAGCGTGAAGTCGGACTCGCGTGGCGCGCGGAAGGGCGGCGACGCGTGCGCGGGCGCCAGGCCGAGCGCGCCCATCGTGCTGTAGAGGACACCCGCTCCGCCGGTCACTCCGACGGCTTGGAGAAACTGTCTGCGGGTCTGTGGAATGGCCACCATGTCTCCTCTCGATCGGAGGCCCATCGACGGGCCTCATGATCAACGAGGAAACATTCGCAACGATCTGTTTCAAGAGCGTTAGTACGTCGTAACGACTGCCTGCCTTGTCCGGTCCTGTCGTGGCAGGACCGGACCTTGTCGTTACCTGCGTTGTGGCGCGCGGTCCAGGAGTGGGTCGACGTCCGCACGGGGAAGCATGTACGGAGCGGTCAACGTGTCCACCCCGGTGCCACGGGCGCTGTTTGGCCGGTAGGTCACCGTGGCGGCTCTGGGGAGACCGTCTCGACGACGCCGGCTCGCCACGTGCCACCGCGGTAGACCCACACACGGTCCGCAGGACTGTAACTGTCCGTAGGGGCCACGGCTTTCGGATCGCGCTTGGTTGGATCGATGGTTGGGGCGGGCATGATCTACTCCCAGCAGGTGGTTTTGGCTTCGTGATGGCGATTGGGACAGAGGGGTGTGCCCCGCGAACCGGTGGCGGCCCGCGCTTCCGTCACAAAACGTGAACGACCTTGCACTAGTAGCACAGAGTTATCATGCCTATTGGCCCTTGCAGACGCAAGGGCCGATGCACGTGCAGATGATCTGATCGAACCCTGGTGGCCGGGCCCCAAGCCCGTACCCAGGCCGATGAGAAAGACGTCGATGAGCCAGATTGTCAACGGCACACCTGCCGGCCAACTGCCGACTGTCGTGTGGCGCAAGAGCGGCCGCAGCAACCCCAGTGGAAACTGCGTTGAGGTGGCCGAGCTCCCCGGCGGGGCCGGGATCGCGATCCGCAACTCGCGCGATCCGGAGGGGCCCGCGTTGATCTACACCATGGAGGAGGTCGCCGCGTTCATCCTCGGCGCGAGAGATGGGGACTTCGACCACCTCCTGACCTGAGGGGAGTCGGGTGGTCCACTGACCGTAGGGGGTGGCCGCGGCCACGGCCAGCCCCTTGGGCAAGACTCGCCAATGATGAACGAAACGGGGATCCTCGTCGCCAGACGGTCATGGCATGCTTACCCCCGGCAGCGAGTGAGTCGCGGGAGGGCAGCGTGACGACAGGGCCGGAGGCCGGGGCCGGCGGGCCGACCGTGCTGCGGATCCTGCTCGGTTCACAGCTGCGGAAGCTCCGCGAGGCCAACGGCGTGACCCGCGAAGCCGCCGGGTGGGAGATCCGGGCATCCGAGTCCAAGATCAGCCGGATGGAGCTCGGCCGGGTCGGGTTCAAGGAGCGGGACGTGGCCGACCTCCTCACGCTTTACGGCGTAAACGACAAGACCGAGCGCGATGCCCTTCTGGCCCTCGCACGCCAGGCAAACGCGCAGGGTTGGTGGCAGCGCTTCAGCGACGTGCTGCCCAACTGGTTCCAGGCCTACCTCGGGCTGGAGTCCAGCGCCGCGATGATCCGGACCTACGAGGTGCAGTTCGTGCCCGGCCTGCTGCAGAGCCGCGAGTACGCGAGGGCCGTCGTGATGATCGGCCACGGCGCCGCCGGCCTCGACGAGATCGACCGCCGCGTCGACGTGCGCATGGCCCGCCAGCAGCTGCTCACCCGCCCCGGCGCGCCCCACCTGTGGGCCGTGCTGGACGAGGCCGTGCTACGCCGCCCGATCGGCGGCCGCACCGTCATGCGCACCCAGATCTCCGCGCTGATCGACGCCACCAAGCTGTCCAACGTGACCATCCAGGTGGTCCCCTTCAGCGCCGGCGGCCACGCGGCGGCCGGCGGCGCCTTCTCGATCCTGCGCTTCCCCGACGCCGAGCTGCCCGACGTGGTCTACATGGAGCAGCTCACCAGCTCGCTCTACCTGGACAAGCGCGACGACGTCGACCAGTACGCGGCGGCCATGGAGCGCCTCTGCGTCGAGGCCGAGCCGCCTGACCGCAGCATCGCGCTGCTCGAGCGCATCCTCCACGAGTACGACCGCGACGTGTAGCCCATCCCTCTTAGATGTGAGCTACCGCGACGTCCGCGGTGGTCCGGACCGTTGCTCCCGCGGCCTCACCCTCCGCGGTCGCCCAGCTCACCCCAAAAGCTTTGATAGCGCGGCTCGCCGCGCAATCCGCAGATCGTGGTACGGATCCGCCTCCACAGGGGCAAATGCCTACCACGCTCACCGCAGCCCCACCCAACGCCGAATGGTCACCCACGGTGACGAATCCCGGCGACTGCGAAGGCTCGGCGAACGACCCGCCTCGCCGGCGTTCGTGTGCCGAGCGGGCGCGGCATGCCCAACCCGACCGGGCACCGTGCCCGCGCCTGGGCAAGCTGCGCAGGGATCCTTGATCATTCGGCCGAGGCCGGAGCCCAGGGTGCTCTCGGGGCCGCATGATTACCCGACCTCGGCGGCGAGTGTGCAGCACTGTGGACGGACGCCTATGGGCACCCCTGTGGTTGCCGGCGAGCTCCGGCACTCGCCGCCAACCGGTCGCCGCCGCTGCGCCCGCGCTGCGAGCCGGACCCGTGCGGGTGCTGAGCGGACCGGGTGGCCGAGGCCCCGCGCTAGGAGCCCGACACCGTGGCGAGCTGAGTGGTCCCGGGGCCGCGCGGAGCCCGAGCGCGTGCGCGAGTTGAGTGGCCGGGTGGCCGGGCCTGCGCTACGAGCGGGGCCGTGCGCGAGCCGAGCAGGCCGGGGCTGCGCGGCGAGATCGACCGCGGGCGCGAGCCGAGCGGCCGGGTGGCCGGGGCCGCGAGACGGGCCCGGCCCCGGTCCTGGCCGCGGCGGGGTGAGCTCGCGCACCGCGGAGGGTGAGGCTGCGGGAGCAACGGTCCGGACCACGACGGGCATCGCGGCAGCTCTCTAAATGGGCACAAGTTCGACGCAGGAGATCGACGGCATCGGCAGGTCGAAGGCGACGGCGGCCGTGCGGTCCTTGACCTTCAGCACGCGCGACGGCTCGGCCGTCTCCACGCGGTCGGCCTCGCGGAGGGCGGCCCACTGCCGCTCGTCCGGCCAGTCGCGGCCCTCGCTGATCGTGCGCCACAGGGCCGCGATGTTCGAGTGGCGGGCGTCGACCCGCCAGTGCGTCATCCGGTACGCGGCCGCTGGCAGGCCGGTCACGTCGATCGTGACGGCCCGGTCAAGCTCCGGATCGCCGTCGGCCTTGGTGTGGTCGAGGGTCGCGTTCCAGAGCAGCACCGTGACCACGCCGTCGCCCGACCTTGCCGCCCACGCCTCCACCAGGCCACCCGCGCCGTCGCCGGAGAGGGCGACCGGCAGCTCCGTGTCGCCGAGGCGCTGGGCTAGCGCGAGCGCCCAGTACTTCGGCTTGGCCAGGTTGCCGACCGTGAGCAGCCCGAACCCGCCGTGTGTCAGCCGCGGCGGCCGGCCCAGCTCCTCGAAGTGGTCGGAGGCTACCCACGGGGCGAGCGCGTCCACCCGCCCGGCCGCCGAGCGCATGCCGCGGAGGAGGAAGGTCGCCGCGAAGACGGTGTCGTTCACCTCGCTGCCGTGCGTGGCGGTCACGCCCCACTCCGTCCACAGTAGAGGGCGGTCGCCGGCGAGCGGGCGGAGGTCTAGCGGCGGGCTGCCGTACGTGTGGGTGGAGACGAAGTCGACCGGCGACTCGCGGGCCAGCTGGTCCTCGATCCACCCGACCGCGGCCGAGGCCGGGCCGCCCACGTGCAGCCCCGGGTCGACGGCCTTCACGGCGCGGGCGCTCTCGTCGTACAGCCGCCAGAACTCGGCCGGCGTGCCGGACCAGAAGACCGACAGGTTGGCCTCGTTCCACACCTCGAACCACCAGTTGTCGCGCACCTCGTCCAAGCCGTACCGCTCGACGAGATGGGCGGTCAGCTCACGCACCAGCCACGACCACTGGTCCCAGTCGCGCGGTGGCGAGATGATCGCCTGGTACGCGAAGACGGTCCGCGACGGGTCGCTGGCCAGGTCGCGCGGCATGAACGACAGCTCGACCACCGGCCGCATGCCCAGCTCCAGTACGGCGTCGTAGACCCGGTCCACGCCGCTGAAGTCCAGCCGCGGCCGCCCGTCGACGAGCCGGTACACGCCGAGGTCGTCGCAGAGGATGGCGTGAGCGCGTACCTGCTGGACGCCCAACTCGTCGCGGACCCGGCGCAGCGCCTCGCGCAGCTCCGCGCCGATCGGCCGGCCGCCGCTCGTGTCCGCGCAGAGCAGGTGGCTCAGGTGCTCCGAGCCGACCATCGCCCGCCACGGCCGGTGCAGCGGCCCGGCGTCCCCGTCGGCGGTCACCTCGACCCGCACCGCCGCGTCCCCGCCGGTGTGCGCGGCAGCGGAGGCGGGCACGCTGAGCGGACCCATCGAGGTCACCGTGCCGAGCGGCGCGACCGCGTACCAGTACTCGCGGAACGGCTCGCCGGTGGTGTCCGCGTACGGGCCGTGCGGCACCGCGAGCACGTCACCGCCGCCGTGGTCCACCGGCTCGTACGGGCCGGTTGAGGCGGTGGCGCGGTGCACCGCGTACCCGATCGCGCCCGGCACCGGCTCCCATGCGAGCGTCACGTGGCCGCGCCCACCGGTGGCGACGAGCCCCGCCGGCGCGGGCAGGTCCGCCGGCACGATCTCGCCCGGTGCCCGGTCCTGCGCGCCACCCGCCCCCATCAGCTGCGCCCACCGCTCCCGGGCGACATCTTCGACCGTCATGCTGCCTCCTGGTTCGCTCGCTCGTGCGGCGCTGAAGGCGGCGTCTTCCTCCGCCGGCCCGAAACCCCGACTTCGTCGGCGGGCCGGCTCCGTCCAGACGCCGCCGCGCCAACTCGCTCGCTCACTGGGGCCTCACGTTGAAGGTTTCCATGGCCATCAGCGGGCGCAGCGCGCGCTCGATCTGCGGCGTCACGAACGCGCGGTGGATCGAGCCGTTCCCCAGCTCGTTGCCGATCGCGCCGAGGATCATCGCCTGGTCGAGCGCCAGGTACCGCTTCGCGACCGTGCCGCTGCGCACCGCGACCGCGTCGTAGAAGCCGCCCGGGCCGTACGCGCCGAGGTTGGCCCGCATCTTCGCCAGGTTGTCGAGCACCGCGCGCTTGGCGTACGGCAGCGCGAGGAACGCCGCGTGCGGGGTCACCACGCCGTCACCGTAGGTCGGTGCCGGTCCGGCGGGGCGGCAGTCGCCGAAGCCGCCGTCGTAGTTGGACGACTCCACGTCGGACGGGTAGCCGCCAGGGTCCATGCCCATCGCGTCAACGCCCCACACCCGGTAGCCGCCGAACGGGTCGGAGGCGGGGGAGAAGCCCCAGTAGCCGTACTTCGCGTCGCGCAGGCCGTGCTCGATCTGCCCCGCCACGGTGGCCGGGTGGTTGCGACCCCAGCTGCGCGGCCCCCACTTCGCCTCGGGCACGAACAGGTCCGGCATCAGGGCCTCGAACATGTCCCCGCCCCAGCTCGGCACGAACTGGATGCCCCGGTACGTGTACGAGCCCTCGAAGACCGGAACGCCGAGGTGCGTGGTCTGGAAGCCGGTGGGCTGCTGCTCCAGCCAGTCCCAGTCGCACGTGGCCGGGAACGTGCGCTGCGTGGCGAAGTAGTGCGCGGGCGGGATCTGCCCGAACGCGATGCCGAGGTAGCTGGCGATCCGCGGCTCGGTCACCGCGATGTCGTAGTGGTTGCACGTGTACCAGACGTCGGGCCCCCGGTCGCGGTAGTTGCCGACCACTGAACATTCGGTCGGCGGGGTGTCCCAGAAGCCGCCGCGGATGAGCCCCGCCGGGAAGTCCTCGCCGCGCGCGTCCGGGTTGTAGTAGAAGCCGAAGTCCATCGGCGCGAGCAGGCGGCCGGCGAGCGCCCGGTGCTCGGGAAAGGCGTTGCGCGCCACCACGAGCGCCGCCGCCAGCCAGCCGTTGTCCACGCTGGACAGAAATGGCGTGCGCGGGGTGCCGTCCTCCGGCCACGTGGTGATGACCGTGCCGGTGCGCGGGTCGTACCAGTTGTAGAACATGCCGGAGTCGTCGTGCCGGTCCAGCCGCGACAGCCCGCGCAGCGCGGCGCCGACCACGGTGGAGGCCTCCCGGCGCGAGATCACGCCGACGTCCCGGGCGGCGACGGCCGACCACATCAGGCCACCGATGTTCGTCGGCGACGTGTACGCCGAGCGGCTTCCCGGAGCCAGGTCGCCGCCGATGTTGTCGGCCGGCAGGCCGGTGGCCGGTTCCACCATGGCGACCATCGAGCGCCAGGTGTCCTTCGCATAGGTGTGCAACACGTTCGGTGCGGCGGCCGCGGGAGCGGCGGGTAGGAGGAGAAGAGCCAGGACAACGGCGAGAAGTCGTCGCATGGAAAGCCTCACTTGAGTCCGGTCGTCGCGATGCCCCGCAGGAAGTGCCGCTGGAGCAGGACGAACACGATGACCACGGGCAGCAGGACGGCGACCGCACCGGCGAGCACGAGCCCGAAGTCGATGCGGTTCTGGCCCACGCTGTAGAGCGCGAGCGCGACGGGGAGCGTGTACTTGTCCTCGGTGGTGGCCACGACAAGCGGCCACAGGAAGTTGTTCCAGGAGGCGAGGAACGTGAGGATCGTGAGCGTGGCCAGCGCCGGGCCGCACAGTGGCAGCACGATCCGCGCGAAGATGCGCAGCTCGCCGGCACCGTCCACTCTGGCCGCCTCGATCAGCTCGTCCGGAATGGACAGCAGGTACTGCCGCATCAGGAAGACGCCGAACGGGGTGGCCAGGAAGGGCAGGATCAGGCCGCCGTACGAGTTGACCAGCCCGAGGTTGCTGACCATCACGAACTGCGGCACGAACGTCACCATGCTCGGCACCATCAGCGTGCCGAGCACGACGACGAAGAGCGCCCGCTTGCCGGGGAAGCGCAGCTTGGCCAGCGCGTAACCGAGCAGCGAGCAGAAGACGAGGTTGCCGAGGGTGGTCAGCACCGCGACGATCGCCGAGTTGGCGAACGCCTGCGGAAAGTCCAGCCTGGACAGCAGCTCGCGGTAGTTGTCGAGGGTGAAGACCTCCGGCCACCAGGTGGCCGGGATGCGGCGGATCTCCGACTCCGGCTTCACCGACGACAGCGCCGCCCACAGGAACGGGCCGACGACCACCAGGATCCCCGCGCCGAGGATTGTGTACAGCGCGGCGCGCGCGACCAGATCTTTGCGTCGCATGTCAGTCCCTCGATCCCAGGAGCCGGAACTGGAGCACGGACAGGCCCACGATGGCGGCGAAGAGCACGTAGCTGACCGCCGCGGCGTAGCCGTAGTTGCCGAAGCCGAACTGGTTGTAGATGTGGTACGAGACGGACAGCGTCGAGTCGAGCGGCCCACCCCGCGTCATCACCAGCGGCTCCTCGAAGAGCTGCAGGTAGCCGATGCTGGTGACCACGCCGCCGAACAGCAGCGTGGGACGCAGCAGCGGCACGGTGATGTGGCGAAACTGCGCCCACCGCCCGGCACCGTCCAGCTTGGACGACTCGTACAGCTCGGCGGGGATCGCCTGCAGCCCGGCCAGGAAAATCACCATGAGAAAGCCGAAGTTGCGCCAGACCGCCATCGCGATGATCGACGGCAGCGCGAGGTCGGGGTCGCCGAGCCAGTTGGGCCCCTCGACGCCGACCAGGCGTAGCGCGTTGTTGACCAGGCCGGCCTCCGGGTCGAGCAGGAAGCGCCAGACCACGGCGAGCGCCACGATGCTGGTCACCACCGGCAGGTAGAAACCGACCCTGAAGACCGTGCGGAAGCGGACCAGGCCGGAGTTGAGCGCACTGGCCGCGGCCAGCCCGACCGCCATCGTGAGCGGCACACCGACGACCACGAAGACCGCCGTGTTCAGCGCGGCCCGGCGAAACTGCGCGTCCTCCAGCAGGCGGGTGTAGTTGTCAACGCCGACGAACTCCACCGCGAACGGCGTCCGCAGGTCGGTCGAGCGCAGGTCGGTCACGCTCATCACCAGCGACGCCACCACCGGTACCGCCATGAAGAGCAGAAAGAGCAGCGTGAACGGGGTGGCGAAGGCCCAGCCGGCCAGCCCCTGGCGGATCCGGTAGGGGCGGCCGGCACCGGCAGCGGCATCCGCCCTGGCCGGTGCCGGTGCCGGTGCTGTCGCGGTGGCCACGGTCAGGCTCCGGTGCCGATGCCGCTGGCCTTCTGCTGCATCGCCTTGGCGGCCTGCGCCGGATCCTCACCCGCTTTGGCGACCTTCTCCACCTCGCCGTCGATCACCGCGGCCACCTGCTCCCAGGTGGGAATCGCCGGCGGTGACTTGGCGTCCTTGAGCTGCTCACCGAAGGTGGACAGGAACGGGTCGCCGGCGAGGCTCTGGTCGTTCCAGGCGCTCTGCACCGCGGGCAGGTCGGAGACCGCCTGGTACCACTTGATCTGCACCTCGGGCCGGCTCAGCCAGGAGACGAACTTCCAGGCCGCGTCACGGTTCTTGGCGTCCTTGAAGACGGCGAGGTTGCTGCCGCCGACGAACGAGGTGGCGGACTGCTTGCGCGGCATCGCGGTCACCGCGAACTTGTCCTTGAACCCGGCCCCGCCCTGCTCGTTGAGCAGTCCGATGTGCCACGGCCCGGAGATGAACGCGGCCAGCGAGCCGTTGATGAAGCTCTGCTCCAGCGCGCCCTGCAGCGACAGGTCCGTCGGCGGCGAGAGCTTGTCGGTGAAGAAGGACTGGTAGTACGCCAGCGCCTCGGTCATCTGTGGACTGTCCAGTGTGAACCTGTCCCCGTCGGCGAGCGTGGCGCCGTTGGACCAGGCGAACGGCATGAGGCTCTGCCAGCTCCCGGTGCCGCCGGGCTGCAGGTTCATGCCCCATTTCGCGCCGCCCTTGTCCCGCATGGCCGTGGCGAAGGACTTCAGCTCGTCCCAGGTGGTCGGCGCGGTCACGCCGGCCTTGGCGGCAAGGTCCTTGCGGTAGTAGATGAGCCGGGTCTCGACGTACCAGGGCACGCCGTACGACGTGTCGTCGACGACCGTGGTGTCCCAGGCGCCGGGGAAGAACGCGCCCTTGTCGGCGGCGCCCTCCGGCGTCGGGTCGAGCGCGCCGGTCTTGGCGAACTCGCCCATCCACGTCGAGCCGAGCATCGACACGTCCGGCGTCTGCTTGCCGGCGATCGCGCTGGCGATCTTCTGGTGCGCGGCGTCCCACGGTACGGCCGTCACGTTGACCTTCGCGTCCGGGTTTTCCGCCATGAAGTCCTGGGCGAACGCGCCGAGCTTCTCGCCCTCGGTGCCCATCGCCCATACCGTGATCTCGCCGGTCGCCTTGCCCTCGGCCACCGGCGCGGCGGCGTCCTCGCCGCCGCCGGAGTCGCGGCCGCAGGCGCCGACCAGCAGCGCGGCGACCAGCACCGCGGCGGTGCCCAACCGCCGATGCGTTGTCATCTTTCACTACCTCCCGGGGGTGGGGTGGGTACCGCAGCTGCGGCGGACCGTGAGCTGCGTGGGAAGGACCTGGCTGCGCACCGCGAGGCGCGAGCGCGGCCGGTCCGAGGCTCGCTCGGTGATGCGGTCGTGCAGCCAGCGCGCCGCGGTGGCACCCAGCTCCCGCATCGGTTGGCGGACGGTGGTCAGCCCGGCGAACCGGGCCGCCATCACGTCGTCCCAGCCGGTGACCGCGAGGTCGTCCGGCACGTTCAGGCCGGCGTCGGTCGCCGCCGTGTGCACGCCGAGGGCCACCTCGTCGTTGGCGCAGACCACGGCCTGCGGCGGGGTGCGCCGCCGCAGCAGTGCCTCGGCCGCGGTACGGCCGGCCTCGATGTCGAAAGAGCAGCGCACGGGGGCCGGCACGGCCACGCCCGCGGCACGCAGCCCGGCGGCGAAGCCGGCGTACCGGCCGGCGACGTCGGGGGAGTCGTCCGGGTCGCCGACGAAGGCGAACCGCCGGTGGCCGTGTGCGAGCAGGTGCTCGGCCAGCTCGCGCGCGCTGCGCTCGTTGTCGGTGCGGATGGTGTCCACTGTGGAGACGGGGTCGCGGGCGACCAGCACGAGCGGCGGCCCGCTCGCGGCGATGCGCTCCACGACGTCGTCGCCGACGGTACGGCCCATGACGACCATGCCGTCGACCCGGTTGGCGAGCTCCAGCACCTGCGCCGCCGCGTCCCGCCGGCCGTGCGTGGCCAGGATCAGCACGCTGCGGCCGAGGTCTGCGGCGACCTCCTCGTAGCCGAGGACGACCTCGGCGTAGTACGGGCCGACGAGGTCGGGGAACACGATGCCGTTGGCCGCGTGCTGCCCCTCCGCGAGGGAACGCCCCAGGCGGCTCGGCGTGAACCCGAGCTCCTCGACGGCGGCGAGCACGCGGGCGCGGGTCTCGGGCGTGACGAGATTGGAGTCCCGCATCGTCCGCGACACGGTCGCGATGGAGACACCGGCCCGCTGCGCCACCTCGTAAATGGTGACCCCGGTGCGCCGCTTTGAAAGCGCTTTCATCGCCACGCGTCGGCCAGTACCCCGGGTCAACGGGTGTCAAACCTCAGCCGAGAAGATTTATCCGGTCCAGCCTCGGCGCCCAGCCGTCCGGGTTGCTGAAGGTCAGGTTGTTCCGGCCGCCGACGAGCGAGATCGTGAACGTCCGCGACGCGACGACGTCCCAGCCGCCGCTCGACGGGAACGACAGCTTGAAATGCGTCTCGGTGTTGATCGAGAGGATCGCGAACCGGTCCTCGCCGCTGACGTAGTCGACGGTCAGCGCGTACCGGTTGGTGGCGGGCACGTCCACCTCGGTGAACGAGACGAGCCCCGCCCGCCGGTCCGGCCCGCTGCCGATGTTGCGGACGATCCGGCCACCGGAGGCCGCGCGCAGCGACAGCACCTCGGCGCCGCCGATCAGCGCGGCGTCCTCCGCTTCGTAGGAGCGGGTGAACGGCCCGGGTGCCGCCGGCGCCTTCTTCGCCCGGGACGGGGTCGGCGACGGGGCGGCCGCCCCGATCTCCTGGTCCCCGCTCGGCGGCGGCTCCTGTGGCGGCGCGGTCGGCAACGCCAGCCCTTGCCCGCCAGCCGGCGGCCTGCCGCCGTCGGGGGAAAGCATGGCCACCGCCGCGACCGCGAGCGCCAGCAGCCCGACCGCCGCCAGCCCGAGCCACGCCCGCTGGCGTGCCTGGCCGGGCGCGACCAGCTCGCCGAAGCGGAGCCGTCCCGCGTGGACGTACCGTCCGACCCCCGCCACCACGTCCACGCCGGCGCTGGCGGCCCGCCTGCGTGGACGTGGCGGTGGCACCGGTGCGGACACCGGCGCGTCGAGGTCGACCGCCGGCGCCTCGTAAGCCGCGGGCGACTCCGGCGCCGCGTGCGCCGGACCCGCGCGCCGTCTCCGCGCCGGTGCCGTCCCCTGACCGGCCCCGATACGAGCGGGCGGCAGCCATCCACCGACCCGCAGCCGGTCCATACCCTCGCGATCCGCAGTCATATCCGCACCTCGCCTGGTCCCCAAAGGTCAGATACGGTGCGCGGCGATTATCGGATCAAATCGCGTCAGGTATAAATTCCCGGCGGCGGATCCCAGCCGGACAGGACGTTGGCGCCGATCTCGATGTGCTTCCAGTCCACCGGGTCGTGGAGTGCCAGCGTGCGGGCATCCCGCCAGTACCTGTCGAACCCGGTGCCGGTGCGCGTCGCGCTGGTCCCCATCAGGGCAAACGCATCGGTCGACGCGGCCAGCGCCGCCTTGGTGGCGGCCGACTTCGCCGCGAAGATCGGCACGGCCAGCTCGGTCCGGCTGATCTCACCCCGCTCGAACGCGTCCAGCAGGTCACCCGCCGACATCGTCAGCGCGTACGCCGCCGCGAGGCCCGCGGCCAGCTCGCCCGCCAGCCGCCGCACGACCGGGTCCTCGGCGGCACTGTCCACACCGGCCGGCGGCCACGGCCGGGCCCGCGACGCGACGAAAGGTGCGGCCGCGCTCAGCGCGCCGATCCCGATCCCGACGAGTACCGCGGCGAACCCGGCCTGGTAGCGCAGTGAGTTCTGCGGCAGTGGGGCGCGGCCGGGCAGGCTCGCCCGCAGCGCCGGATCGGTGCGAACTTGGCGGAACGTCACCGTCCCCGAGTCGGTGGCGCGCTGGCCGAGCATGTCCCAGTCGCGGTGGACCGTGACCCCGGCGGCGTCGCGCGGCACGAGGTTGAGCTGGAGCCCGAGAAGGAAGTCCTCCGCCACGCCCTCAGCCGCCGGGTTGAACGCCCACACCGCGATCAGGTCCGCCTCGGCCGCGCCGGTCGTGTAGATCTTCTCGCCGTCCACAGTGAACCCGCCGTCGGGGTGGGGCGTGGCGATCGTGCGCCACGGGTCGTCCACCTTGCGGCCCGACTCCGCGACCGCCAGGCCGAGGATCGCACCGTCGCGGATCCGCGCGGACAGCAGCGGCCGCAGCTCGTCCGGACAGTAGACGAATATCTCCCGGGTCAGCTCGTCGTGCACCTTGAAGATCTGCGCGACCGACGAGTCGGCGGCGGCGATCCGCACCTGTGCCTCCAGCGACGCGCGATGGGAAGCGCCGAGCCCGCCCCAGTCCTCCGGGAGTCCACTCTGGAGGATGCCGCTGCGCTTGAGCGCGGCCACCGACTCCGAGGGGTACCGCCCGGCGGCATCAGCCGCGGCGGCGGCCGGCGCGACGTCGGCGTCGAGGACCTCCTGCAGCGCGGCCAGCGCCGCGAGCTCGTCTGGCCGGAAGTGCGCGCCCGTGGGCGCGGGGATCGCCGCGCCGAGCAGGCCGCGGAGCGTCTTGGCGGTGGTCACGCCGCCCAACCCTACCCGTGTTGATCGCGGCGGTTTCGAAGCTTCGACAACCCCCAAGGGTTTCGCGTTTTTTGAATCTATTGACTTGGAAATTGGGGAGGATCACTCTTCCGACCAGACACGGGGTTTCATCCGGGGAGGAAATGATGCGGAAGAGACCTTATCTTCGCGCGCCCATATTTGTTGGGCTGGTCGTCCTTACCACCGTCGCGGCTCCGGTCGTGACCCCGTTCGCCGCGGCGGACGTGTCCACATTGGCCGTACCGTTCGCGGTACAGAGCCTCGACGGTTCCGGCAACAACGTGGCCAACCCCACGTGGGGGCAGGCCAACCAGCCGTACTCGCGGGTCGCCGCCGCCCGGTACGCGGACGGGCGCAGCCAGCCCGTGAGCGGCCCGAACTCCCGTTACATCAGCAACCGCGTATTCAACGACGTGGCCCAGAATGTGTTCTCCGAACGCCAGGTAACGGCCTGGGGATGGACCTGGGGTCAGATTCTCGACCACACCTTCGGGCTCCGTCTGGGACGGGCGCCCGGCGATCCGGCAGGGGAGACGGCAAACATTCCCTTCAATGCCAACGACCCGCTGGAAGAGTTTGAGAACACGCTCGGATTCATTCCGTTCGTACGCTCCGATCCGGCTCCCGGCACCGGCGTGACAAACCCCCGCCAGCAGGTGAACACCAACCCGTCGTACATCAACGGCTTCCCGATCTACGGCGGCACCAGCGCGCGGCTGGACTGGCTGCGCGAAGGCTCGAACGACGGAAACCCCGCCAACAACAACGCCCGCCTGCTGATGCAGGGCAACTACCTGCCGCGCGCGAACGCACGGGGCAGCGCGTCGACCGCACCGCCGATGGAGGTCGACGGGATCCTGCGGGCAAACCCGGCCAGCGCGATGGTCGCCGGCGACGTACGCGCCAACGAGAACCTGTTCCTGACCGCGACGCACACGCTCCTGGCCCGCGAGCACAACCGGATCGTCGGCCTGCTGCCGGCGTCGCTGTCCGAAGAGGACAGGTTCCAGATCGCGCGGCGGGTGGTGATGGCCGAGCAGCAGTACATCACGTACACCGAGTGGCTGCCCGCGATGGGCATCAGCCTGCCCGCGTACTCCGGGTACAACCCGGGCATCAACACGGCGCTGTCCAACGAGTTCGCCACCGTCGGCTACCGCGTGCACAGCCAGATCCACGGCGAGATGGAGATCGCGACGGACGCGAGCCGGTACACGGCCGCCCAGCTCGCCGCGTTCGAGGCGCAGGGCATCGAGATCGTCCGGGAGGGCGACGAGGTCGAGCTGGTCATCCCGCTCAACCGCGGCTTCTTCAACCCCGCCCTTGTCCCGTCGATCGGGCTCGGCCCGCTGCTGCAGGCGATCGGTGGCGAGCCCCAGTACAAGAACGAGGAGATGATCGACAACCAGCTGCGCAGCGTGCTCTTCCAGATTCCGGTCTCCGGCAACCCGGAGTGCCTGGACGGCGAAGGGCTGCCGGAGTGCTTCGACGCGGTACTCGACCTCGGCGCGATCGACGTCGAGCGGGGCCGGGACCACGGCATGCCGACCTACAACCAGCTGCGCCAGGCGTACGGCCTGCCGGCCCGCACCTCGTTCACCCAGATCACCGGCGAGGCGAGTGCCGCCTTCCCGCCCGGTACCGGCGTCGACAACCCGGCCAGCCTCGGTTTCCCGCAGCTGTTCGACGTCTTCAACGCCGAGGTCGACCAGGCCGACGAGGACGCGGTGGAGGGCACGCCGGTGCGGTTCAACCGGGCCAGCCCGCTCGCCGCGCGGCTGCAGGGCATCTACGGCAGCGTGGACAGTGTGGACGCTTTCGTGGGCGCGCTGGCCGAGCCGCACGTGGCGGGCACTGAGTTCGGCGAGCTGCAGCGGGCCAT
The DNA here is from genome assembly GCF_011764425.1 of Phytohabitans houttuyneae. Lineage (NCBI taxonomy): Bacteria > Bacillati > Actinomycetota > Actinomycetes > Micromonosporales > Micromonosporaceae > Phytohabitans > Phytohabitans houttuyneae. Next base: position 1,431,874 of record NZ_BLPF01000004.1, read on the forward strand.
CTGGACCCGCGAGTTCCAGCGGCTGCGCGACGGCGACCGCTTCTTCTACGCCAACGACCCCGCTCTGCAGTACATCCAGAGCACCTACGGCATCGACTACCGCCGCAACCTCGGCGACCTCATCGCGCTCAACAGCGACATCCCTCGCGCCGAGCTGCCGAAGAACGTGTTCTTCGCCGAGGGCGACGTGCCGCCGGCCGCATGCCGGGTCACGTACCGGCAGGAGAGTCAGTGGAGCACCGGTTTCCAGGTCACCATGTCCATCACCAACGCCGGCTCCACGCCGGTACCGGACGGGTGGACGCTGCGCTTCGTCTTCCCGAACGGGCAGCAGATCACCCAGCTCTGGAACGGACTCGTCGCTCAGGACGGGGCGCGCGTGCCGGTCACGAACGCCGGCTGGAACGGCACCCTCGGCCCCGGCCAGACACTCGGCGGTGTCGGGTTCAACGCGACCTGGAGCGGAGTCAACAACCGGCCGGCGGCGTTCTCCCTGAACACCACGGCCTGCACGACCGGGTGATCAGATCAGCTGGCCGCGGCGGCGGTGCTCGACGGCCCGGATCAGCGCCCTGCTGACCTGACCGAACTCCTGCCCGTCACCTGTCTCGAAAAGCAATGTGGGCCGACTCCCGTAGTCGGCCCACATCTGGTAGCTCGCCGGCCAGCGCCGGCAGCTGAACATCATGACCCCTAACGCTGCGGCCGCCGCGAGCGCGGCGATGACCCAGGCGAGCGGTGTGCTGAACACCAGCGCCACGGGTGCCGCGACCCCCATCACGGCGAGGCCCAGGTAAAGGGAGCTGCGGGCCGGGGAGGGCAGGGGCCCGCGGGCCCGCTCGAGGTGGTGCAGCTCGGCGATCATGAACCGGCTGCCGTGCACGACCAGCCACTTGTCGGTGACGGCGACGCCACGCTGGTGGTAGTAGGCGGTGAACCCGGGTGACCTGCCCGGACGGCTGAGGTGATCGACGCTCATGCTCTCACTATCAGGCGCCAGGAGTCGGATGGCAATAGAGCAATCTGCCACATGGCAGATTACACCCGCGCGAGAGCTACAAGCTGTCCATTGCGCGGTATATGCGCTGTTCCGAGATGGGATAAGCGGTGCCCAGCGCCTGCGCGAAGAGGTTGATCCGCAGCTCCTCGATCATCCAGCGGATCTCGTGGAGCGCGTCGCTCGGCGGCACCTCCCGCCGCAGCTGGGCGTACTCCCGCTGGATCTCCTCGATCACGCGGACCTGCTGCAGGTCGCGCTGGGGATTCTGCGGCAGCCGCTCCAGCCGGCGCTCGATCGCGGTCAGGTAGCGGACCAGATCGCCCATCCGCCGCTGGCCGGTCGCGGTGACGAAGCCGCGGTACACCAGCGCGGAGAGCTGGGCCCGCACATCGGCGAGCGAGGGCATGAGGTCGAGGCGCGTGGTCGTCTTGAGGCGCTGCTCCACCTGGTACGCGGCGGCGAGCACCCGCCGCACCTGGCCGAGCACCGTGACGAGCCCGTCCACGTACCCGCCGCGGACCGCGTCGCGGAGCTTCGCGAAGCCGTCCTCGTCCCACGCCGGGCCGCCGGCACCCGCCATCAGCTGGTCGACGACCGCGCCGGCCGCGTCGTCGAGCAGGTCGGCCACGCCCTGGTGCGGGTTGCGGCTGAGCGCCAGCTTGTCCTCGTTGGACAGCCGGCCCTGCATGACCTTCGCGGGGGAGGGCAGGCCGATGAGCAGCAGGCGGCGGGTGCCGGACCACATCGCGTACCGCTGCTCAGCCTCCGTCTCGAAGACGCCGACGCCGACCGCGTCGCCCTCGTCGACGAGCGCGGGGTACGCCGTGACCGCGTAACCGGCGCGCTCCTGCTGGACGGCGCGGGGCAGCGTGCCGACGTCCCACGCGCGCAGGCCGCGCCGGGTGATGCCGGGCGCCGCCGCGGTGACGGTCTCGCGCACCGTCTCCCGCAGCCGGTCCTGGAGCGCGGTGAGGTCCTTGCCCTCGGCGAGCATCGCCCCGCTCTCGTCCTCCACCCGAAACGTCATCCGCAGATGGTCGGGCACCTTCGAGATGTCCCACGCCTCGCGCGGCACCGGGGTACCGGTCATCCGCCGCAGCTCCCGCTCCAGCGCCTCCAGCAGCGGCCCGTCCGCGGCCATCCGGGAAAGCGCCGCGCGGGCGTAGTCGGGAACCGGTACGAAGTTGCGCCGCATCGGCTTGGGCAGCGAGCGGATCAGCGCCACGACAAGCTCTTCGCGCAGGCCCGGCACCTGGCGGTCGAAGCCCTCCGGGCGCAGCCGGGACAGCAGTGGGAGTGGAATGTGGACGGTGACGCCGTCGGCACCGGTGCCCGGCTCGAACTGGTACGTCAGCTTGAGCGCGAGCTCGCCCTGCCGCCACTCGTCGGGGTAGTCGGTCGCCTGCACGGTGCCGGCCCGCTCGTTGATGAGCATGGCCTTTTCGAACGTGAGAAGGTCGGGCTGGAGCTGCCGGGTCTTCTTCCACCAGCTGTCGAAGTGCCGCGCGGACACCACGTCGGCGGGCAGGCGCTGGTCGTAGAAGGCGAACAGCGTCTCGTCGTCGACAAGGATGTCCCGCCGGCGGGCCCGGTGCTCCAGCTCCTCGACCTCGTCGAGCAGCGCGCGGTTTTCCCGGAAGAACGCGTGGTGGGTCTCCCAGTCGCCCTCCACCAGCGCGTGCCGGATGAACAGCTCGCGGGCCAGCGGCGGGTCGATGCGGCCGAAGTTCACCTTGCGGCCGGTGACCAGCGGCACGCCGTACAGCGTGACCCGCTCGACAGCCATCACCGCGCCCTGTTTCTTCTCCCAGTGCGGCTCGCTGTAGCTGCGCTTGACGAGGTGGCCGGCGAGCCGCTCCACCCACTCCGGCTCGACCTTGGCGACGATGCGCGCCCACAGCCGCGAGGTCTCCACAAGCTCGGCGGCCATCACCCACTGCGGCTGCTTCTTGAAGAGGGCCGAGCCGGGGAAGATGCCGAACTTGGCGCCGCGCGCGCCCAGGTACTCGTGGCGCTGGGTGTTTTTCAAGCCGACGTGCGAGAGCAGTCCACTGAGGAGTGACAGGTGGACCCGCTGCCCGTCGGCCGGGGGCGCCTTGGGCGGTTTGACCGCCTGGCGCAGCTGCCCGTACAGGTCCTGCCACTCGCGCACCCGCAGGTAGTTGAGGAACTCGTTGCGGCACAAGCGGCGGAACTGGCTGGACGACAGCGCCTTCTGCTGCTCCTCGACGTACTTCCACAGGTTGAGGTACGCCAGGAAGTCCGACTCCTTGTCGACGAAGCGGGCGTGCTTTTCGTCGGCGGCCTGCTGGTGGTCGGTCGGCCGCTCGCGTGGGTCCTGGATGGACAGTGCGGCGGTGATGACCAGCACCTCGTGCACGCAGCCGTTGCGCTCGGCCTCCAGCACCATGCGGCCGAGCCGCGGGTCGACCGGCAGCTGGGCGAGGCGGCGGCCGAGCTTGGTGAGCCGCTCCCCGTCGAGCGCGCCGAGCTCGTGGAGCAGGTCGACGCCGTCCTTGATGTTGCGGCGGTCCGGCGGCTCCACGAAGGGGAACGCCGCCATGTCGCCCAGCCCCAGCGCGCGCATCTGCAGGATGACCGAGGCGAGGTTGGTGCGCAGGATCTCCGGGTCGGTGAACTCGGGGCGGCTCAGGAAGTCGTCCTCCGAGTACAGCCGGATGCAGATGCCGTCGGAGGTGCGGCCGGAGCGGCCCTTGCGCTGGTTGGCGGAGGCCTGGGAGACGGGCTCGATCGGCAGGCGCTGCACCTTGAGCCGGTGGCTGTACCGGGAGATGCGCGCGGTGCCCGGGTCCACCACGTACTTGATGCCGGGCACGGTGAGCGAGGTCTCCGCGACGTTGGTGGCGAGCACGACGCGGCGGCCGGTGTGCGACTGGAAGACGCGGTGCTGCTCGGCGTGGGAGAGGCGCGCGTAGAGGGGGAGGATCTCGGTGTGCCGCAGGTCGTGCTTGCGCAGGGCGTCGGTGGTCTCGCGGATCTCCCGCTCGCCGGAGAGGAAGACGAGGATGTCGCCCGGACCCTCGGCGACGAGCTCGTCGACCGCGTCGAGGATGGCCTGGATCGGGTCCTGCTCGTCCTCCGGCGGGCGGTAGCGGACCTCGACGGGGTACGTGCGGCCGGAGACCTCCACGATCGGGGCGTCGCCGAAGTGCTTCGAGAAGCGCTCCGGATCGATCGTGGCGGAGGTGATGATCACCTTCAGGTCGGGCCGCCGGGGCAGCAGCCGTTTGAGGTACCCGAGGATGAAGTCGATGTTGAGGCTGCGCTCGTGCGCCTCGTCGATGATCAGGGTGTCGTACTGCCGCAGCATCCGGTCGTGCTGGATCTCGGCGAGCAGGATGCCGTCCGTCATCAGCTTGACCAGTGTGCCGTCGCTCACCTTGTCCGAGAAGCGCACCTTGTATCCGACGGTGCTGCCCAGCGGCGTGTCCAGCTCCTCGGCGATCCGGTCCGCCACCGTCCGCGCCGCGATCCGCCGCGGCTGGGTGTGGCCGATCAACCCCTCGACACCCCGCCCCAGCTCAAGACAGATCTTGGGCAGCTGGGTGGTCTTGCCGGAGCCGGTCTCGCCGGCCACGATCACGACCTGGTGGTCGCGGATGGCCGCGAGGATCTCGTCTTTCTTCTGGCTGACCGGGAGTGCCTCGGGGTAGCTGATCTCCGGCACGCTCTCTCGGCGAGCGGCCAGCCGCAGGTCCCGATCCATGTCCCGACAAGTTTATCCCGCCTGGCCAGCGCATTTTCCTGGCGCGGCACGGGGCGGGTGCGGGCCGCCTGGGGAATGCGGTCCGCACCCGGCGCGGTCAGCTGATGTTGAAGAGGGGGCCGGTGATGGTGAGGCCGAGCTCGTCGCCGGCGAACGAGAACAGCGCGAAGAGCATGAGCGCCGCGCCGCCCAGTGCGATGTCCTTCTGGAACTGGATCATTTCAACCTGCCGCCCCTGCGGGTCGGACTCCTTCCAGAACGGGTGCATGAGCAGCGCGGTGGGAATCAGGAAGATGACCAGCAGCAGGGCGCCGAGGTCCGCCCAGATGCCGAGCAGGACCATCAGCCCGCCGGCGCCGATGATCAGGCCGCTGACCAACGTCGCGGCGAACGCCTGTGGCACGCCCTTGCTGGACGCGTAGCCGGCCATCGCCTTGGTCTGGGTCAGGTGGCCGACCGCCGACCCGATAAAGAGCGCCGAGAAGAGGATGCGACCAATGAGAACCAGTATGTCCATGCCTACCTCCATCAACGGAGACGACTGCGACGAATACTCTTGACCGATCAAGTATCCGCTCGTCAAGTACTTGGTTCAAGTGATGGCCGTCGTTGGATCGGTGTCCTGACCTGGTGGCCTCTTAGAGACATGTCGCGTTTGCGCACGCGCACAGCTAGTGACCTGGGCGGCGACGGGTTGCAGACTTTCGGACTGGCGCCCCCACAAAGGAGCAGCGGCCCTGTGCCGAAGGCAAAGCGGGTGGTCCTCGCGGTTACCGCCGCGGGGGCTCCCTAGCCGGCTCCCTTACCGGTCGGCTCGCGCGAGCACCAGGTACGCCATCCCGAGCAGGCCGCGGTAGACGCAGACGTACTCGCGGAGTCGGGCGTCGAGCTCGCAGCGGACCTCGGTCGCGCGTGCGCCGTCCGGGTGGTGCAGCAGCCACTCCTGCCGGCCGGCCAGCGCGGTGGACTCGAAGTCGTCCCATTCCCGCTGGTCAGCAGTGCTCAGGTGGAGGACCCGCCAACCGCGGGCGCGCACCCGCTCGACAAGCTCGGGCAGTGGCGTGATCTCCTCGCCGAGCAGCTCGGTCGCCTCGATCGTGGTCGGGCGCTCCCAGAACGCCTCGCCGAAAAGCAGGCGGCCGCCCGGCCGGACCAGTCGCGTGAGCCCGTCGAGGGCGGCGACTGTGCCGCCGAAGCCCTGCGCGGCACCCACGCACATGACCCGGTCGGCGGGGTCCTGCCAGGTCGCCGCCCCCTGCCGCGCGAACGTCACCCGCGCGTCGAGCCCGCGCTCCTTGGCCAGGGTGCGGGCGCGGTCGACGGACGGGCCGTCGGTGTCGACGCCGGTGCCGGTGGTGTGCGCCCCGCCGGCGTCCACCGCGCGGAGCAGCAGCTCGCCCCAGCCGCATCCGAGATCCAGCACGTGCGCGCCGTCCGGGACGGCGAACCGCTCGACGAGGAGGGCGCCGTGCGCCTCCGCGAGCGGGGTGTTCCACCGCATGCGGGCGTAGCGGACAGTGGCGAGATCATCGGTGACCGACACCTCGTTCAGTCTGCCAGGCTGGGCACCAGCGCGCTTTTAGTTGGGACTCCAGTCCAACATCACGCCGTTGTAACGTTTTAGGAGCCCCATTGACGTCGATGTAACGCGACCATAACCTGGGCCAGGCAAGCGCTTACCTGTGGGCGCACCTCACTCGGGCCTCGGAGGTCTCACATGGGCGTAATGAAACGGTTCACCACCGTTCTCGCCGCCGCGTCGCTTGTTTTCGCCGGCGCGGCTTGCGGCGGTGGCGACGAGGCGGAGTCGGGGCCGGTCACCCTGCGTTACTCGTGGTGGGGTAACGCCGACCGGGCCGCGCTGGTCCAAAAGGCGATCGACCTCTTCCAGACGAAAAACCCCAACATCAAGGTGACCCCGAGCTTCCAGGAGTTCGAGGCGTACTGGCAGAAGATGGCCACCGATACGGCCGGCGGCAACGCGCCGGACGTGCTCCAGATGGACTTCGCCTACCTGCGGGAGTACGCGGAACGCGGCGTGCTCTACGACCTCAAGAAGCAGGAGGGCAAAAACCTCGACACCGGCGACCTGCTCGAAGGGCTCAAGGGCGCAGGCGAGGTCGACGACGGGCTCTTCGCCGTGCCGGTCGCGGGCAACACGTGGGGCTACGTCTACAGCCCGGCCGCGTACGCCAAGGCCGGCGTGCCGGAGCCGAAGCTCGGCTGGACGTGGAACGACTACCGCACCGCGATGGAAAAGATCACGAAGAGCTCCGGCGGCAAGATGTACGGCGGCGGCAACTACATCGGCACGTACTACAACCTCGAGGTGCAGCTGCGCCAGGAGGGCAAGCTGCTCTACACCGAGGACGGCAAGCTCGGCTTCGACAAGCCGCGGCTGGCGAAGTTCTTCAACGAGGGCAAGCAGCTCGCCGACGCCAAGATCGTGCTGCCGGTCGAGAAGGGCGTGCAGATCAAGCCGAAGTTCGCGCTCGAGCTCGACCTGATCGCCGGCGACCTGGGCTGGGACAACTTCATGGCGCGGTACGCCGCCGCCACCAAGACCGAGCTCAAGCTCGGCCCGGTGCCCAGCGACAACCCGGCGCAGCTGGGGCAGTACCTCAAGCCCTCGATGCTGATGAGCGTCTCCGCGAAGTCGGACCACCCCGAGGAGAGCGCGAAGCTCATCGACTTCTTCATCAACGACCCCGAGGCGGGCGCGATCCTCGGCGCCAACCGCGGCATCCCGGCCACCAACGCCCAGCGTTCGGCGGTCAAGCTGGAGGGTCCGTTCGCGGCCGTCGCGGCGTACGAGGAGAGCATCAAGGGGCAGCTGGAGAAGGCGCCGCCCGCGCCGCCGAAGGGTGCCGGCACGATCGAGCAGGCGTTCATCCGGGTCTCCGAAGAGCTCCAGTACGGCCGGATCAGCGTGGATCAGGCGGTGGACCAGTTCTTCACCGAGGCCGCCGAGACACTCGAGTCGTAGCGGGATGGCAACAACGGCACCAACGCGCCGCAAGGTAGCCACAGGACAACCGGCGGGCCCGCGCACACGGGCCCGCCGGCCTGGCGACGGCCTCGCCGGCTACCTCTTCCTGTCGCCGTGGATCCTCGGCGTCCTGCTGCTGACCCTCGGCCCGATGATCACCTCGCTCTACCTCTCCTTCACCGACTACAGCCTCTTCACCTCGCCCGAGTGGGTCGGCCTCGACAACTACAAGCGGATGTTCGAGGACGCGCGGTGGCGGGGTTCGGTGCAGGTGACCGCCATCTACGTCGCGGTCGCCGTGCCGGTGAAGCTGGCCGCCGCGCTCGCCGTCGCGCTGCTGCTCAACAACAAGCGCAAGGGGCAGGGCTTCTACCGGGCGGCGTTCTACGGCCCGTCGCTGATCGGCGCGAGCGTGAGCCTGGCGATCGTGTGGAAGGCCCTCTTCACCGACGACGCGGTGGTGGACCGGGCGCTGCGCGCGGTGGGCATCAACACCGGCGGGTGGGCCGGCAACCCCGACTTCTCCCTGCTGATGCTGGTGCTGCTCGGCGCCTGGCAGCTGGGCGCGCCGATGGTCATCTTCCTGGCCGGCCTCAAGCAGGTGCCGGTGGAGCTGCACGAGGCGGCGCACGTCGACGGAGCGGGGCGGTGGCGGCGATTCCGCTCCATCACGCTGCCGATGATCTCGCCGGTGGTCTTCTTCAACCTGCTGCTGGAGACCATCAACGCGTTCCAGGTCTTCACGTCGGCGTACATCGTGGGCGGTCCCAACGGCTCGCCCGCCGGCACGACGCTCTTCTACACCATCTACCTGTACGACCGTGGCTTCTCCGACTTCCGCATGGGCTACGCCTCGGCGATGGCGTGGATGCTGCTGCTGGGTGTCGGGCTCATCACGCTGTTCCTGTTCCGCACGGCTCGCGGGTGGGTCTACTACTCGGGGACAAACGATGAAACTGTCCACTGTGGCGTGGCACGCCGGCGTGATCGCCGCTCTGGCGATCGTGCTGTACCCCATCGTGTGGGTCGTGGCCGCGACCTTCAAGCCGTCGGCCGACATCATCGGCAGCCTCAGCCTGCTGCCGACCGAGCCCACGACCGCCAACTACGAGCGGGCCGTCGAAGGCATCGCGAGCATCAGCATCGGCCGCTTCTTCTGGAACTCCACCCTCCTCGCCGTACTGTCCGTTGTGGGCACTGTCGCCTCGTCGGCGCTCGCCGGTTACGCGTTCGCGCGGCTGCGCTTTCGGGGGCGGGGCGCCATGTTCGCCCTGATGATCTCCACGCTCCTGCTCCCGTTCCACGTGTTGATCATTCCGCAGTACGCCGTCTTCCAGAAGCTCGACCTCATCGACACGTACGTGCCGCTGCTGATCGGCAAGTTTCTCGCCGCGGAGGCGTTCTTCGTCTTCCTGATGGTCCAGTTCATGCGGACGATCCCGCACGAGCTCGACGAGTCCGCGAAGATCGACGGCGCCGGGCACTGGGGCATCTTCTGGCACATCATCCTGCCGCTGGCCCGCCCGGCGCTGATCACCACCGCCATCTTCACGTTCATCTGGAGCTGGAACGACTTCTTCGGCCCGCTCATCTACCTCAGCACGCCGGACAAGTACCCGCTGCCGCTGGCCCTGCAGCTCTTCGTCGACGAGGCGTCCGGCTCCGACTTCGGCGCGCTGATGGCGATGTCCATGCTGGCGCTCGTGCCGGTCATCCTCTTCTTCCTGTTCTTCCAGCGCTTCCTGGTCGAGGGAGTCTCCACGTCGGGGCTGAAGGGATGAGGCGCTTCGTCCTGTTCGGAGAGTGCCTGCTGGCCGGGCTGCTCACGTTCGCGCTCGCGCTGCCGCTCGTCACGCTGCTGCCCGCGCTGGCGGCCGGCTGCGCGCACATCCGGGCCCATGTGGACGGTGAGACGACCTCGGTGCGTGCCTACTTCGCGCGCTTCGGCGACGCGTTCCCGGGAAGCGTCCCGTTTTCGCTCGCGGCGGTGGCGGCGTTCGCGGTGGTCACTGTGGACGGTCTGCTGCTGCGCTCCGCGGTGCCCGGCGGCGCCTTCGTCGCCGCATTCTGCGGCTTCGCGGCGGCGGCCCTGTCGGTGGTCCTTCTCCGCGCGGCGGCCACCTGGTCGCCCGGCAGCTCCTGGCGCCATCTGGTACGCGAGGCCGCGGCTCGCGCCGCCACGAGCGATCCGTCGGGATCCCTGCTCCTGGTGATGGCGCTCGCGCTGCTCGTGATCGTCACGTGGCAGCTGCTGCCACTGGCGGTGCCGATGGTTGGCTGCGTGCTGATGGCCGCCGTGGCGGTCGAACGCCGTTACGCGCTAATCCTGGCCAGCCGATAGCGTGTCGAGGATCTGCTGGCCGAACTTGGCCAGCTTGGCCTCGCCCACCCCGCTCACCGTGCTCAGCGCGGCGAGCGTCTTCGGCGACTCGGCGGCGATCTGGCGGAGTGTCGCGTCGTGGAAGATGACGTACGCCGGGACGCCCTGCTCCTTGGCTGTCGCGGCGCGCCACGCGCGGAGCCGCTCGAAGACCGGCGCGGCCTCGGGCGGCAGCTGGGTGGCGGCCGCGGCGCCCGCCCCGCCCCGCGACCGGGCCGCCTTCGCGGTGGCGACCCTTTCCGGCTCGCGGCGCAGCTTGACCTCGCGCTGCTTGCTCAGCACCGCCTTGCTCGCCTCGGTGAGCGCCAGCGTGCCGTAGTCACCCTCGACCGCGAGCAGCCCTTGGGCCAGCAGCTGGCGCACCACCGCGCGCCACTCGCTCTCGCTCAGCTCGGTGCCGATGCCGAAGACGGAGAGCTGGTCGTGGCGGTGCTGCGTGACCTTGTCGGTCTTTTTCCCCAGCAGGATGTCGATCGACTGCGTGGCGCCGAAGCGCTGGCCCCGCTCGCGGTGCAGGCGCAGCACCGTGGAGAGCAGCTTCTGCGCGGCGATCGTGCCGTCCCACGACTCCGGTGGCGCCAGGCAGGTGTCGCAGTTGCCGCAGGGGCCGCTCTGCTGCCCGAAATACGCCAGCAGCTGCACCCGCCGGCACTCGACGGTCTCGCACAGGGCGAGCATCGCGTCGAGGTGTGCGGCGAGGTTGCGCCGGTGGGCGAGGTCGCCTTCTGAGCCGTCGATCAGCTTGCGCTGCTGCACGACGTCCTGCAGCCCATACGCCAGCCAGGCGGTCGACGGGAGCCCGTCGCGGCCGGCCCGGCCGGTCTCCTGGTAGTAGCCCTCGACCGACTTCGGCAGGTCGAGGTGGGCCACGAAGCGCACGTCGGGCTTGTCGATGCCCATGCCGAACGCGATCGTCGCGACCATGACCAGCCCGTCTTCGCGCAGGAAGCGGGACTGGTTGGCCGCGCGGGTGCGCGCGTCGAGGCCGGCGTGGTACGGCAGGGCGGTGATGCCGTTTTCCACCAGGAACTCGGCGATCTTTTCCACCGAGGCGCGGGAGAGGCAGTAGACGATGCCGGCGTCGCCCGCGTGCTCCGTGCGCAGAAGGTGGAGCAGCTGCCTGCGGGGCTCGTTTTTGGGGACGATCCGGTACTGGATGTTGGGCCGGTCGAAGCTCGCCACGAAGTGGCGGGCGCCTTCGAGCTGGAGGCGCTTGGCGATCTCGGCGTGGGTGGCGGACGTGGCGGTGGCGGTGAGCGCGATGCGCGGCACGTTCGGCCACCGCTCGTGCAGCATCGACAGCGCCAGGTAGTCAGGGCGGAAGTCGTGGCCCCACTGCGACACGCAGTGTGCCTCGTCGATCGCGAAGAGCGCGATGTTTCCGCGGTCGAGCAGCCGCTGCACGCCGGGCGTGCCGAGCGCCTCGGGCGCCAGGTAGAGCAGGTCGAGGTCGCCGGCGAGGAAGCTCGCCTCGACCGCGCGGCGGGTGTCGAAGTCGAGCGTCGAGTTGAGGAAGTCGGCCCGCGCACCGAGCGCGCGCAGGGCGTCGACCTGGTCCTGCATGAGCGCGATGAGCGGGGAGATCACCACGGCGGTGCCCGCGCGGACCAGGGCAGGAATCTGGTAGCAGAGTGACTTGCCACCGCCGGTCGGCATGAGCACGAGCGCGTCGCCGCCCCCGCTCACGTGCTCGATGATCTCGCGCTGGTCGCCTCGGAAGGCGTCGTATCCGAAGACCCGGCGAAGGACGCCGAGCGCCTCGGTCTCAAGATCTAGGGCGGGAGCCACCCGGAGATTCTACGGCGGTCCGCCGCCCGGGTCAGGCCGCCGCGTCGTAAGCCTCGGCGAGCCATGCCCGTACGTCGTCGTCGACATCCTCCAGACGGGTGAGCTTCACGATGTTGGCGGTGCGGTCCGCCGAGATCCGCATCGTGCGGGAGATCCTGGGATGGTCGATGCGACGAGGTAGTTCGAGGTTGAGCGACAGGCACCGCGCCTTCGGCCGGACCTCGGCGAGCTTCCGCTCGCGTTTGAGGAAAACCCCAACCGTGACAGCGTCGGCGTGTACATCGCCCAAAGTGGACAGAAAATCGACCAGCGCGTCGTAGATTTCGCGATATGCCGGCGGCCAGGGTGCGAAGCACTCGTCGACGGTCATACCCGGAATGCACACATGCGACTGGTGAGTCCGCCCGAACTCGCGGTCACACCGTGGACAGATCCAACGGCTCATCGATCGTGATTTTAGCCGCGGCAGGGCCGAAGGGGTGATTGACACCTACCGCGTGTAACAGGAAGCTCACGCGTGGACGACCTTCAAAATAGAGGAGGCGCAATGAGGACAGCACGGTTGGCGACAGCCTGCGTGCTCACTCTGGTGGGTGCGCTGGCACCCGCCATACCAGCGCAAGCACAGGCGCCGTCGCGACCCGGCGGCCAGGACAAGCTGGAGGTGTACGTCGGGACGCTCACACCGCAACAGCTTGAGACCACCCGCTCTGCCGGCGTGGACCTCCACGAAGCGGCGGTTTCGACGGACAAGTCCGGCAACTCCGCAGTTGAGTTGGTGCTCAGTGGACACCAGGCGAGGAAGCTCGCGTCCAAGGGCGTGAAGCTTTCCCCGAAGAAGGTGGAGGGCAAGACGGCCTCGCAGGCGCTGCGCGAGCAGGCCGCCGAGGGTTGGTCCGCCTTCCGCTCATACAGCGAGCCCGGTGGCATCCGTGACGAGGTCACGTCGACCGCCGCCCGCTACCCCAAGATCGCTAAGCTGGTGACGGTCGGCAAGTCGCTCAACGGGCAGCCGATCCTCGCCGTCAAGGTGACCAAGGGCGCCAAGGCCCTGCCCGACGGCAAGCGCCCGTCGACCCTCTACATGGGCGCGCAGCACGCCCGTGAGTGGATCACGCCCGAGATGGTCCGCCGGCTGATGCACCACGTGCTCGGCTCGTACGGGACGGACGCCGAGATCACCAAGCTCGTCGACACCACCGAGCTGTGGTTCCTGCCCGTGGCCAACCCGGACGGGTACGACTACACGTTCACCGAGGGCAACCGGCTGTGGCGCAAAAACCTGCGCGACAACGACGGTGACGGCCAGATCACCACGCTCGACGGCGTCGACCTCAACCGCAACTTCGGGTACAAGTGGGGCTACGACAACGAGGGCTCCTCGACCGACATCGCGAGCGACACGTTCCGTGGCACCGGGCCCAACTCCGAGCCCGAGACGCAGGCGCTCGACCGCTTCTTCCGCAGGGTCGGCTTCGAGTTCCTCATCAACTACCACTCCGCCGCCGAGCTGCTGCTCTACGGCGTCGGGTGGCAGCAGGCCACGCCCACCCCGGACGACGAGATCTACAAGGCCATGGCCGGCGACGACGCCCACCCGGCGGTCCCCGGCTACGACCCGGACATCTCGGCCGAGCTCTACATCACCAACGGCGACACCGACACACACGCGACCGTCAAGTACGGCACGCTCGGCTTCACGCCCGAGATGTCGACCTGCACGACCGTGTCCGCCTCGGTGCCGGACGACGAGTGGGAGCCGGAGGAGTGCGTCAGCGACTTCATCTTCCCGGATGACGAGGAGCTGATCGCCACCGAGGTCGCGAAGAACATCCCGTTCGCGCTGGCGGTCGGCAAGTCGGCGGTGGACCCGGACGACCCGGTCTCGGTCGTCGGCCGCAGCACCCCCGACTTCGTGGTCGACAAGTTCGACGTCTCCAACGGCCGCACCCAGCCGGTCGCCACGATCGCCCGCCGGGCGCTCAAGGACGTCCACATGCACTACGTCATCAACGGCGCCCGCCCCAAGACGGTGGACGTACGGGAGTGGCGCGGTGGCGAGAAGTACGGCGACACGCACGACGACTACTACGCCGAGCTGCGCGGCAAGGTCACCGGTGCCAAGCCGGGTGACCGGGTCGAGGTGTGGTTCACCGGGCGCAAGGCGAAGAGCGGCGTGGTGGCCAGCGAGCACTTCACGTACACGGTCGGCGCCGACATCGGCGGCGACGTGCTCGTGCTCGCCGCGGAGGACGTGACCGGTCTCAGCCCGGTGCAGGGCGTGACCACCGCCAAGTACGCCGACGAACACGTCGCGGCGATCAACAAGGCGGGGTACTCGACCGACGTCTACGACTTCGACACCCAGGGCCGCAAGGCCCCCACCACCTCGGCGTGCTGTCGCACTACAAGGCGGTGGTCTGGGAGACCGGTGACGACGTCATCATGCGGTCCCAGGGGCAGGTGCCCGGCACCACCACGAGGTCGGCGCTGGAGACCGAGCTCAACGTCCGCGACTACCTGAACGAGGGCGGCAAGGTCCTCGTCGGCGGGCAGAACGCGCTGCTGGCACAGGGTGCCAACGGTGCGTACTTCTACAACCCCGCCGCGCCGCCCGAGTGCACCGACCCTGACGACGTGGCCTGCCTTCCGCTGGTGAACGACTTCCCGCAGTACTGGCTGGGTGCGCACACCTACGTCAGCGGCGGTGGCACGGCGCCGGACGGCACGCACTACCCGATCCAGGGCACCGGGCCGCTGGCCGGGTGGAATGGCACGCTCAACGCCGAGGGCTCGGCCGGCAACCAGGCGCACACCGCCTCGTTCCTGCCGACGTCCAGCTTCCTGCCGCCGGACGAGTTCCCGCAGTTCACCAGCGAGATCGCGGGTGACTGGCAGCGGCCGGGCGCGGCGCCGTTCGACCCGCTGACCGGCTCCTGGTACGTCTACAGTGGCCAGTCCGACCAGTCGTACAAGCGGCTGGCGCGCACGGTCGACCTGACCGGCGCGACAAGCGGCGAGCTGCGGTTCTGGACCTCGTACGACACCGAGGCGGAGTGGGACTTCCTCTTCGTCGAGGCGCACGAGGTCGGCACCGACGCGTGGACGACGCTGCCGGACGCCAACGGCCACACCGGCACCGAGACCGGCGAGAGCTGCGCCTCGGGCTGGGTGCCGCAGCTGCACCCGTTCCTCGCCCACTACCAGGGCGCGGACTGCTCGCCCACCGGCACGACCGGCACGTGGAACGCGGCCACCGGCCCGTCCGGCGGCTGGGTGGAGTGGTCGGTCGACCTGTCCGCGTACGCGGGCAAGCAGGTCGAGCTCTCCATCTCGTACGTGTCCGACTGGGCCACGCAGGGCCTGGGCGTCTTCATCGACGACGCGCGCGTCCTCGTAAACGGCGCTGCGGTCGCGGAGACCTCGTTCGAGACGGACCTGGGCGGCTGGACGGTTGCCGGCCCGGCGCCGGGCTCCGACCCCAACAGCGGCGACTGGACCCGCACCCAGACGGCGTTCGAGGAGGGCGGCATCGTCGTCACCCCGGACACCGTCTACACCGGGTTCGGGCTGGAGGGCCTCGCACCGGCGGTCCGTGACGACCTCGTGAAGCGGTCGCTGGACCACCTGCTCGGCTAGTCCCAGCTCCACAGTGGAATGACGAAGGGCCCGCGCGCACGGCGCGGGCCCTTTCGTCGCCGTCCCCTCGCGCGGATCACGTCAGCCGAGCACGCGGCGCGCCAGCTCGCGGCCGGCGCGGCGGAGGGCGGACAGGTCGTGGTCGAGCAGGCGGCCGGCGCGCTTGACGACGCGGCCGTCGACCAGCACGGTGTCCACGTCGGACGGCGTGGCGGCGACCACGGCAGCGGCGGCGCCGGGGCGGGGCAGGCCGCGAAGCAGGACGAGGTCGGCGTGCTTGCCCACGCAGACGGTGCCGACCAGGTGGTCGAGGCCGATCGCCCGCGCACTGTCCACTGTGGCGGCGGCGAGCACGCCCGCGGCGGGCGGCATCGCACCGGTGCGCAGGCGCTCGGTGCGGAGGGTGTCGCGGAGGGGCTCGAAGAGGTCGGCCGGCGCGTTGACGACCACGTCGGTGCCGAGGCCGGGGCGGGCTCCGGCGTCGTGGAGCCGGCCGTACGCCGAGGCGCCGTGTCCCATCGTGGCCTCGACCACCGGTGTCACGGTGACGCCGGCTCCGGTCCCGGCCAGCAGCTTCGCGTCGCCGGCGGTCACCGCGTTGAGGTGCACGAGGTGGACGTGGCGCTCGAGCAGGCCGGCGTCGTGCAGGGCGCGGACGGCGGGGCCGCCGGCGTGCATCGTGACCGGCAGGCCCAGGCCCCGCGAGGCATGGATCGCTCGCTCGGTTTCGCCGCGGTCCCCGTACTCGATGCCGAGGATGGCCAGGCCGGCGGAGACCGTGGCCGGACCGCGGGCGATGCGCCGCGCGAAGGCCTCGTGGTCCGGGTGGACGTGGCCGACGACGGCGCGGATGCCGGCGGCGGCGAAGGCGTCGCGGACGGCGTCGGTGTGCGCGGCGGTCGTGGTGGTGTTGCTCCAGTCGAAGACGGTGGTGATGCCCGCGTCGAGCGCTTCGGCGGCGCCGAGGCGGGTGGCCAGCTCGGCGTCGGCGGGCGTGTAGGCCGCGAGGATGGGGCCGAGCAGCGTGCCCAGGTAGTCGGGGAGCGTCATGTCGGCGCCGGTGCCGCGCAGGGGCGCCTGCCAGACGTGGCGGTGGCCGTCGACAAGGCCGGGCATGACGACCATGCCGGCGGCGTCGATGACCGTGGCTCCCGGCGGTGCGGACAGGCCGGGCGCGACCGCGGTGATCACGCCCCGCTCGACCAGCACGTCGCTCCCGGCCAGCTCGGGGCTGCCGTCGCCGGGCACCACATGGCCGGCGGCGATGAGGATCTCGGACATCTCTTACCTCCAGAGAAAGCTTTCTCAAAAGCTATGTTGAAAGCTTTCTCCACACAAGGCGATATCCTGATCTCGTGAGCAGGGACACCACCGACGTGATCGCGGCGGCCTGGGCGCGCGAGCTGCCCGGCGTCGTCGGCACCGAGCTGGAGCTGGCCAAACGCGCCGGGCGGCTCTCCGCGTTGCTGACCGAGCGCGTCGAGGCCGCACTTGGCCGGCTCGGCCTGACCAAGGGGGAGTACGAGATCCTCGCCGTGCTCCGCGCGGCTGGCGCCCCCTTCCGCCTCCGCCCGGCGGACCTGTCCCAGCGGCTGCTGCTCTCCTCCGGCGGCACCAGCAACCTGCTGCGCCGGCTCACCGCGGCCGAGCTCGTCGAGCGGGAGGAAAACCCCGCCGACGCGCGCAGCTCGTGGGTGCGCCTCACCCCGCGCGGCATCGAGACGGCCGAGGAGGCGGTGCGCGCGGCGACGGCGGCACAGGCGAGGCTGCTGGGCCAGGTGCCGGAGCAGACCACCCGCGCCGCGATCGACGCCCTCCGCGCGCTGCTGCTCGCGCTAGGCGACGCCGCCTGAGCCGGCCCCGGCGTCGGGGTGGGGCGCGATCGCGGTAGCCGTTCAGAAGATCGTGGTCGTTTTGCTGCCACTGCAGGGGCAGCTCGAGGCGGGAGAGCTCTCTACGTGGTGGTGCGGCCGCCGATCAAGGAATTCGGTGCGTCGATGCGCTCGTCGAAATCTCGAACGCCGCGTCCCGCGGCGAGCCCACCCCGGCGGACCGCAACGGGCGGAAGCTCACGCACAGCGGAGGGTGAGGCCGCGGGAACGCACCCCAAGAAAACGCTCCGCTGCGCTCCACGTTTCCCCGGGGCCCCGCGCAACGGTCCGGACCACGGCGGACATCGCGGCAGCTCACAGCCGTTTTGGGTTTGGGTTTTCGAAGAATGAGGACCCGACCCGCTAGCCGGCGGCGACCGACACGACGCGGACGGCGGCCGCGCCCAGCTCGTCGGACTCGGCCAGGTCGACCTCGGCCGTGATGGCCCAGTCGTGGTGGCCGGCCGGGTCGTCGATGATCTGGCGGACGGTCCAGCGGTCGCGCCCCTGATCGATCATGAGTAGCGCGGGGCCGCGGGCGTCGGGGCCAGTGCCGATGTCGGTGTGCTCGGCGAAGTACGGCTCGAGCGCCACCTCCCACGCCTCGGCGTCCCAGCCGGCCTCGGCGTCGAGGGCGCCCAGCTCGTCCCAGCGGCGCAGCGCCGCCAGCTCGACCCGGCGGAAGAGGGCGTTGCGCACCAGCACGCGGAAGGCGCGCGCGTTGCGGGTGACAGCCGGCGGGCGCTCGTCGACCGCGACCTCGGCGGCGACGCCGTCGGTACCGCCGCGCAGGCGCTCCCACTCGTCGAGGAGGCTGGAGTCGACCTGGCGTACCAGCTCGCCCAGCCACTCCACGAGGTCGATGAGCTCCTCGGTCTTGGCCTCGTCGGGCACCGTCTGGCGCAGCGCCTTGTACGCGTCCGCGAGGTAGCGCAGCACCAGCCCCTCGGAGCGGGACAGGCCGTAGAAGGCCACGTACTCGGTGAAGGTCATCGCCCGCTCGTACATGTCGCGGGCCACCGACTTCGGTGAGAGCTGGTAGTCGGCGACCCAGGGGTGGCCCTTGCGGTACGCCTCGTAGCCCACCTCCAGCAGCTCGGCCAGCGGCTTGGGGTGGGTCACCTCTTCGAGCAGGTCCATCCGCGCCTCGTACTCGATGCCGTCGGCCTTCATCGCGGCCACCGCCTCGCCGCGCGCCTTGAACTGCTGGGCGGAGAGCACCTGCCGCGGATCGTCCAAGATGGACTCGATGACGGAGAGCACGTCGAGGGGGTACGTGACGGAGTCGCGGTCGAGCAGCTCGATGGCGGCCAGCGCGAACGGCGACAGCGGCTGGTTGAGCGCGAAGTCGAACTGCAGGTCCACGGCCAGGCTGATCGGTGCCCGGGTGACGACGCCGGCGGCGAGCAACGCCCGGTACATGGCGATGGCGCGGCGGATGTGCCGGCGCTGCGTCGCGCGGTCGTCGTGGTTGTCGGTCAGCAGGTGCCGCATGGCGGCGAACGCGTCGACCGGCCCGCCCTCGCCGGTGCGGACCTTGCCGGGGCCGAAGCGGCCGATGACGTTGAGCAGCATCGAGTGGCTGACCGCGAAGCTCGACGTGAGCGGCTCCGGCTCGGCCTCGACCAGCCGGTCGAACGTCGGCTGCCCCCAGCCGATCGAGCCCTCCGGCGGCCTTTTGCGCACCACCTTGCGGCGCTTCTTCGGGTCGTCGCCGGCCTTGGCGAGCGCCTTCTCGTTTTCGATGACGTGCTCGGGCGCCTGCACCACGACGGTGCCCACCGTGTCGTAGCCGGCCCGGCCCGCGCGCCCCGCGATCTGGTGGAACTCGCGCGCTTTGAGCAGGCGGGTCTTGGTGCCGTCGTACTTGCTCAACGCGGTGAACAGCACTGTCCTGATTGGAACGTTGATGCCGACGCCGAGCGTGTCCGTCCCGCAGATCACCTTGAGCAGGCCGGCCTGGGCGAGCGTCTCCACGAGCCGGCGGTAGCGGGGAAGCATGCCGGCGTGGTGCACGCCGATGCCGTGGCGGACCAGCCGGGAGAGTGTCTTTCCGAAGCCCGCGGTAAACCGGAAGCTGCCGATCGCCGCGGCGATGGCGTCTTTCTCGCCGCGGGTGGCGAGGTTGACGCTCATCAGCGCCTGCGCCCGCTCCAGCGCGGCCGCCTGGGTGAAGTGGACGATGTATACCGGCGCCTGGTGGGTGGTGAGCAGCTCTTCGATGGTCTCGTGCAGCGGCGTCGTCACGTACGAGAAGAAGAGCGGGACCGGCCGCGCGGCCGAGCGGACGACGGCGGTGGTGCGGCCGGTGCGCCGGGTCAGGTCCTTTTCGAAGAACGAGACGTCGCCGAGCGTCGCGGACATCAGCACGAACTGGGCCTGCGGCAGCTCCAGCAGCGGCACCTGCCACGCCCAGCCCCGGTCGGGCTCGGCGTAGAAGTGGAACTCGTCCATCACGACCACGCCGACGTCCGCCTCGGCGCCCTCGCGGAGCGCGATGTTGGCGAGGATCTCCGCGGTGCAGCAGATGATCGGCGCGTCCTCGTTGACGCTGGCGTCGCCGGTGAGCATGCCGACGTTGTCAGCGCCGAAGGCGTCGCAGAGCGCGAAGAACTTTTCCGAGACCAGCGCCTTGATCGGCGCCGTGTAGAACGTGGTGCGGCCCGTGGCGAGCGCGGCGAAGTGCGCGCCCAGCGCGACGAGGCTCTTGCCCGAACCGGTGGGGGTGCTGAGGATCACGTTGGCGCCCGAGACGATCTCGATCAGCGCCTCTTCCTGGTGTGGGTAGAGGGCGAGCCCCTGGTCGGCGGCCCAGGCCGCGAACGCGTCAAAGGTGGCGTCGGGCCCCGGGTCGTCACGGGGATGAGGTCGGTGAGCGTCATAGCTCGTCAATGGTGCCAGGTTTACAGCCAACCGCGTTCGCGCGCCTGCCACCCGAGCTGGAGTCGTGACCGGGAGTGGGTGAGCTCCATCAGGTGCTGCACGCGGCGCACCACCGTGCGGCGGCTCACGCCCAGCCGCGCCGCGGCCGCCTCGTCGGTGAGCCCGGCCACCAGCAGCGACAGCAGCTGGCGGTCGGCGGCGGTGGGACCGTCGTCGGCGGTCGGCTCGTCGTCGTCGCCGAGCGCGAGCGGCGTGGCAACCGCCCAGATGGTCTCAAAGAGGGCGATCAGCGCGTCCAGCAGCCCGCACGGGTGCACCAGCAGGGCGGCGTCGTGGGCCGCCGTGGCGTACGCCAGGGGCAGCAGCGCCAGCTCCCGGTCGGCGATGGCCAGCTTGGTGGGCAGCGTCTCGACGAGCCGTGCCTGCTCGCCGGCCCGCAGGTGGGTGGCGGCCGCCGTGGTCATGCCGGGGTCGGCGAGGGCGGTGGCGTCGTACACCGCGCGGTAGCTCACGCCGGCGGCCTCGCGGTCGAGCTGCGTGCGGTTGACGCCGGTGGGCTTCGCGTACGGCGGGGCGACAAGCACCCGCATCTCCTTGCGGGCGGTGCGCTGCACCCGGTCGAACGCGCGCCCCACGGCCGCCCGGCCGGAGACGATCTCGATCAGCTCCTCGGTGCTCCGGCTGGCCACGAGGTGCTCGGCCTCGTCGGCGAGGCGGAGCGCGGCCTCGCGGGTGCGCTCCAGCTCCTCCATGCGGCGCCGCACGAGCTGCTCCACCGCGAGGTCGGGCGGCACCGGCACGACCCGCTCCTGCGGGGGCGGGGTGCGGTGCACGAGACCCTTGCGCTGCAGGCCCGCCACCGCCCGCCGGGCGCCCGCCGCCGTGAGGCCGATCCGATCGGCCAGCTGGGGGAGCGGGGCGCTGCCCTGGCGCACCAGTGACAGGTACGTGGACTCCTCCGCGGCGCTCAGCCCGGCGGCCTGGAGCACGGCACACATCCCTCGTTGACGCATCTGCGACATGGCGCAGCTGCGCTGACCGTAGATCCTTTACCGCCCACATGACAAGTGTGAGGCTGATCGCGGCCTCCGCACGGACTGGCCGGGGCCGAGCCCCCTCTGGCGCACGCCATCCTCGGCCCCAGCCACCGGCCGCGCCGCGACTGTCCACACTGGCCGCTTGTCGCCGGCCCACCGCCGCTCATCGCGTGTCCCCCGCCGCTCGGCGCACCTGTTTGACCTCTCGCGCTGATCGGTATGCTGTTTGGAAAATCCATGCTCAACGATGCTTGTCTGCTCCTCACCAGGGGGCGTTTATGGGCAGTGGAAATGTGCCGGGACCCAGCCGTATCGCTGTGTGCTCCGGCGACCAGCTCCGCCGCGACGCGCTCGCGGCCTATCTCGGCACCCTGCCGGACTTCACACTCGTCGGCAGGGTCGCCGGTGGTACCGAGATCATCCCGCTCGCCGAGGCGCAGCGGCCGGACATCGTGCTGCTCGACGGCGGGCCCCGCCCCGTCGACCGCCTGCCCGCACTCCGCACGCTCCACGAGCGGGTGCCGGGCATCGCGGCGGTGCTGGTGTACGAGCAGCTGTCGACGGCGGAGTTCGCCACCCTGCGCGACGCCGGGCTGGCCGCGCTCGTGCCGTACACGCACGGCCTCGGCGGCCTTCTCGCCGTGCTCCGCGCGATCCCGGCCAGGTCTTGGCTGGCGGGAAACGGCGGCCCGCTCACCGCCCGCCAGCGCGAGATCCTCCTGCTGCTGCGCTCGGGGCACCAGGTCCGCGAGATCGCCGACCTGCTGTCCATCAGCGAGGGCACTGTGGAAAACCACCGGCGCCGGGTGTACGCGAAGCTCGGCGGGCTGCCACCACCCGCCGGCGCCCGACCGGCGTCGGGCGAGCGGAGCGCGGAGCCACCGTTGCCCGTGGGACGCCCGGTGCTGGCGGTGGCTGTGGGGACTACGGGACCGGTGCTCGACAGGGTGGTCACCACGCTGATCACGCACCGGCTCGCGGTGGTCCGCGAGCACGGTCCCGAGGCGGTCGCCCAGGTGCACTGGCTCCGCACCCACCGCGGGCCGGTGGTGCGGGTGCTGGTCAACCCGACGGTCGACCAGGTGCAGGCGGGCGCGGCGCTGGGCTGGACCGCGGTCATGGTGCACGACCAGCCGGTCGACCGGCGCGGGATCGCCGAGGCGGTGGCGCACGGGATCCACGGCATGGTGGCGTCCGGCGACGTCGAGCACCAGCTCGTGCCGGTGCTGCACCTCGTGGCGGCCGGCTACATCGTGCTCGATCCCACCGCGAGCGGGGTCTTCACCGACGCGCTGACCGGCCGCTCAGGCTCGGCGTCGGCATCGCCGTCGGCGGAGTCCGCGTCGCCTTCGCCCGCTCCGGCGCCGCGTGCCGGCGGGCTGGGTGCGCTCTTCCGGGTGCCGACCGTAGCGTTTACTTAGGACTGTCTACTGTGGCCCAGCGACCCGGCGGAAGGACAGGTCGAAGATCTGCCGGCCGGCCTCGACACCGCGCTGCTCGAACTTTGTGACCGGGCGCGCGGCAAGGCGGGGCGCGAACCCGTCGTGCTCGTTGCCGAGGCCCGGGTCGGCGCTCAGGGACCCGAGCATGGCCTCGGCGTACTCGGCCCAGTCGGTCGCGCACAGCAGCCGGCCGCCCGGGGCGAGCCGCGAGCGCAGCAGCGCCACGTGGTCAGGCTGGAAGAGCCGGCGCTTGTGGTGGCGCGCCTTCGGCCACGGGTCGGGGAAGAACGCGTGCACCGCGGCCAGGCTCTCCGGCGGCAGCATGTGGCGCAGCAGCATGACCGCGTCGCCGAGACCGACGCGCACGTTGGTCAGGCCGCGCTCCTCCACCACCGCGAGCAGGTTGGCCACGCCCGGCGTGTGCACGTCGACGGCGAGATAGTCGCGGGCCGGATCGGCGGTCGCCATCTCGATCGTCGCCTCGCCCATGCCCGAGCCGATCTCCAGGACCACCGGCGCGCTGCGCCCGAAGAGGGTCGCGAGGTCGAGCCGGGCGGTGGGCACCTCGGGGATGGCCACTCCCCAGAGCGGCCAGAGCCGGGTGAGCGCGTCGGCATGGCGGCCGCTTATGCGGCCGCGGCGTGGGTGAAAGGTCCGAACACGCGCGGGATGAGCAACAGAGGTCATGACGCCGACAAGGATACGGCCCCGGGGTGGCCGGGCCGCCGCCCCCGCCGCGGCTGTGCACCGCGGGAAGAGGGGGAGCGGCGGCCCGGGGCTGTGCCGGTTTGGCTCGCTTCACTCGCTGGGCGCACCCCGGGAGGCAGCGGTGCGCTCCCGGGTGCCGAGGAGCGCGCCGGCCACGACGTGACGGGGCCATCCGGCCTCGTCGCCGCGCCGCACGGACCGGATCCGGCCGGCTCTGCGCGGCAGAGGCGGTCAGGCGACGGCGGTCCACATCGCGGCGAAGGCGGCTGCCTCGCCGGTCAGCCAGCGCTCCACCTCCGCGGGCTTCGACGACGGGTCGGGGCGGTGGACCGTGCCGCGCCGGACGTCGACCACGACCGGGTCGGCGTGTGGGAGGACCTGGGGCATGTGGCGGGACATCAGGTGGAGCGTGGCCAGCAGCGCCTCGTCGGTCGGCGGGTCGGGGTCGAAGTGCAGGCGGACGGCCTCGGCGCGGCCGTCGTCGTAGCGCAGGCCGAGGTGCGGGTTGACCTTGATGGACAAGCCGCCGAGCACGCCGAGCGCGTCGCGGGTCTGTGCCAGGCCCACCGTGGCCGGGTCGCCGAGAGTGCCCAGGTAGGCGAGGGCGCCGGGGGTCAGCGCCTCGTAGAGCGGGCGCCAGCGCGGCCGGACCTGGTCGACCGCGGCGGTGAGCTGGGAGCCGCCGGTGCGGAACTGTATGTCGGCCTTGAGCGCTTTGACCAGCGTGCCGTGCGGGTTGAAGCCGGAGCCGGACTCGCGCTGGCGGCGCAGGCCGGAGACGAAGGTCGCCTTGCGCGGGCCGGTGCGCCCGACATACCGGGTGAAGGCGAGCAGCGTGGCATAAGGGGGAGGGGTGCCGGTCACAGCAGTCTCCTAACTGGCCCTGACGATACTACCGAAAGTGACGAGCCGTGTTCGTACACACATACTAATCCGACGGTACGACAAACTTAGTTCCTGAACCGGTTGAGCTGTGATGTATCCACATGTTTCAATGCAGCCCATGTGGAGAAGGTCCCTGCTCGCCGGCCTGACGGCCGTCGTCGCGCTCATCGCTGCCCAGCAGGTGACGGCCGCCCCGGAGGCCAGCGCGGCCGCCGCGGTGCGGGTCATGCCGCTCGGCGACTCGATCACCGGTTCGCCAGGCTGCTGGCGCGCCATCTTGTGGAACCGGCTGCAGAGCAGCGGCCTCACCAACGTCGACTTCGTCGGCACGCTCCCGCCACAGGGCTGCGGCGTGGCCCACGACGGCGACAACGAGGGGCACGGCGGCTTCCTGGCCACGAACGTCGCCGACCAGAACCAGCTGGTGGGGTGGCTGGCCGCCACCCACCCCGACATCGTGATGATGCACTTCGGCACCAACGACGTGTGGAGCAACCGCTCCAACGACGTCATCCTGGCCGCGTTCTCCAAGCTCGTCGACCAGATGCGGGCCAGCAACCCGAACATGCGGATCCTGGTCGCGAAGATCATCCCGATGGGCACAAGCCAGTGCGCCGAGTGCGGGCAGCGCGTGGTGTCGTTCAACAACGCGATCCCGGCCTGGGCCGCGAGCAAGACCACGAGCCAGTCGCCGATCACCGTGGTCGACCAGTGGGCCGGTTTCAACACCGCCACCGACACGTACGACGGGGTGCACCCCAACGCGGCCGGCGACCAGAAGATGTCGGACAAGTGGTACCCGGCGCTCGCGGCCGCGCTCGGTGGCGTGACCCCACGACCGGGCCGCCCACCACCGCCCCGCCGACCACCGCGCCGCCCACGACGGCGCCGCCGACCACCGCGCCGCCCACGACCGGGCCGCCGACCACCGGCCCGTCGACGGGCTTCGGGTGCACGGCGACGTACCGGATCGCCGGCCAGTGGCCGGGCGGCTTCCAGGGTGAGGTCACCGTGCGCAACAACGGCACGACGGCGACCCGCGGCTGGACCGTGCGCCTGACCTACGCCAACGGGCAGCAGGTCAACCAGATGTGGGGCGGCTCGTACACGCAGAGCGGATCCACTGTGACCGTCACGAACGCCGGCTACAACGGCGCGATCGGCCCCAACGCCACGGCGACCTTCGGATTCATCGCGAGCTGGACCGGCAGCAACACGGCACCCACTCCCACCTGCACCGCTTCGTAGAAACCGGCGGCGCCGCGTCCACCCGGGCCGGACCACCCTCCGAGAAGGCGACTTGAAGGACGCCTCGATCACGGGGAGAATCCGACCATGGGAGGACGCGGCGCCATCGCAGCGGCCGCCGCCGTCGTGGCCGTGGTCCTGTCCACCGCGGCGCCCGCGCGCGCCGCGGCTACCTACGTCGAGCTCAACCCCGCGACCGTCCAGGCTGGATATCTGGTCGGCATCCGCGCGAGCTGCGACGACAACACCAAACCGGCCACTGTGGAGTCGGAGGCGTTCGGCGAGGTCAAGGTGTACCCCCAGTTCGACGTGCTGACCGCGGCCGTCACCGTGCCCGCCGAGAAGGATGCCCGCCGCTACACCGTGCGCCTGTCCTGCGAGGGCGGCGAGTCGGCCACCGCCCGGCTCAACGTGCTGGAGGGCGGGCGGCCGAGTGAAGGCCCGGCGACCGGGTTCGGCGGCATGGCCGACGACGGTTCGGGCGGCCTTCTGGTCGGCGGCGGCGTTGTCGCGATCGCCGTCGGCGCCCTGCTCGGGGTGTACACATTGCGCCGGCGCCGCGCCGAGACGACCTGACCGATGGCCGCGTCGCGGTTCACCGGTCCCATCGCCATCGTGGTCGCGCTGGCCGGCGTGCTTGCCGTCGGCGCCGGGCTGACCGAGGAGACCGGTCTCTGGGAGGCGCTGTCCGGCGACTCCACCCCACCGCCGCGCGAGTTTCCGGTGCTCGACCCGAGCCGGCCGATCCGCATCGAGATCCCCTCGATCGACGTCAAGGCGCCGGTGCACGGCGTCGGCCTCGCGGGCGACGGCTCGATCTCGGTGCCCTCGCTGCACCGGCACAACGAGGCCGGCTGGTACGACCGCGGCCCCACACCGGGCGAGTTCGGACCAGCGGTGATCGTCGGCCACGCCGACACCAAGGACGGCCCGTCCGTGTTCTTCTCCCTGCCCAAGCTCAAGGCCGGCGACAAGATCGAGATCACCCGCCGGGACCGTTCCATCGCGATCTTCGAGGTCAACTCGGTGGAGCGCTTCGGCAAGTCCAAGCTGCCCGCCGACCGGGTGTACGGCGACTACACGCGACCCGGCCTGCGCCTGATCACGTGCGGTGGCCAGTGGGTGGGCGGGAGCATCGGGTACCAGGACAACATCGTCGCGTTCGCGTCGCTCGTGGAGACCAAGAACGCGTGATAGATTGACGGCGATCGCTGTATACGCAGCCGCGGGGACCAGCTCAGCAGCTAGGAGATCGCCGTGCGTACCCGAATCGTCATCGCCCTTGCCGCCCTCGTGGCGACCGCCGGCGGTGCTGGCGTGGCCGTCGCGGCCAATGCCGGCGCCGATGGTCCGATAACCACCCTCGCCAACGGCAACTTCAACTGGTCCGCCCCGCAGGTCGCGGCGAGCGGGCTCACCGTTCCGTGGGGGCTGGCCTTCCTGCCCGACGGCAGCGCACTGGTCAGCGAGCGCAACAGCGGCCGGGTCCTGCGCATCCCGCCCGGCGGCGGCTCCGCGCAGCAGGTGGCCACGATCAGCGGCGTCTCGGCGACCGGTGAGGCCGGCCTGCTGGGGCTCGCGGTCTCGCCGACGTACGCCCAGGACGGCTTCATCTACGCGTACTTCACCTCCGCCTCGGACAACCGCATCGTCCGCTTCACGCTGGCCAACCCGCAGACCCAGTCGCCGATCCTCACCGGGCTGGCCAGGGCGAGCATCCACGACGGCGGGCGGATCGCGTTCGGGCCGGACGGCATGCTGTACGCCGGCGTCGGCGACGCGGGCAACACCGCCAACGCGCAGAACGCGCAGAGCCGCAACGGCAAGATCCTGCGGATGCGGCCGGACGGCAGCACCCCGACGGACAACCCCACCGCCGGCTCGCTCGTGTACAGCCTCGGCCACCGCAACGTGCAGGGCCTGGCCTGGGACTCGTCCGGGCGGCTCTACGCCAGCGAGTTCGGGCAGAACACGTGGGACGAGGTCAACTACATCGTGCCGGGCGGCAACTACGGCTGGCCGACCGTCGAGGGGCGGGCCGGTGACTCGCGCTTCCGCGACCCGATCGTGCAGTGGACCACCGCCGAGGCGTCGCCCAGCGGCGCGGCCATCGACGGCAACGCGCTCTTCGTCGCCGCCCTCCGCGGCACCCGGCTGTGGCAGGTCACGCTGAACGGCAGCGGCGGCGTCACGGGGAGCCCGACCGCGCGGCTGCAGGGGCAGTTCGGGCGGCTGCGCACCGTCGCCGTCGGCCCCGACGGCTGGCTCTGGGTCACGACAAGCAACCGCGACGGCCGCGGCCAGCCCGCCGCCGACGACGACCGGGTGCTGCGCTTCCCGCCGGTGGGCACCGTGACCACGCCGCCAACGACGCCGCCAACGACGCCACCCACGACGCCGCCGACCACCCGCCGACGACGCCACCCACCACGCCGCCGACGACTCCGCCCACGTCGCCGCCGGTGAACGGCAGCTGCACGGTGGCGTACCAGGTGAACCAGTGGAGCAACGGCTTCACGGCTAACGTGACGATCACCAACCGCGCCGCGGCGATCAACGGCTGGTCGCTCACCTGGACATTCGGCGGCAACCAGCAGATCACCAACTCCTGGAACACGCAGCTGACACAGAGTGGCACCGGCGTGACCGCGCGGAACGTCGGGTGGAACGGCGCGATCCCGACGAACGGCAGCCAGACGTTCGGTTTCCAGGCCAACTACAGCGGTACCAACAACCGGCCGGCGGAGTTCCGTCTAAACGGGACGGTCTGTACCAACGCCTGAGCAACGCCGGTACGTCCGACTCGCGTCTGTCTATGTGGGTGGGCCGCTCGGTCCACTCACGACAGAACGGGGAGGACACGTTGAACAGAAGACTGCTGCGCCTGCTCACGGTGGGGGCGGTGCTGGTGGCGACGGGAGGCGGCGCGGTGGCCGCCAACGCGGAGCCCGCCGCACCGCCCCTTCGCCTGGCGGCCGCGACCGGCTCGGTGACGCTGGACCGCTACCCCGGCGAGGGCGTGTGGCTGGAGCTCCCGACGCACATCGTCGCCGGTGCGACACCGTTCGAGGTGCGGGCCAAGCGCGCGTCGTACGCGGACCCGATCGTGGTCAAGCAGGTCACGGCCTCGGGCACCAAGCGGCTGCCGGCCGGCCTGGTGGAGCGGTTCACCGGGTTCAGCGGCTTCACCCACCTGCGGATGGTGGACTCGACCGGCGCGGTGGTCGTGGAGCGGGACGAGACGTGGTGTCCCAGCGGCGAAAGCGTGCGCACCCGGCCCGACGCGCCGGACACCTCGCCGTACCCGAGGTCCTGCTCGGGCAACCCGTTCACTCTGGGCGGCGTGTGGGGGATCCAGGCCGGCTGGAGCGTGCCGGCGTCCACCCCGTGGTACGACTCGGAACCGGTCGACCTCGCCGAGGGCACCTACACCGCGACGGTCACGGTGAACCCCCGGTACAGCAAGCTCTTCGGCATCCCGGCCGACCAGTCGAGCGCGACGGTGCAGGTCACGGTCCGCGACATCGACTTCGACAGGCCGCGGCGGGTCGCGCCGGACGAGGCCGGCGAGCACGCCGCGCACGCCGCGGGCGGCACCGGGTCGCCGTTCACGCCAGCGGCCGTCCGCCCGGCCGGCGCGGGCAAGGTGCCCGCGGGCCCGAAGCCTGACCTGCGCTCGCTGCCCGCGTGGGGCATCGAGATCGGCGCGTACGACGGCGAGGAGGGGCACGACTACCTCTCCTTCAACGCGACGGTGTGGGTGGCCGGGCAGTCCTCACTCGTGGTCGACGGCTTCCGGCGCACCGGCGAGGACATCATGGACGCGTACCAGTACTTCTACGACGCGGACGGCAACCAGACCGGGTACGCGCAGGTCGGGACGATGGAGTGGGACCCGCGCGACGGCCACAACCACTGGCACTTCACCGACTTCGCCCAGTACCGGCTGCTCGACGCCGACCAGCAGGTGGCGGTGCGCAGCGGCAAGGAGGCCTTCTGCCTGGCCAACACCGACGCGGTCGACTACACGCTCGCGCGGGCCAACTGGCGTCCGGACAACACGGAGCTGCACACGTCCTGTGGTCGGGAGAACTCGATAGCGGTGCGCCAGGTGCTCGACGTGGGCAACGGTGACACCTACGCCCAGTACCTGCCGGGGCAGTCGTTCGACATCACCGACCTGCCCAACGGCACGTACTACGTGGAGGTGGCCGCCAACCCGGAGGCCAAGCTGCACGAGTCCAACCGCACCAACAACGCCTCGCTCCGCAAGATCATCCTCGGTGGCGAGCCGGGTGCGCGGACCGTGGAGGTGCCGCCGCACGACGGCGTGGCGGGCTGATCCACCCTGCCCATGGTCACCCCGCCAGGCAGACTGGCGGGGTGACTACCACGCTGGCGATCGACTGTGGCGGGGGCGGCATCAAGGCGTCCGTACTCGACGAGGCGGGCACGATGCGCGCCCAGCCGGTGCGGGTGCCCACGCCGTACCCGCTGCCGCCGACCCTGTTCGTGCAGACGCTGAGCGACCTGGCGGGCAAGCTGCCTACCGCCGACCGGGTCACCGTGGGGATGCCGGGCATGATCAGGCACGGCGTGGTGGTGGCGACCCCGCACTACGTGACGCGCAACGGTCCGCGTACCAAGGTGGATGTGGACCTTGTCGGGCAGTGGGCCGGCTTCGACGCGCGGACCGCGCTGAAGGACGCCTTCGGCCTGCCCACCCTGGTGCTCAACGACGCCGAGGTGCACGGTGCCGGCGTGGTCGCCGGCACCGGCCTCGAGCTTGTCTTCACGCTCGGCACCGGGCTCGGCTGCGCGCTCTTCGACGGCGGCATCCTCGCGCCGCACCTTGAGCTGTCCCAGGCGCCGGTGCGGTGGGGGATGAGCTACGACACCTACATCGGCGAGCACGAGCGACGCCGCCTCGGCGACGCGTTCTGGTCCCGGCGGATCCGGGCGATCGTCGACGGCCTCCGCCCGGTCTTCCTGTGGGACCGCCTCTACATCGGTGGCGGCAACGCTCGCCGGATCCGGCCCGAGCAGCTGACCCGCATGGGTGACGACGTGGTGATCGTGCCGAACACCGCGGGCATCATCGGCGGCGTGCGGGCCTGGTCACTGACCCGACCCTGAGTCTCCCGACTTGCCCTGCTCGGCGAGGAAGCGCTCCAGCTCGGCACCGAGCTCCTCGGCCGTGGGCAGCGGGCCGCTGTCCGCGAGGAGGTTGGCGCCGCGCTGGCGGCCGCGGGTGAACGCGTCGTACTGCTCTTCCAGGGCCCGCACCAGCTCGGCCGCCTCGGCGGTCTGCGCGATCTGCTGGTCGATGTCGGCACGCACCGACTCGGAGGCCTGGCGCAGGCCCTCGGTCGGCAGCAGGAGCCCGGTGGACTTGGAGACCGAGGTCAGCAGCTGCTCGGCGGCCGGCGGGTATTCGGCCTGGGCCAGGTAGTGCGGCACGTGGGCGGCGAAGCCCATCGCGTCGTGCCCCTTGGCGCCCAGGCGGAACTCCAGCAGGTGGCCGGCACTCCCGGGGACCTGGACCCGCTGCAGCCACGGCTCGTAGCCCGCGACGAGCTCGCGCCGGGTGCCGTGTGCGGTGATGCCGGTCGGGCGGGTGTGCGGGACGGCCATCGGGATCGCGTTGAGCCCGAGGGTGAGGCTGACGCCGAGCTGCTCGACCACCTCGATCAGCGCGGCCACGAGACGCTCCCACTGCAGGTCCGGCTCAGGGCCGGTGAGCAGCAGGAAGGGCGTGCCGGCGTCGTCGTGCAGCAGGTGCAGCTCCAGCCTGGGCGCCTCGTACGACTCCCAGTGGTCCTCGATGAAGATCATCGGAGGGCGGCGGGAGCGGTAGTCGAGCAGCTGGTCGATGTCGAAGGTCGCCACCGGGCGGGACTCGAGGGTCGAAAGCAGGTGCTCGCGGGCAAGGCGCACGGCGTTGCCCGCATCGACGAAGCCGCTCAGCGCCTGCACCAGGACCGGCCGGCCCAGCTCGGGCATGTCGTCGACCAGTTCGTACAGGTCACGCGGATCGAGCACCGGTCCTCCTCGGGACGATTGCTTACTCCGTAATTAAACCCCCGCGACCCAGGCGTCGATTCCCGCCGCGAGCCGCCGCTGTACCGCCGCCGGCGCCGCCGAGGCCGCCACCGACTGCCGCGCGAGCTCCGCCAGCTCGGCGTCGGTGCAGCCCAGCTCGTGCCGGGCGATCTCGTACTGCCGGTGCAGGCCGCCCGGGAACAGCAGCGGGTCGTCGCTGCCCAGGGCCACCGGGACGCCGGCGTCGAGCAGGGTACGCAAGGGGAGTGCGGTGAAGTCGGCGATGACGCCGAGCGGTGGGTATGACGTGGGGCACACCTCCAGCGCGACGCCCTTCGCCGCGAGCAGGTCGAGCGTGCCGGGGTCTCCCGCGGCGGTGACGCCGTGGCCGATCCGGTGCGCGCCGAGCATTGTCACGCAGTCGCGGACGTGCCAGGCCGGCTCGTAGAAACCGGCGTGCGGCACGGCCAGCAGCCCGGCGTCCGCCGCGATCCGGAAGGCCGGCGCGAAGTCGGCCACCCGCCCGCGGCGCTCGTCGTTGGAGAGTCCGAACCCGACCACACCGGCGCTCGCGTACCGCGCGGCGAGTGCGGCCACCTCCTCCGCGACGGCCGGCGGGCGGGCCCAGCTCGCGGCCAGCACGATCCCCATCGCGCGGCCGCGGGCGCCGGCCAGGACCGCCTCCACCACGGGCTCCAGGCCGCCGAGCCGCTCGGCGTAGGACGTGGGGTCGACCTGCAGTTCCAGCCATCCCGCGCCGTCCGCCTCGTCGCCCGCGGCGGCCTCGGCCACGACGCGGGCGATGTCGTCGGCGGTACGCAGGGCGGCGCGCGCCGCGTCGTAGCGGGTCTGGAACGCGGCCCACCCGTGCGCCATCCCGGGCGTGAGCGGCGGCGGTACCGGCACGCCGTAGAGATCCGCGAGCTCCGCCAGGGTCTCGGGGCGCATCGAGCCGGTCAGGTGGAGGTGGAGGTTGGCCTTCGGCAGGTGGCGGAGGTCACGCACCCGCCTGACCCTAGCCGCACGACCGGCAACTACAGTGCGTCCACTGCCGACTACGGGGTGTTGAAATCCGTTCCCCCGTACGGATTGCGGTGAGTTGAGGGGGCATCCGCCGAACGTACGAGGTCGAGGTATGTCGCTCTTTGATCATTGAACTTGGAGGATATCTACCCTCATGTCAGGACTCTCTGGGCATACCCGACTTGCCGGTCTGGCGAGGTTCTTGCCGTGAGGCCCGTTCGTGACGCTCGGTGACCGTTTTGGCGGCCCGCTGAAGTGGTGGGCGTCACAAAATCACTGTGTGTGATCGGGGGAAGGCCCTCTAAGGTCGCCTGATGCGTGACGACGACACCAAGTTCCCCCAGTCCGCCGCCGCAGCGAGCACCAACCGTTCGGCTGATGGCGGGTCCTCCGTACGGCACCGTGCCTCTCGTGAGCTTCACGTTCCGTCATGGGTACGCACGTTGCCCTCAGTAGTCGAGGAGCGCGCGAAGCGGTGGGCGACCGATGCGCCCGCGTGGCTGCGCTCCCGTGACTGGTCGCAGGTACGCGCCCAGCTGAACTCCCGCAAGCTCCGCGTCACCGTGGCCACCGGCATCATCGGTGTGCTCGGCTTCGCCGCGTTCGCGGAGACCGGCGCCGCCACCAGCGGCCCGGTGACCGCCCTCTCCCCGATGGCCGCGGCGCACGCCGAGGCGCAGCGTGCCGAGGCCGCCGAGGCCCCGGCTTCCCGTGCCGAGCGCGCCGACGCCGGGTCGGCCAAGGCGGCCGGCACCGAACAGAAGAAGTCCACGAAGGACGGTGCCGCGGCGCAGAAGCCGGCGGCGAAGGCCCCCGCCGCCGTCCAGAAGCCCGCGCCGAAGAAGGCGCCCGCCAAGCTCGCCCCCGTCGCCGGCCTCTCGCAGGTGCAGACCGAGAACGCCGCCGCGATCGTGCGGGCCGGCGCCAAGAACGGCGTGCCCCAGCGCGGCATGGTGATCGCCGTGGCGACCGCGATGCAGGAGAGCACCCTGCTCAACCGGGCCAGCGAGGTGCTGCCCGAGTCCAAGCAGTACCCGCACCAGGGCACCGGCTGGGACCACGACTCGGTCGGCCTCTTCCAGCAGCGCACCAGCTCCGGCTGGGGCCCGGTGGCGAGCCTGATGCAGCCCGAGTACGCCGCGACGAAGTTCTACCAGGGCCTCATGCAGGTGCCCGGGTGGGACACGATGCCGCTGACCTACGCCGCGCAGGCCGTGCAGGTCTCGGCGTTTCCAGAGGCGTACGCGAAGCACGAGGGTGCCGCGAACGCCGTCGTGAAGGCGCTGCTCCAGCAGGGCGTCGCCAACGGATGACCCCCGGGATGAGCGAGGGGTGGTCGGCTCCGGGCACTATGGAACGACCCCCCTCGCCCCCCGGAGGCATCCGTGACCGAACCTCAGCCGCCGGCCGCGGCGTCAGAGGAGCCAACCGCGGAAGACGGACCCACCGAGCCGCCAGCCGGCTTGTGGGACCGCATGAAGAGCGACCCGCAGTACGCGCCGGAGCATCTTGCCCTTGAGGCGGTCCGGCGCCTCGGTCCCGAGGCGAAACGCTGGGCCGAGCAGTCGCGGGCGCGGCAGCCGGACGTACCCCCGGATGAGCTGGCGCGCCGCGCCACCCGCCGCTTCGTCAACCTGGCCCGCCTCTCCGGCGCGGTCTCCGGCGCCGCCGGTCTGCCCGGCGCGGTGGTCGACGTGGGCGTGCTGGCCTGGACCCAGGCCAGGATGGTGCTGCACGTCGCCGCCGCGTACGGGATCGACCCGACGCACAGCGACCGGGCCACCGACCTGCTCGTCCTGCAGAAGGTGCACAAGGTCGCCGAGACCGCGCGCACCGCGCTGGGCGTGGCCGCGGGACGCGAGCGGGCCGGTGCGCTCTTCGGGCAGCCGAGCGCGGCCGGCCGCACGTTTCTGCGGCTCAGCGTAAAGCTGGCCCAGATGGCCGGCGTCGGTGCCGCGAAGCGCATGGTCGCCAAGGTGGTGCCGGGGGCCGGCGTCGTCTTCGGCACCTGGGCAAACTCGGCGGCGACCAAGGACCTGGCCCAGCGCACGGTGGCCCTCTACCGCCAGGCGCCCCGGGTGCCTAGGCAGCGAAGCGGCGAGGGTATGTGACCTCGGCGAGCTTGCCCTGACCGTCCGAGTCCGGATGAAACCAGTCGACGCGGTTGATCATGTCGAGGGTGAACCGGACCCGGTGGGCGGCACCGCCGTCGTAGGTGCACTGCTTGCCGTACGCCTTGCAGGCGGCGGCGAGCTGGCCGTTGTACGCGTCGACCCGCTTGGCCACCGCGGCCCGGCGGTCGACGTCGGCCTCGGCCATCGAGGTCGGGTTGGCCAGCAGCGTCGGGCAGGTGCCGCGCGCCCACGCCTTCACCGCTCGATCCTCCTTGTGCCCGATCTCCCAGAGGCGGTTGAGGTCGGGGATGCTCACCACCAGCACGCGCGCCTTGGGCAACCCGCGCTTGAGACTGCCGAGGGCCGCGTCGAGGTCCTGCCGGAAGCCGGCGACCGGCGTCATGTCGCCGAGCGCGCCGCGGCAGGCGTCGTTGGCTCCGATCAGGACCGTCACGTACTCCACCTTGGCGCGGACCGCCTTGTCGGCCTGGGCACGCAGGCCGGAGACCCGGGCGCCGGCCTCGGAGTAGTTGTGCGCGTGTCCCTTGATCGCCTTGTTGTCCTCGCGCAGCCGGCGGTAGTGGCTGTTGACAAGGCCGCTTTCGCCGGTCGACCACGACTGTCGGCCACACCTGGCGAACGTGATGCAGGCGCCGTGCCCAGCGGTGATCGAGTCGCCCAGGGCGGCCATCGACGACGGAAGCTTGCTGGTGGACGGCTTGGTGGTGGCGCTGGGCCGCGCACCCGCGCCACCCTCTTCGCAGGCCAGGGCCAGGATCGCGGCCAAGGCGAACAGGATGGTCGTCCAGCGTCGGCGCATCGCGGCATCCCCGATGTCTCGGTGGCGGACAGCAACGGCCTGACTACTTTAACGAACGACCGGTGTGTGCCGGAGCCCCCATCCGCTGAACTCCCGCGCGGCTGAGGTGACACGCCGATCGCCGCATAAGCTTCAGCGCATGGATGGGCTGGGCGAGATCGTCGCGCTGGTGGCGATCGCGGTTATCGGCACTGCTTTGGCCCGCAAGCTGGGGCTGCTGGCGCCGATCGTGCTGGTGATCGCTGGGCTGGGCATGTCGTTCCTGCCGTTCGCGCCCGAGGTGCACCTCGAGCCGGAGCTGGTGCTCGTCGGCATCCTGCCGCCGCTGCTCTACGTGGCCGCGATCGAGATGTCGGTGCCGGCCTTCCGGTACAACCTGCGACCGATCCTGCTGCTCGCGGTGGGACTGGTCGTCTTCACCGCGTTCACCGTCGGCACGGTGCTGCACCTGCTGCTGCCCGAGGTGCCGTACTCCCTCTGCGTGGCCCTCGGCGCGGTGGTCGCGCCGCCCGACGCGGTCGCCGCCACCGCGGTGGCCCGGCGGATCGGGCTGCCCCGGCGGCTGGTCACGATCCTCGAAGGCGAAAGCCTGGTCAACGACGCCACCGCGCTGGTGATGCTGCGGGTGTCCGTCGCCGCCGCGACGGGTGCCGCGGTCGGCTTCTTCGACGTGGCCGCCGACGTCGCGCTCGCCGCGGGCGGCGGCATCGCGATCGGTGCGGCCGGCGCGCTGCTGATCGCCTTCCTGCACAAGCAGATCAAGGACCCCTTGATCGACACGGCGCTGTCGCTGCTCACGCCGTTTCTGATCGTGCTGCCGGCCGAGGCGGTGCACTCGTCGGGCGTCGTGGCCGTGGTGGTCGCCGGGCTCTACCTCGGCCACCGGATGCCCACGCTGATGTCCGCGGCGTCCCGGCTGCAGACCGACGGGTTCTGGCGGATCGCCCGGTTCCTGCTGGAGGGCATGGTCTTCCTGCTGGTGGGGCTGCAGCTGCGCGAGATCGTGCGCGACCTGGACGAGCCGTGGACCGAGGTCGTGTGGGTCACCGCGGTGGTCGTGCTCACGCTGATCGTGGTGCGGTTCGTGTGGGTCTTCCCGGCGACCTACGCCGCGCGGCTCGTGCCCCGCATGCGCCAGCGCGACCCGGTGCCCTCGGCCAGCTACCCGGCGGTGATCGGCTGGGCCGGGATGCGCGGGGTGGTGACGCTGGCGGCCGCGCTCGCCCTGCCGGAGACCAGCGAGGTGGAGTACCCGCGGGAGCTGTTCGTGTGGCTCGCGTTCGCGGTGATCGTGGTGACGCTTGTGGTGCAGGGCGCGACCCTGCCCTGGTACGCGCGGCGTCTCAAGGTCCCGCCGGACGACCCGACGCAGGACACGCTGGCCGAGGCGGCGATACAGAACAGGGCCAGCCGCGCCGCCCGCGACCGGCTGGACGAGCTCGCCGAGGGCGCTCCGCCCACCACCGTCGAGCGGCTTCGGGAGCTCGCCGACCACCGCAACAACAAGGCATGGGAAAGGCTGGGTGGCGGTACGGAAACGCCGTCCCAGGCGTATGGTCGGCTGCGCCGCGAGATGATCGACGCGGAGCGCGAGGTGTTCCGTACCGCGCGCGACGAGGGACGCATCGCCGAGGAGGTGCTCCGCCGGGCCCAGCGCGACCTGGACCTGGAGGAGTCTTTGCTGCAGCGAACGACGGAGGACTGACCGTAATGAGCACCTGTACGCATCTCGCCGAAGCCGGCACCGTGGAGCCGCAGAGCACGGAAGGCTGCCAGGACTGCCTGGAGTCCGGCCACCGCGACTGGGTGCACCTGCGGCTCTGCCTGACCTGCGGCCGCGTGGGCTGCTGCGACTCGTCGCCGGCCAAGCACGCGAGCGCGCACTTCCGCGAGACCGGCCACCCGGTGATCAAGTCTTTCCAGCCGGGCGAGGACTGGCGCTGGTGCTTCGTGGACGAGCAGCTCGGCTGAGTCCCGCCTCGCGTCACGGCACCAGGGGGCGGACCTCCTGGGCGATGAAGCGGATGAAGGACTCCAGGTCGGGGTCGTCCGGCGTGGGCTGGAGGACGACGGTCGTGGCGCCCGCCTCGGCCCAGGCGGCGATGGCGTCGGCCATCTGCTGCGGGGTGCCCGTCACGCTGCGTTCGGCGATCGACTCGTAGCCCCACTTCACGCGCTCGGCCTCCAGGCGTGCGGCGGCGTCCGGTCCGGTGGCGGCGTGGATGCTGACCACGATCGGGTGCGGGTCGCCGGCGCCCTCGCCCCGGCGGGCGCGGCCCTCGTCGACGAGCGCCTTGGCCCGGCGGACCTCGTCGGGGGAGGTGCCGCCGGTGAGGAGGGTGCCGTCCGCGATCTCGCCGGCCAGGCGCAGCGACCGCGGGCCGACCGCGCCGACGAACAGCGGCGGACGGGTGTTGGGTGGCCAGTCGAGGGCGACGCCGTCCAGCGACACGTATCGCCCTTTCGTGGTGACCCGGTCGCCGCCGAGCAGCGCGCGCAGCGCCGTGCCGTACTCCCGGAGGAGGGTGACCGGCGACTCGGCCCGCGCGCCGACCTGGCCCATCCAGTCCTGCACGCCGTGCCCGATGCCGACGAGGGCCCGGCCGGGGAAGAGGCGGTCGAGCGTGGCCACCTCCATCGCCGCCAGCGCGACGTTGCGCAGCGGAACAGGCAGCAGGCCCATGCCGACCCGGAGCCGCTCGGTCCAGGCCAGGGCGGCGGACATTGTCGCGATGCCACCCTCCAGGAAGCAGTCCTCCCACAGCCACAGCTCCTCGAGGCCGGCCTCGTCGGCGGCCTGTGCGACGGAGCGCAGGCGCTCGGGCGGGAGGTATGGCAGGTACACGGCGCCGAGAGTCGTCATGCCGAGATCTTGCCTCACCCTTCCGACAACTCCGAGATCAGCTCGCGCTCGCGCGCCGGGCTGAGGCCGGCCTTGCGCGGGCGGTCCAGGCCCTGCTCGCGTTCCCAGGCGAGGGTGTCGGCGATGACCTGCTCGCGCGGGCGGTGGCGCAGACCCGCGGCCACGGCGGCGGCGCCGCTGCGGGCGTTGAACGACTCCCACCCGTCCGCGGCGATCCACATCGCCAGGGACTCCTCGCCCATGTACTCGGCGACGCCGTGCGACCGCAGCCAGGCCGACTCGGCGCTGACGACCGGCCCCTCGTGCCCACCGACCGCGCGGGACAGTGCGATCCACTCGCCGAGCGGGACCGCCGGGCCGACCGCGTCGTACGTGCCGGTCGTGCCCGCCTCGGCCGCGCCCAGCAGCCACGCGGTCAGGTCGCGTACGTCGACCACCTGGGTCGACTGGTCCGGCGCGTCGGGCACCAGCATCGGCGCCTCCCGGTCGCGGGCGGCGCGGGCCACCCAGTAGCCGGTGCGGTCGGTGTGGTCGCCCGGCCCGCCGATCAGCCCCGAGCGGGCGATCAGCAGCCGGTCACCGGCCGCCGCGACGCTGGCCCGCTCGCAGGCCACCTTCGCCTCGCCGTAAAGCCCGCGGTCGACCGTGTCCAGGTCGGTCGGTGGCAGCAGCGGGGCGGACTCGTCTGCGCCCGGCGTGCCGTGGTCGGCGTACACGTTTCCGGAGGAGACGTACGTCCAGTGGCGGGCCCGCGGGGCGAGCGCCTCCAGTGCGCCGCGCACGAAGCCGGGCTGCCACGAGACGTCGAAGACCGCGTGCCAGTCGCGGTCGCTCAGCGCCTCGTAGGCGTCCGGCGCGCTCCGGTCGGCGGCGACAAGCGTCGCGCCCTCGGCCACCTCGCCGCTCTCACCCCGCGCGAGGCACGTGACCGCGTGCCCGCGGGACAGCGCCTCCCGCGCCAGCTCGCGACCCAACCATGCCGTGCCACCCAGGACCAAGATCTCCATGGGACCAGACAACCAGGCGGGTACCTGCCGGCCCAGCCCTGTTCACCCAGAGCGCAAGCGCTCCTCCAGTACCTGACCAGGCCATTCGCCCACAGCGAACGGCTCGGTGGCGGTGAAGCCCTGCCGCTCGTAGTACCGCACCAGCGCCCTGTCGTCCCCGGCGTAGCAGTCCACCCGCAACAGGTGGGCGCCGTGCGCGCGAGCAATCGCGCGGGCGTGGTCGAACCTCTTTCACGACACCGTCCGGTCCACGACACCATTCGTTACCCCGGTCCGTGTCAGCTGCGGACCGCATGCTCCCGCGGGCACCGCTCCGGCCGGCGGCTCGCTGCGCTCGCCGAGGTCCCCGGCCTCCGCTGCCAGGTCCGCGGGACAAGCCCGAGTCCGGGGCTCGCGCCCGCGCGGGGTTTGGATTGTGAAGCGCGGAGGGTGAGGCCGCGGGAGCAACGGTCCGGACCACCGCGGACGTCGCGGTAGCCCAAAATCGCTTCGGACCTGGATCCTGCCTGGACCGCGGACGTGCCAGCTACAGGCGGGCGATGAGCAGCGCGGACACCAGGAGGGAGAACCAGTGCAGGGCCTGGTCGGCCACGTACATGCCGCAGACCGGCGAGGTCTGCTGGGCGAAAACGGGAGAGCCGGTCAGCCGCAGCAGCCGGCGCACCGGCGTGCGGCGGTCGAGGATCGCGTGGCTGACGATGCTGAACGCGAAGCCCGCGGCCACACCGACCGGCGAGAGCGGCAGCTCCAGCGTGAACGCCGTGCCGGCCAGCACCGCCCCGGCGGTGAGGTGGTAGCTCAGCAGGTGACCGGCCATGGCCCGCAGCCCGGCCCGCCCCTTGGCCGCCTTGTTGTCGGCTTGCTTGTCGGTCTGCGCGATATGGTCGCCGAGCTGGTGCCCGATCAGTAACGCGAGGAGAGCCACCCCGAAGGTGGCTTGGATGGTCAGTTGCTCGGCGCTCATCATGGCATCCTGCGTGACGGCTCAGGTTCCATCAGCGTGGTAGCTGACAGTTCCGGGATTTGTGGCAGACCTTTCCCTCGGGTTTCGAGTGTGATCTAAGTGGGGATAGGGCCGCATGACACAGACGGCCGCCGATAGATTTCCGACCCGGCACCTGCCGGGCGTGACCGTACGAGAGCTGCCGGCCCCGCCGCGGTCGCCGTGGCGGGTCATCGGCCCCGGGGTGGTGGCGGCCGGCGTGGGCCTGGCCTCCGGCGAGTTCGTGCTGTTCCCGTACATCGCGTCGCAGGTCGGGCTTGTCTTCCTGTGGGCGGCGGCGGTCGGCATCATCACCCAGTACTTCCTGAACATGGAGATCGAGCGGTACACGCTCGCCACCGGGGAGACCGCGCTGACCGGATTCTCCCGGTTCTGGCGCCACTGGGGCCTGGTCTTCGCGATCATGGTGTACTTCGCGAACCTGTGGCCCGGTTGGTCCACGAGCTCGGCGACCATGGTCACGTACCTGTTCGGCGGCGACGCCACCTGGATCGCCGTGGGCATGCTGCTGGTCATCGGTGCCGTGCTCACGCTCGCGCCGGTGGTCTACACCGCGCTGGAGCGGGTCGAGTTCGTCAAGGTCGCGCTCGTCGTGATCTTCATCGTGGTGGCGATCGCGTTCGCCATCTCGGCCAGCGCGTGGAGCGACCTGCCGGACACGGTGACCTCGCCGGCCTTCCCGACCGAGCTCGGCTTCGCGCTCATGCTCTCCGCCCTCGTCTTCGCCGGCGCGGGCGGCGGTCAGAACCTCTGCCAGAGCAACTGGATCCGGGACAAGCGCTACGGCATGGGCGCGTACGTGCCGCGCCTGGTCAGCCCGGTCACCGGCGAGGAGGAGGCGGCGCCCGGCGGTGGGGGGTACGTCTTCGAGCCGACCGAGGAGAACCTCGGCCGCTGGCGGCGCTGGTGGAAGCTGGCCAACCAGGAGCAGCTC
Source organism: Phytohabitans houttuyneae (assembly GCF_011764425.1). NCBI lineage: Bacteria > Bacillati > Actinomycetota > Actinomycetes > Micromonosporales > Micromonosporaceae > Phytohabitans > Phytohabitans houttuyneae. The sequence continues at coordinate 1,473,277 of NZ_BLPF01000004.1, forward strand.
GCCACGTTCGTCCTGATCTCGTTCGTGACGATCGTGCTGATGTCCCTGCTCGCGTACTCCACCGTGTACGGCGTGCCCGGCCTGGAGAACGGCGTCTCGTTCCTGGAGGTCGAGGGCGAGAAGCTGAAGGAGCTGGTGGGCGGCTGGTTCGGCACGCTCTTCTGGGTCATCGGGGCGCTCTCGCTCTTCGCCGCCTCGATGGGGATCGTGGACTACACCAGCCGGCTCGCGGCCGACGTGCTCAAGACCTCGTACCTGCGCCACGTCTCGGAGAGCAAGCTCTACTTCGGACTCGTGTGGGGGCTCGTGGCGATCGGCTGCGGCATCCTGATCGCCGGCTTCGACCAGCCGCTGCCGCTGCTCGTGATCTCCGCCTGCGTCGGCGGCCTGATGATGTTCTTCTACTCGATCCTGCTGCTGGTGCTCAACCGCAAGGTGCTGCCCAGCCAGATCCGGCCGCGCGCCTACCGGGTCGCGGCTCTCGTCTGGTCGGTGGCGCTCTTCGGCGTCTTTTCCGCGCTCACCGTCTGGCAGCAGGGCGACAAGCTGCTGGACTGGCTGCGCTGAGCATGCGACGGGGGCGCGCCCCAAACGCGCCCCCGGGTCGTCATGCGTGAGGCCGCCTACACGATCTCCTCGGGGCGTGGCTTGCGGACCACGTCCCGGTACTTCGGATGGCTGGCCCCATAGAGCGCGAAGTTGAGCTTGGCCTCGCTCAGCGTGAGATCGCCGTTGGGCCCGCCCACCGCGACGAAGGCTCCCGGATCCGCCTGTGACGGGTCGGTCCAGAAGCAGACCGGGCATGTCACGCACCCGGTCCGGTAACCACAACATGGACAGCGGCTTATCACCGATGCCTGACCCTTACCACCCACGCGCCCTAGCCTTTCACGCCACCCGTCCCCGGCGTAACCCGGGGACGGGTGGCTATATGGGCGATCTTCAGGTGCACGTGGCTCCGTTGACGGTGAACAAGCCAGGTGACGGGTTGGGTCCGTTGGTCGTCGCATTGAAGCCGAACGTCTTCGACGCGCCCGGCTCGATGCGCCGGTTGTGCGACTGGTTCTTCGCGGTGACCGTGGCGCCGGACTGGGTGGTGTCGGCCAGCCACGACTGGGTGACCTTCTGTCCACCTAGGAACGCCCACCGCAGCGACCACCCGTCGATCGCGGCGGTGCCGGTGTTGGTCACCGTGACCTGGGCGGTGAAGCCACCGGTCCAGGTGCCGTGCACGACGTAGCCCACCCGGCAGCGGGTGGCCGGCGCGGGGCCGCTCGCTCCCTGGTCGGCCAGGAACGAGGAGACCCAGGCGAGTGCCGAGTTCCAGTTGATGGCCACCTCGTTTGTCGCGTACGACTCGATGTGGTCGACGTAGCAGAACATCGGCTGGCAGCCGTCGAGCAGCTGCTTGGCGTACGGGTCGTCAAGCCCCGCGTTCGCCCCGCCCGCGATCGAGCCGGCCGGCGGGTGCGGCAGCGACGCGTCCGCCTGGTTGGCGAAGATCCGGCTGTGCTGGTTCTGCGACGACTTCTCGCCCCACCCGGTCACGTACGACTGGTTGAGCGCGTTGCGGCCCAGGATGTAGTCGATGCCCTGGATGGCGCCGTCGCGGTACTTCGCGGCTCCCGACAGGTCGAACGCGGTCGCAAGTACCACCATGTTGTTGAGGATGTTGCTGTTGGCCCCCAGAAGTAGGCGCCGCGGTGGCCCGGCATCGGCAGGCCGTACGCCTGTCCCGCCTGGGTGGTCAGGTACGCGTCCGCGGCGGCCAGCACCGAGGCCCGCAGCCGGTCGCGCTCGGCTGCGGCCAGTCCACTCGGGACGGTGGCCAGGTCGAGCCGGCCGAGCGCGGCGGTGCTGCCCCACCCGAAGCCGGTCGAGCCGAAGACGTCCGCGCTGGTGTGGTGCGGTGAGGCGGTCAGGTCGGACAGGTACGGCGCCTCGCCGGTGGTCAGGTACAGCTCGGCGGCCGCCCAGTAGAACTCGTCGGTCACGTCGTTGTCGCTGTACGAGCCGCCGCCGTTGCCGTCCTGCGGGTCCGCGTACACGGCCGGGTTGGCCTTGGCCGCCGCGTACGCCGTCTTGGCCGCCGTGAGCGCCTTGGCCGCGAACGCCGCGTCGTACGGCGCGAAGAGGCGGGCACCCTGCGCGGCGGTGGCGGCGAGGTTGAGCGTGGCGGCCGTGGACGGGCGGTGCAGCTCGCGCTGCTGCGGGTCGTCCTCGGGCTGCATCGGGATGCCGGTCCAGTTGGCGTCATGCATCTTGTGGTGCGCCATGCCGGCCAGCGGCTTGCCGGCCGGTACCTGCATGCGGATCAGGAACTCCAGCTCCCACCGGGCCTCGTCGAGCACGTCGGGCACCCCGTTGCCCCGCTCGGGCACCCGCAGGCTGCTGTCGGCGAGGGCGGCGCCGCCGCCGGCGGTCGGTGCGGTCTTGGTGCGCTCGAACGTGCCGAGCAGCTGCGCGGTGGCGATGCCGCCGTTGACGACGTACTTGCCGTGGTCACCCGCGTCGTACCAGCCGCCGCGCACGTCCAGCCGGTAGTCGCAGACCCCGGGCTGGCAGGGCACGTCGGTGTCGCCCTTGTTGGGCGCGACGCCCAGGTGGCCGGCGGGACGCGCGTACTGCTCGCCGATCAGCCCGCCGTCGATCTCGATGCCGCTGCGCTGGGCGTAGAAGAACTGCAGCGAGTCCGAGCGGAGCTGCTTGAAGACGTCGGCGGAGATCGCGAACGGGTGGCTCGTCTCGCCGTCGGCGGTCAGCGTGTAGTCGGAGCCCGCCGTCTTGAAAGCGGTGAAGTCCACGCTGTGCACGTTCTGCCCGGAGGCCTGGTCGGTGCCGCGCGGCGTGGTCTGGCCGCTGGCCACCACGGTGCCGGCGCCGTTCTTCAGCTGCCACGGCAGCGCCTCGGTGGCGGTGGTGACGACCGTCGCGCCCTTGGGGCCGGACGGGAGGTACCCGACCTGGTTGACCCGCACGCGCGGGCCGGTCTCCGGCACGTATGGCGGCTCCTCCTCGCCGCCGAGCAGCGAGACGTTGTCGAGGCAGAAGGTGTACGCCTCGGCGTTGCCACCGACCTGGAAAGCGACCTGCGCCTGCTCGGTGTCGACCGGCGAGGTGAAGGTGAACTCCAGCCGCTGGGTGTCGGCGGTCAGCGCGACGTCCCTCGACAGGTACGAGGTGTACGGGTCGACGCCGAGCTGCACGGTTGCGCGGACGGTGGCGCCGGGCGCCGCGGAAGCGTCGAACGAGAACGTGTACGCGGAGTCGGCGACCAGCGTCACGCCGTTCTGCCCCACGCCCCCGTCCCACGGGTTGGCGAGGCCACCGGGCACCTCGGAGCAGTTCCGGCCGTCGACAACCGCCGTGGAGGTGGTGCCGTAGGAGTACCAGCCGGAGGTCCCGTCGTCGAAGTCACCGTTTTCGATCTGCTCGGGCGCGCCGCCGCCGGTCGTCTCGCTGGTGAGCGAGACGTCGTCGAGGCAGAAGGTGAACGGGTCGGCCGAGCCGCCGAGCTGGAACGTGAAGACGCCGTTGTCGGAGTCGAGCGAGCCGCCGAAGTCGTACGTGAAGGTCTGCGGCGTGGCGGTGAGGGCGACCTCGCGGGAGAGGACGGTCGTGTACGGCACCTCGTCCAGCTGGACGTTCGCCCGGATCGTGACCGGTGCGGTGGCCGAGGCGGTGAAGGTCAGCCGGTACGCGTCGCCGTCGACCAGCGGGATGTCACCGTGGCCGATGCTGGCGTCCCACGGGTTGGCCTGGCCGCCGGGCACCTCGGCGCAGAGGCGGTCGTCCACGGACGCGATGGGTGTGTTGGCGGTGGCCCACCAAGGCGTGGTGTTGCCTTCGAACGTGCCGTTGTCTATGTGCTCGACCACTTCGGCATGGGCGGTGGCGGTGAGTGCGGTAGCGGTCAGGAGAGCTGCGGACAGGACCGCGAGGATGGCGGTGATGGGGCGTCGGGTCACGGTGGATCCCTTCGGCATTTCTTCCGAGCGCGATGGGAGCGCTCCCATTGGCCATCGATGTTGCCAGCGCGTTTCGCTGATGTCAATCGATGTCTTGTCCGCCTCCGCCGGCGGTGATCGACTTTTCGCTCGGGCCGGGAACAAATAGGAATTTGACCCCATAGCGGGTGCGAGCGGTGATCTACTAGAGACATCCAAACGTCGTCCTGGCAGGCTCCCAGCCATGACCCTGAAGCTGCGCTACGCGGCGGTGAGCGACACCGGCTTGATCCGGAGCGCTAACCAGGACTCGGTGCACGCCGGACCGCGCCTGCTCGCCGTCGCCGACGGCATGGGCGGGATGGCCGCCGGCGACCTGGCCAGCCGCATTGTCATCGAGTCCGTGGCGCCGCTGGACCGGGAGATTCCCGACGACGGGTTGATCGACGCGCTGCGCGAGGCGCTCGCCACGGCCAACGGCCGGATCCGGGAGGCCGTCGCCGAGGACCCGAGCCGCGACGGCATGGGCACCACGCTCACCGCCGTGCTGTTCACCGGCACCGCCCTGGCGCTCGGGCACGTCGGCGACTCCCGCGCGTACCTGCTCCGCGAGGGCCAGCTCCAGCAGATGACAAGGGACGACACGTTCGTACAGATGCTTGTCGACGAGGGCGTGATCACGCCGGAGCAGGCCAGCCACCACCCGCGGCGGGCGGTGGTCACCCAGGCGTTGCAGGGCGGCGACGCCACCCCGGCGTACACGTTCATGCGGCCGACCGCCGGCGACCGGTGGCTGCTGTGCAGCGACGGCCTGTCCAATGTGGTCAGCGCGGAGACGATCCAGGAGACGCTGATCGGCTATCCGGAGCCCGGTGACTGCGCCCGGCGGCTGGTGGACCTCGCGCTGCGGGCCGGCGGACCCGACAACATCACCGTCGTGATCGCGGACGTGACCGACGAAGACTGAGCGCGGCGCCGGGCCTGCCAAGGGATGCGTTGACCGGATACCGTTCCGTCCATGCATCCCGGCCCGCCACCCCCGCCACCGCAGCGGCCGCCCACACCCCCTTCCAGCCAGGTCGGCGCCACCCTCCCGATCCTCGTCGGCGGCCTCGCGCTGCTGCTGATCGTCGGCATCATCGCCGGCGCGATGATCGTCTCGTCCAATCTGGAAAACGGCGACAGCCCGCGGCCGCCGGTGGCCGCGTCGGCGCCCGCCACCTCGGCGCCCGCGTCGCCCGAGGCCCCGTCGGACGCGCCGTCGGAGGAGCCCTCGGCCTCGCCGTCGCCCGAGCCGTCCACTTCGGAGGATCCGCTGCACGACTCGTGCCTGATCGGCACGTGGCGGGAGACTTCGCACGACAGCGACACGACGATCGACGGCGTCAAGATGCGGCTGCACAGCGCGGGTGCCATCCAGCATTTCAAGGCGGACGGCACGCTCACCGTCAACTACGGCGACCGCGGCATCAACGCGCGCGCCAAGGTCAACAACCGCACCTACGAGGTCATCTCGATCGGCCGCCTGAACTACAACTGGCAGACCAACGGCGGCCAGATCCTCTACAGCAACGCGAAGGCCACGGGCACCGTGATCTGGCGGCAGAGCGGCCGGGAGACCGGGCGGACGGCGCTGAGCGGCAGCATCGACCCCGAGCGGTACACGTGCAGCGGCGACTCAATGCGCGAGTTCGGCCCAACCTGGACGATCGAGCTCCAGCGGATCAACAACGCGCCGCTGTGAGAAACGGCCGCCACTCCCGCACGCTCACGACGCTCACGCCCGCGGTCGCCACGTAGGGGTCGGCCGTGAGCAGCTCGCCGACCTCGGCCTCGCCCGCCACGTCGAAGACGATCACCGCACCCGAGTCGTCAGCGAGCGGCCCGGCCATCACCACCACGCCCCGCGCGTGCAGGCCGGCGAGGTGCTCCCGGTGGGCGGGGCGGGCCGCCATGCGCTCCGGCGTCTCCCGCAGCGCCAGCTCCACGATCCACATGCCCGGCGACGCTACGGCGGCCGCGCGCGGTCGCGCTGTATCACTTGATACATGAACTCGCTCGCCACGATCCCGGCGTTCACCGCGCTGGCCCCGGACGCCCTGGAGGCGCTGCGCGCGGCGAGCCACGACGTGACGTACCCGCCGGGCGCCGTGATCCCCCGCGACGGCGCGGTGCTGCTCCTGCTGGCGGGCGTGGTGGTGGGCACCCACGCGGACGCGTCCGGCGCCGAGGTGTGGCCGGCGCGCTGGGAGGCCCCGGCGATCGTCGACAAGCCGGCCACGCTGGCGCCCGCGGTGGGCACCCTCGTCGCCGCCACACCCTGCCGCGGCCGCCGCCTGCCCGCCGCCGCGTTCCTGCGCCTGCTGGACGACGAACCGGCCGTGCGCCGGCACGTACTGGCCCGGCTCGCGGCGGACACAGCCGACCTGCGCCAGCGCCTCGCCGAGGCGACGACGCTGCCGGCCGTGGGCAGGGTGGCGGCCTTCCTGCTGGCGACCGGCGCCGGTGCGGGCCAGACCGCCTGGCGCGGCTCGCAGGAGGCACTCGCCCGCCAACTCGGCCTGAGCCGCGTGACCGTCAACCGCGCCCTCCGCCAGCTGGCCAGCTCCGGCGCGGTCGCGGTCACCCCACGCGGCATCGCGCTGCTCGACCCCATCGCCCTGAGGACCCCAACCCCGAAGCAGCAGTGAGCTACCGCGACGTCCGCCGTGGTCCGGACCGTCGCTCCCGCGGCCTCACCCTCCGCGGCTGGCTCAGCTCACCCCAAAAGAGTACGGTCGGGGCTCTGTTTGTGGAGGCTCTGGAGCTGGGCGCACCAATGCGCCCAGCCTGGACGCTCCCGCGGCCTCACCCTCCGCGGCTGGCTCAGCTCACCCCAAAAGAGCAGGGTCTGGGCTTTGTTTGTGGAGGCTCTGGAGCTGGGGCGCGCCAAATGCGCCCAGCCTGGGCGCATTGGCGGCTACGCCCTCCGCCCACGCTCGGCAGCCTTTGTGATCGTGGACGTTCGTGGCCCTCGGAGGGGCACTGGACGTCCACGATCTGCGAGGGGCGTGTATTGCAGGCGTGGACGGTGACCCGGACGCCCCGCCCGCCGCGGCTTTGCGCGGTGCAGGCCGAGGTGGGGCTGTGACCGCGCGCGGAGGCTGCGGGTCGTGACGGGGGTGTGGAGGGTGCGGGTCGCGACTGGGCGCGCGAAGGGCGGGCTGTGACCGCGCGCGGAGGCTGCGGGTCGTGACGGAGGTGCGGGTGCCGGTCGTGACTGCGGTGCGGTGGATCCCCTCCGCGCATCTGGTCGGCACCACCCGCCCGGTCATCCGCGACCTGGGCGCAGGCAGCGGGTCGATGAGGACGCTGGCTGGCTGCGGGTCGTGACGGGGCGTGGAGGCTGTCGATTGTGACGGCGGTGCGGCGGGTGCCGGTCGTGACGGAGGTGCGGAGGGTGCGGGTCGTGACGGGGCGCAGAGGGTGCGGGTCGTGACTGGGGCGCGCGGACGGCGGGGCTGTGACCGCGCGCGAAGGCTGCGGGTCATGACGGAGGTGCGGAGGGCGCGGGTCGTGACCGGGTGCGGAGGGTGCGGGTCGTGACTGGGCGCGCGGAGTTCCGGGCTGTGACCGCGCGCGGAGGCTGCGGGTCGTGACGGGGCGCGGAGGGTGCCGGTCGTGGCGGAGGTGCGGACGGTGCGGATCGTGACTAGGGCGCGGAGGGGCGTGACCAAGCGCGGAGGGTGAGGCCGCGGGAGCAACGGTCTGGACCACGACGGGCGTCGCGGTAGCTCGCTGCTTCTGGGAAATGGTCTGGAGCGGTCAGCGGTCGAAGCGGCAACAGGCGATCACGGCCGCCGACTCGCCGGGGAGGTCGGCCGCGTCGTGGACGAGGACGAGGCCGGGCTCGGTGGCGGCCAGCACCGTGCGGGCGGTGCCGTGCAGGTTGATGCGCTGGGGGGTGCGGCGCAGGTTGGCGACCACGACGCAGGTGCCGCGGCGGATGGCCAGGAAGCTGCCGCCGTGCCACACCTCGCTGCGGCGCAGCACCGGCGAGGCCAGGCCGGGCTGGCTCTTGCGCAGCGCGATCAGCCGGCGGTGCAGGTCGAGCATGTCGCGGTGCTCGGCCTTGTCGAGCTCCGACCAGTCGAGGGCGCCCAGCGTCGAACCCGCGTCGGGCGTGAACGGCACCCTCGCCGCCCACTCCTCGCCCATCTGCAGCACCGGCGTGGACGGCGCGGTGAGCAGCAGCGTCGCGCCGATGCGGAGCAGGCCGGGGGAGAAGGCGGCGGTGGGGCGGTCGGTGCGGAGGACCGTGGAGAAGCCGGCGCGCAGGATGCCGAACAGCTGCTCCAGCGAGCCGAACTCGGACCTGTAGTCGCGGTCGAGCGCCGGGATGCCGGCCGCGCCGCCTGGTGACGGGGCGAGCAGCTCGGGCAGGTCGGAGCCGGGGCCGGGGATGAACCGCGCGCCGGCGAGGCCTGAGCCGGCGATCAGGGCGAGCGGCCGCCCCAGGCCGATCGAGAGGGCGGAGACGGCGGTGGAGAGCTCGTCGAGCAGCAGCATGGCGTCGCGGTCGATGAGCGTGTGCGCGGCGTCCAGGCGCACGCCGTCGGCGTGGTAGTCGCGCAGCCACATCAGCACGTTGTCGGTGATGAAGCTGCGCATCCCCGTGCCGTGTGGGCCGTCCAGCGCGAGCGAGTGGCCCCAGGTGTTGGCGACCTCGGCCAGGTACGGCCCGATGCGGTGCGTGCCGGCGCCGGGCTGGAGATGGTCGTACGCCAGGTCGAGCACCACGGCGATGCCGCGCGCGTGGCACGCGTCGACGAAGCGCTTCAACCCGTCGGGGCCGCCGTACGACGGGTGCGGCGCGTACCAGCAGGCGCTGTGGTGGGCGGAGCCGCGCTCGACGTTGACCGGGTGCAGCTCGACCGCGTCGACACCCAGGTCGGCGAGGTGGTCGAGGCGGGCGATCGCCGCGTCGAACGTGCCGTCCGGGGTGAAAGCACCCACCCGCACCGAGTAGATGACACCGCCGGACAGGTCACGCCCGGTCCACTCGCCGTCGGTCCACGGGAAGGCGGCGTGGTCGTAGGTGCGGCTGGGACCGTGCACACCGAACGGCTGCCAGCGCGAACGCGGGTCGGGCAGCGGCTCGTCGGAGTCGTCCAGCAAGTACATGTAGTCGGTGCCGTGTGCGGCACAGTCGACGTTTGTGCGCCACCAGCCACCGGCGTCGAGCGCCATGGAATGGTCTTTTCCGTCGATGCGGACGCGAAGCCGGGAGGCCTCCGGCGCCCACACACTGAATCGCGTCATCATGTGGCAGCCACCAAGAGCGCTACTGGGTAGGCGGACAGCACTTCGGACATCGGCACCTGCCGGGCCTGCCACGTGCGTCCCGTCAACGCGTCGGTCCAGCGCCCCGGAGCCAAAGCAAGCTTAGTGCCGCCCCAGCCCCCACGAAATGCCAACCTCGCCGGCAACCTGGTGGCCACCGCCACAACGCCGCCCCGATCGAACGCGACCGCGTGCTCGGCCGCCGGCCCCTCCACCGCCACCGGTGAATACCCGGTGAACGGGCGTTCACGCCTGGCCCGCAGCACCCGGCTCGTCACGAGCAGCTTGGCCGCCCCGCTCTCCTCCACCGGCGGCAGCCACCCGGCGTCGATGCGGGCGAGCAGGTCACGCCGCAGGGCGAAGTCGACCGGCCGGCGGTTGTCCGGGTCGACCAGCGAGTTGTCCCACAGCTCGGTGCCCTGGTACGTGTCCGGCACACCCGGCATCGCGAGCTGCACCAGCTTCTGGCCGAGCGAGTTGGACCAGCCGTGCGGCGTGATGCTCTTGACGAATGCCGCGATGTCCGTGCGCAGCCCCTCGTCGTCGTAGGCCTTGTCGACCACCGCGTGCATCTCCGCCTCGAACTCGCGGTCCGGGTCGCCCCAGCTCGTGGAGACGGCTGCCTCGCGCGCCGCCTTCTCCAGGTAGGCGTGCAGCCGCTCCCGCTCGATCGGCCACGCGCCGGCCACCGTCTGCCAGAGCAGAAGGGCAAGACCGGGGTCCGCGAGGGGCGCGGCCTTGCTCCACCGGCGCAGCGTCGCGGCCCATTCCGCCGGCATTTCCGCGAGTACGGCGAGCCGCGCGCGTACGTCCTCGGACCGCTTTGTGTCGTGTGTGGACAGCGTGGTCATCGAGTGTGGACAGTCGCGCTCGCGCACGGCGGCCGCGCGGTGGAACGCCTCCGGCGTCACGCCGAAGCGCCTCGGGTCGCCGCCCACCTCGTTCAGCGCGATGAAGCGGTTGTACCGGTAGTAGGCGGTGTCCTCGACGCCCTTGGCCATCACCGCGCCGGTGTACTGCTGGAAGCGCACCGCCAGCTCGTCCGCGGGATCGCCGAGCCGCGCGGCGACCGCGTCCAGCGCCTCGGCAAGGTCGGCGCGGCGGCGGCCGGCCTCGACCCGCGCGGCCGCGAGGTGGCGGGCGCCGCTGGGCAGGTACGAGCGGTAGACCTCGAAGCAGGCGGCCAGCTCGGCGAGCGCCTCCGCCGCGCGCGGCACCTCCGGGGCGAGCCGGGCCAGCCGGTCCCGCTCGGCGGCCAGCAGCGTGTTGGCGATCTCCACCTTCGACCGGTACGCGACGTCGGCGAACGTGACGCTGCCGGCGAGGCGGCTCAGCGTCTCCTCACCCTCCGGGTCGACGAAGAGGCCGCACACCTCGCCCAGCGCGTCGTACCCGGTCGTGCCGTCCACCGGCCATGAGCGGGGGAGGCGTTCACCAGGCTCCAGGATCTTCTCCACCAGCAGCCACGCGGACGGTGCCGCCGCGCGCAGCCGGGCCAGGTAGGCGCCCGGGTCGCGCAGCCCGTCCGGATGGTCCACCCGGATGCCGTCGGCGTCCCACCGCAGGATCTCCGCGTGCGTCGCGTCGAACACCTCCGGGTCCTCGACGCGCAGGCCGGCCAATGTCGACACCGCGAAGAAGCGGCGGTAGCCCGGCCCCTTGCGCCACGACACGAGCCGGTAGTGCTGGCGGTCGTGCACCTCGCGCGGTTCGCCGCCGCCGGTGCCGTCAGCGATCGGGAAGCACTGCTCCTGGTACACGAGCTCCTCGCCGACCACCTTGAGGTCGTCGAGCGCCGCGGGGTCGTCGGCGAGCACGGGGAGCCGGATCCGGCCGCGCGCCCAGTCGATGTCGAACCACCCCGCGTACGGAGAGTCCTGGCCGCGGCGCAGCACGTCCCACCACGCCGGGTTGGCCGACGGCACCGCGACGCCGGCGTGGTTGGGCACGATGTCCACCACGAGACCCAGGCCGGCCGTCCGGAGGGCCTCGCGCAGCTGGTCGAGCGCCGCCGGGCCGCCCAGCTCCGGGTTGACGCGCGTGTGGTCCACGACGTCGTACCCGTGTGCGGAGCCGGGCGCGGCGGCGAGCAGCGGCGCGGTGTAGAGCTGGCCGACGCCGAGCGCGCTGAGGTAGTCGGCAAGCTCGGCGGTCGCGAGCAGGTCGAAGTCCGGCCGCACCTGGATGCGGTACGTCGGGCGCGGCCGGGCGGCCATTACAGCGCCCGGTCCAGCACGAGCAGGGATCTCTCGGTCACCAGCACCTTGGCGTCGGCGCCGAGCATCTCCGGGCTCACCGGGCCCGACTCGGAGGTGTCGATGACCGTCTGCCACTTCTCGCCGTACTCCTCCGGCGGCAGCACGAACTCGACCGGCTCGTGGTGGCCGTTGAAGCAGAGCAGGAAGGAGCTGTCCGACTGCCGCTCGCCGTACCGGCCGCGCTCGCGGATGCCCTCGCCATTGACGAAGACCGCCAGCGCGCCGATGTCGCTGTCCCAGTCGGTGCCCTGCATCTGCCGCCCGTCCGGCGTGAACCACTCCATGTCCGCCACCGGTGTCGCCGCGCTGCGCGTCTTGACCGGGTCGCCGGTGAAGAAGCGGCGGCGGCGGAAGACCTTGTGGCGGGCCCGGAAGGCGGTGAGGTGGCGGACGAAGTCGAGCAGCCGCTCGTCCACGTCCTCCCAGTCCACCCACGAGAACTCGTTGTCCTGGCAGTACACGTTGTTGTTGCCCCGCTGCGTGCGGCCCAGCTCGTCGCCGTGGCTCAGCATCGGCACACCCTGCGAGAGCAGCAGCGTGGCGAGGAAGTTGCGGCGCTGCCGGGCGCGCAGCGCGAGCACGTCGGCGTCGTCGGTGGCGCCCTCGACGCCGCAGTTCCACGAGCGGTTGTAGCTCTCGCCGTCGCGGTTCTCCTCACCGTTGGCCTCGTTGTGCTTGTCGTTGTACGACACGAGGTCGGTGAGCGTGAAGCCGTCGTGGCAGGTGACGAAGTTGATGCTGTGGAAGGGGCGGCGCCCGTCGTCCTGGTACAGGTCGGCCGAACCGCTGATGCGGCTGGCGAACTCGGCGAGCACCGGCTGCGAGCGCCAGAAGTCGCGGGTGGTGTCGCGGAACTTGCCGTTCCACTCCGTCCACAAGGGAGGGAAGTTGCCCACCTGGTAGCCGCCCGGCCCGATGTCCCACGGCTCGGCGATGAGCTTGACCCGGCTCACCACCGGGTCCTGCTGCACCACCTCGAAGAACGTGGAGAGGCGGTCGACCTCGTAGAACTCGCGGGCCAGCGCGGCGGCGAGGTCGAAGCGGAAGCCGTCGACGTGCATCTCCTGCACCCAGTACCGCAGGGAGTCCATGATGAGCTGGAGCGTCTGCGGGCCGCGCATGTTGAGGCTGTTGCCGCACCCGGTGTAGTCCATGTAGCTCTGCGGCGCGTTGTCCGCGAGCCGGTAGTACGCGGCGTTGTCGATGCCCTTGAAGCCGAGCGTGGGGCCGAGGTGGTTGCCCTCGGCCGTGTGGTTGTAGACCACGTCGAGGATGACCTCGATGCCGGCGGCGTGCAGCGCGCGCACCATGCCCCGGAACTCCTGCACCTGCTGCCCGAGGTGGCCCATCGCCGAGTAGCCGTGGTATGGCGCGAAGTAGCCGATGGTGTTGTAACCCCAGTAGTTGCGCAGCCCGCGCCCGTCGAGGTGGTGGTCGTGGATGAACTGGTGCACCGGCATCAGCTCGATGGCGGTCACGCCCAGCCGGGTGAGGTGGTCGATCATCACCGGGTGCGCGAGGCCCGCGTACGTGCCGCGCAGCTGCTCGGGGATGTCCGGGTGCCGCCAGGTCAGGCCCTTGACGTGCGCCTCGTAGATGAGCGTGTCGTGGTACGGCGTGCGCGGCGGGCGGTCGTTGCCCCAGTCGAAGTACGGGTTGACCACGACGGCCTTCGGCACGAACGGCGCCGAGTCCACTTCGGACATCCGCTCGGGGTGGGCCAGGTCGTACCCGTACAGCGCGGGATCCCACCGCACGTCGCCGTCGATGGCCATCGCGTACGGGTCGAGGAGCAGCTTGTTGGGGTTGCAGCGGAGCCCGCGTCCCGGGTCGTACGGACCGTGGACGCGGAAGCCGTAACGCTGGCCCGGCTCGACGCCGGTCAGAAAGACGTGCCAGACGAACGCGTCGACCTCGGGCAGCTCGATGCGCCGCTCAGTGCCGTCCGCGTCGAACAAACAAAGTTCAACCGCCTCCGCCACCTCTGAATAGAGGGCGAAGTTGGTGCCTACACCGTCGTATGTGGCGCCCAAGGGGTACCGGCGCCCAGGCCACACCAGCATAGCCACACAGTACGGCCTGGCCTGGGCATTTGATCGTGAAAGGCACGTGATTCGATAAACGGTTTAAACCAGCTCTTCTTGGGTTAGCGATAGCCGCTCACGTCTGCCGGCTTGCCCGCGTCCTGCACCTCCACGATGTAGCGCCAGGCGTCCGGCCGCGAGCCGTCGACGTCGGTGAACCCATACACCTGAGCGAGCCCGCCGCTGGACAGCGACTGCCCGCTCCACCGCGCCCGGTCCGGGTCGGCGGCGAGCGCGGCCACCGCCCTCCCGACGAACGCCGGCGTCTCGGAGATGGCGAAGTGCGGCTCCTTTTCCAGCGCGTCGCCCCAGGTCTCCTCGGTCACCTCGAAGTGCTCGAGCATCAGCTCCGAACGCAGCCAGCCCGGCGTGAGCGAGACCGCCGTGCCGCCGAAGGGCCGCAGCTCCTCGGCGAGCGCGAAGCCCATCCGGTTGACCGAGACCTTGGCGAGGTCGTAGAAGAACGAGACCCGGTAGTTGGCCGCGTTGTACGCCGTCGTGCCGTCGGTCACCTCGACCACGAGCCCGCCCGGCCGCCGGGTCAGCAGAGGCAATGCCGCGTGGCTGGTGACGATGTGGGTCTCGATCGCGAGCCTGAGCGTGCGCAGCCCTTTGTCGAGGTCCTGCGCCCACATCTGCCGCTCCCAGGTGACCATGTTTTCGGCACCCCAGATGTCGTTGACCAGGATGTCGAGCCGCCCCTGCTCCCGCTCGATGCGCGCGACCAGCTCCCGCACCTGGTCGCGCTCAAGGTGGTCGACCCGCACGGGGATGGCCACCCCACCGGCCCGCTCGACAAGCTCGGCGGTCTCTTCGATCGTCTCTGGCCGGTCGTACTCCGAGCGCTGCGCGCGGGTCGACCGCCCGGTCACGTAGACGGTGGCGCCCGCGGCCCCCAACTCCGTGGCGATGCCCCGCCCGGCGCCCCGCGTGCCACCCGCGACGAGGGCGACCTTGTCCGTCAAGCTCTTCGCAGTCATCCCGCGATCGTCACACGCCCCTCCGACAGAAACCGCCGCGCGAGACCGACCTGCGCGGAAGTCGCCAGCTTCAGCAGCCACGGCCCGACGAAGAGCATCACCGGCGCGGGCGCGAAATGCAGCGCGGCGGCGCCCAGCCATGAAGGCCCGCCCCAGTTTTCGGAGAGGTCGTCTCCCCAATAGACGACCGGGTAGGACACCCAGTAGGGCAGCAGCAGGCACAGGTAGCCGAAGAAGGCGCCGACGAGGAGGCCGGTGGGGAGGCTGGCCAGCGCATAGCCGGCCGAACGCGGCCACGCCGGGCGGGCCGGCGGCGGCAGCGGCGGACCGGGGACGAGGCGCGCGCGGGCCCGCTCCAGGCCGCCGCCGGCGCCGGCGAGGAGCGGCACGAAGAGCAGGACCGCGGCGAACGGCGACAGCAGCGCGTAGGCCAGGCGCCGCAACGTGCGAACGGTGAACGGCCGCCGGAAGAAGGCTCCCATGCCGCGCACGCTATGGCGCCACACCGCCCTCGGGCGTCATCCCACGGTGCGATCCTCGCCGTACTCCTGCTGGCGTACGGCGAGGCGGCTGCGGCGGCGGCTGTAGGCGAAGTAGACGACGAAGCCGATCGCCATCCATGCCAGGAAGCGCAGCCAGGTCTCGACCGTGAGGAAGAACATCAGGACCAGGCAGGCCAGCAGCGACAGCACCGGGATCAGCGGCATCAGCGGCAGGCGGAACGCGCGGGGCAGGTCGGGACGGGTGCGTCGGAGAACCACCACGCCGATCGAGACCAGGACGAACGCGAAAAGCGTGCCGATGTTGACCAGCTCGGCCAGCTCGGCGAGGGGGATGATGCCGGCCAGTACGGCGACCACCACGCCGACGATGATGGTGATGCGGTACGGGGTGCCGAAGCGGGGATGGACGATCGACAGCGGGCGGGGCAGCAGCCCGTCGCGGCTCATCGCGAACGCCACGCGGCTCTGCCCGAGCATCAGGATCATCATCACGGTGGTGAGGCCGGCGAGCGCGCCGACCGTGATGAGGTTGGCGAAGAACGGCTGGTCCACCGCCCGGAACGCGGCCGCCAGCGGGGCCGCCTCGTCGAGGTCGGTGTAGTTGCGCATGCCGACCACCACCAGCGAGACCGCGACGTAGAGGACCGTGCAGATCAGCAGCGAACCGATGATGCCGCGGGGCAGGTCGCGCTGGGGGTGCTTGGTCTCCTCGGCCGTCGTCGCCACGATGTCGAAGCCGATGAACGCGAAGAAGACCAGCGCGGCCGCCGCGAAGATGCCGCTGACGCCGAAGTTGGCCGGCGCCTGGCCGAACACGGTCTCCACGAGCGTCGCGTGCAGCCCGGAGGTGTCGGGCGCCGGCTCGGACGGCGGGACGAACGGCGTGTAGTTGTCGCGCTCGATGAAGAAGGCGCCAGCGATGATCACGAACAGCACGACCGCCACCTTGATGGCGACGACCACCTCGTTCACCCGGGAGGAGAGCTTGATCCCGGCCACCAGCACGGCGGTGAGGACGAGGACGATCAGGACGGCGGGCAGGTTGAACGCGCCGTCTTCGCTGCTGGCTATCGCGCTGGGCAGCTCGACGCCGATCGTGTCGAGGAAGACGGCGAGGTACTGCGACCAGCCGACCGCGACGACCGCCGAGCCGATGATGAACTCGAGGATGAGGTCCCAGCCGATGATCCACGCGACAAGCTCGCCGAGCGTCGCGTACGAGAACGTGTAGGCGCTGCCCGCCACCGGCACCGTGGAGGCGAACTCGGCGTAACAGAGAGCGGCAAGCGCGCAGGCGATGCCAGCGATCACGAAGGAGAGCGCCACGGCGGGGCCGGCCGTGGTCTTCGCGGCCACCCCGGTCAGCACGAAAATGCCGGTACCGATCACGACGCCGACCCCGAACACGGTGAGGTCGAGAGCGGACAGCTCCCTGCGCAGCCGGTGCTCAGGCTCCTCCGTGTCCCGGATGGACTGCTCCACGGGTTTCGTGCGGAAGACGCTCATCACACCATTTCACCCCAGGAAGCGGCCTTCCGCCGGGTGAGCCGGGATCATTGCGCGATCAGTCGAGGACCTCGACGGCCACGGTGGCGGTGTCGCCCTCGCCCAGGGACTCGGCCTTGCGGACGGCGCGCTTGACGGGCAGCACGTAGGCCCCGCGGACGCTGTCCGGGAAGACCGACGTCGTCCAGGTGCTGCCGCCGATCGTGACGCGCACCCGCACCGAGCCGAAGCCGCGCCGCGGGCCGGTCGCCGCCGCGCGGTCGCGGATCTCGTCGGACGCGTCGACGGGCAGGGTGACGAAGGTCCAACTGTCGTCTCGCCGGGCGTCCCAGATCCACAGCTCGGCGTCGAATTCCACCAGCACGCCTGCCACCATCACACACGGGTCCGACACTCGCGCAGAGCGACCGGAAGGTCGCGTGCCGTTATAGGTGGGCTGCTGGCCTTTGATCGAATCATTCTTTCATGTCATTCACGTTGTCCCGTGCCTCGGCGGGACGTATCCCGAATGTACGGACGGTTGTGCCTCCCTGCCGGGACACGGCGCAAACCAGAATTGATGTCGCCGATCCGAATAAAGATCCACCGGCCCCCGATGAAAAGGACAAATGAGATGACCTCAACACGACCAGGCAACGGTTCGGACGTGGTTGCCAGCCCGTTTTTCGTGATCAGTTGTGAGAACGACTGGGTCCACGTATACGACAGCGTGCGCAGCATGCTCCACGCCACCGACCTGGGCTCGGGCCACCCCGGCGCCCTGGAGTTCTTCGACGTCGAGGGCCGCCGGCTCGCCCCGGTGTTCGACGGTGTGTGGGCGCTGTCCGGCCTGCGGCACACCGGTGAGCGTGCGAATGAGATTCGCGTCCAGCGGCGACTTCGCGCGGTCGTCCAGTCACTGCGCGCCACCGTCGACGAGCGGTTGTCGAAGAGTGAAACGTCGTTTACGCGCGCGCAGGTGCTGGCTTCGCTTCCCAAGCTGAATGGCGAAGGACTCGCCGAGTGTTTTATCCTGCTCTCCACGAACTTCGGCGACGGCAATGGCTTGATCGGCGACGAAGTCCGCACCCTGGACAACGGCAGTTTCCTGCATAACCTTTTCTGCCATCCCTGATGGGTTGACAGCCAGTCAAGTCGCTGACCCGGGGGGAGTCGGTACATGGTTTCAAGAACACTGCCGTCACCACGCCTTATTGTCACGATGGCCGCGGCAACGGCCATCGTGGCATTGGTGTGGGTCGGCGAGGTCGTCGACAGGCATGCCGCGCCCCCGGCCTCGATCCTGTTGAACGCGCTCATCGCCGTGTTCTTCGGCTTGATGGGCGCCCTCGTGCTCCAGGGCAAGCCCCGCCACCTCGTCGGCCGGCTGATGGCCACCGCCGGCGCGGTCTCCGCCGTGTCGGTCCTGGCGGCGAGCTGGGCGAGCTGGCTGCCCGCCGCGTGGCTGAGCCGCTGGCTGTGGGCCGTGCCGTTCGGCCTGATCTTCCTCGCGCTTCTGGTGTTTCCGGACGCGCGGCTGCCGACCAAGCGCTGGCGCCCTGTCGCGGCGCTGATCATCGTGGGCTCGACCGTGGCGGCTCTCGGGATGGCCGGCGCGGCTCTCGACCATCCGCGAGACCTCCTCGCCGGCGTGGACCGGGAGCTGACACCCCGCGCGGCGACGCTGATCACCGTCGCGCGGCTGGGTGCGGTCCTCACGATCATCGGCCTGCTGGGCGCGTTCGTCGCGCTGTTGCTCAGATGGCGCCGGTCGGGCGGTGAGACGCGCCAGCAGCTGGCCTGCCTGCTGCCCGCCGGCGCGGCGCTCCTGCTCGCGCTTCCTCTCGAAGCGCTCGGTGTACCCGGGGTGTGGCTGGTCGTGGCGGCCGTGGTGCCGGTCGCGATGACGATCGCCATCCTGCGTTACCGGCTGTACGAGCTGGACCGCGTCGTCAACCGGAGCATCGTCTGGCTCCTCATGAGCGCGCTGCTGCTCGTGGTCCTGGCCCTGGCGCTCGCGCTCCTGCGTGAGACCTTCGTCGGCGACAGCGACTCGACGGCGTCGGCGGTGGCGACGGTCGTCACGCTCCTCGCCGTCGGCCCGCTGCGCAGCCGTGTCCAGCGCGTCGTCGACCGCCTCCTCTACGGCAATCGCGACGAGCCGTACGAGGTCATCACGCGCGTGGGCGATCTCCTGCGGCGCACCATGGACCCCGACTCGGTGCTCCCGCAGCTGACCGCGGACATCGCCGACTCGATGCAGGTGCCCTACGTCGCGGTCGAGCTCGACGAGCCCGACGACGAGCCGCGGGTGGTGGCCGAGCACGGCAGGCGAGCCGAGCCGGTGGCGTCGTTCGACATGGTGGCGCAGGGCAAGAAGTTCGGAAAACTGCTGGTCGCGCCGCGCAGCGAGGGCGGCAGGTTCACCCCGCGCGAGCGCCGCCTGCTCGAGGAAGCGGCGGTCCAGGCCGCGGTCGCGGCGGCGACGATCCGGCTCATGAACGAACTGCAGGACTACCAGGAGCGGCTGATCATGATCCGTGAGGACGAGCGGCATCGCCTGCGGGACGACCTGCACGACAGGGTCAAGCCGGCGCTGACCGGCATCACGATGAAGGTGGAGCTGGCCCGGGAGCACGTCCGCAAGCCGGACCGGGTCAGCGCCGTTCTCGGCGAGGTCATGGAAAACCTCGTGCGCACGCAGGCCGACCTCGACCACCTCGTCAGCCAGCTCCGCCCGCAGGCGCTGGAGCGAGGGCTCGCGGTCGCGCTCGCCGGACGATGTGAGGAGTTCAGCGGTCCGGCTCTCTCGGTGCGGCTGGAGATGCGCCAGAATCTCGACGGGCTGCCCGCTCCGGTCGAGGAGGCGGCGTACCACATCCTTGGCGAGGCGCTGAACAACGTCGTCAAACACGCCAACGCCAGGACGTGCCAGGTCACCGTCGCCAGGGACCGTTCATTGACGATCGAGGTCGTCGACGATGGCGTCGGAATCGGATCGACGGCAGGTCACGGTGTGGGACTCGACTCGATGCGCGACCGCGCGGAGCGGCTCGGCGGCACGTGTCGCGTCGCCGCGGCGCAGCCGCGCGGCACGTCGGTTCGGGTCGAACTACCCATCGGGCTCGTGGCCGAACGCACGAACGGCTGAGGGCAGGTCGTGGCGCGGTCCCACCACATCACGGGAAACGCGGCTACGATGCCTGGCGGTCACCCTGGCGTACTGGTTCGAGACAAGGGTGTAATCGTGGTCCAAGACTCGCGTGTCCTCATCGTGGACGATCACCCCACGCTGCGCGAGGGTCTCCGTGCCTGGTTGGTGGAGCAGGACTGGGTCGCAGACGTGATCGAGGCCGCCACCGTGCAGGAGGCACTCAGGGAAGCCACACACCACCAGGTGAACGTCGTTGTGATGGACGTGGCGCTCCCCGATGGCGACGGCATCGAGGCCGTCGCCAAGCTCGTGCAACGGCTTCGGGACGTCAAGGTGCTCGTGTTGACGTACAACGGCGACGACGAGCAGGTCCACCGGGCCCTCAAGGCCGGAGCACATGGGTACGCCCGCAAGGACACGAAGACGAAGGACCTTGTCGCGATCCTGCGCGCCGTCGCGTGCGGCTCGTTCGTCCTCGGTCCCGAGGTGAGCACAGCCTTCCTCGGCAACGTGCGGCGGGCCCGGGTGCGCCTGCCGGAGCCGTTCGACAAGCTCACCGAGCGGGAGCGGGAGATGCTCGGCGCCTTGGTGCGCAACGAGTCCGTCGAAGAGATCGCCAGGCACCTCGGGCTCAGCGGCAAGACGATCCGCAACCTGCTCTCCAACGACCTCTACCGCAAGCTCGGCGTGGAAAACAAGTTTCAGGCCGTACGCCTCGTGCGCGACCGGGGCGTCGAAAAGGCGCTCTGACACGCAACCGCCCCTACGCCGGGACGCCCATCCCTGGAGCCGGGACTACGGCGCGGGCCACAGTGCTGCCATGACCTCCCAAGGCGTGCGGAAGGCCGCCAACGCCGTGGCGCTGCTCGACCGGCACCTGATCCGCGCGACGGGCTCGGACCTCGCGCTTCGCAGGTATCGCGGCCTGCTCCGGGAACTCTGCCTCCTCGCTCTCGTGCTGGTCTTCGGCGGTGCGGTGCTCCTCGCCGGGATCGTCGTGGTGGTGCGGATCGTGGACCTGTCTCCGTGGGTGGCCGGTGGCTTCGGCGTCATGGGAGCCGGGACGGCGGTAGCCGTCGGACGCGTGCGCGACCGCCGCCGTCGCGCCTCGCCGCGCGCGCCGGGAGGCCGCGGCTCCCGAACAGCGGCGACAGGGCAGCCACGACGGCGAGGAGCAGCACGGTCACGCCGACGGTGACGGCGGCCGCCGCCCCACCGCGGCCGCCGGTCACGCTGGCCAGTAGCGCCCCGATGACGAGGGCGGCACCGGCCACCGCACCGGCGATGGCCACCCGCGTCACCTCGGCTCTGGCCTTTGCGGTGAGCCCTTCCCCCGTGGTCATCGCCTTACGGTACGGGCAAACCAGAGCGGGCGGTGTTGGAAACCTTACTCACCGCGAAGCTTGTTCGCGGTTGACAACCACTCGTGGTCAGAGGGAGGCGAAGAACGCCGCGATGTCGCGGGCCAGGAGGTCGGGCGCTTCCGCGGCCGCGAAGTGGCCGCCCCTCGGCATGGGGGTCCAGCGGCGGATGGCGAAAAG